>JBHENW010000059.1:0-26193 GCA_046261875.1 Thermoanaerobaculia bacterium | reverse complement strand
CGCTTCCTCCGCGAGGCGCGGCGGGTCCTCGTGCCGGGAGGCCTCTTGATCCTGGAGACGATCAACACCGACTCCCTTTCGGCGCTGCGCGCGTTCTTCCTCGATCCGACCCACGTGCGTCCCGTTCCCCCGGAAGCCCTCGAGTTCCTCGCCGGGGCCGCCGGCTTCACCGACGCGCGGATCGAGTACCGCTCGCCGCTTCCTGAGCCGGAACGGCTCGAGGAAGCCACGGCGAACGACGCCAAGCTGAACCGGCTGCTCTTCGCCCCGCAGGACTATGCGCTCATCGCGCGGGCTCCGGAGGCCCTCGCCTGAGATCGGCGCGGGTTCTGGTTCTGGGGGTCCAGTCTCCCTTCTTCGCGGGGGGCGCCGAGCGTCACGTGCGCCGCCTGACGGAGGAGCTGAAGGCGCGCGGAGTCGAGGCGGACCTCGTGACGATGCCTCTCATCGAGCGCGACCGTTTCGATCTCATCCGCAGCGCCCTGGCCTGGCGCTCGCTCGACCTCTCCGAAGTCGGCGGGAAGTCGGTGGATGCCGTGATCGCGACGCGCTTTCCGAGCTATGCCGTGCGGCATCCCAACAAGGTCGTCTGGCTGATCCATCAGTACCGCCAGGCGTACGACCAGTTCGGCACCCCATACAGCGACTTCACGGCGTCTCGGGAGGACCGGCGCACGCGCGAAGCGATCTCCGAGATCGATCGCGTCGGCCTCACGGAAGCGCGTCGCGTGTTCGCCAACTCCCGGACGGTCGCGCAGCGGCTGGCCAGGTACAACGGAATCGCGAGCGAGCCGCTGTACCACCCTCCGCCCCTCGCTGGCCGGTACCGTGGCGGGGCTCCCGGCGAATACGCGCTCTGCGTCGGACGGCTGGACGGCTGGAAGAGGCCGGATCTCGTTCTCGCCGCGCTGGCCCACGCCCCGGCGGCACGCCTCGTCCTGCTCGGGCGCGGACCGGAAGAGGCGCGCCTGCGGCGGCTGGCGCGTGAGCTCGGGGTCGCCGATCGCGTCCGCTGGATCGCCGAAGAGGTCGGAGAAGAGGAGCTGCTCGATCTGTACGCCGGAGCGCGGCTGGTCGTCGTGACCCCCGCGGGGGAGGACCTCGGTTACGTTCCTCTCGAGGCCTTTCTCTCGGGGAAAGCCGTCCTGACGACGGACGATGCCGGAGGGCCGCTCGAGTTCGTCACCGACGGCGAGACCGGGCTCGTGGTTCCGCCCAGTCCCGAAGCGCTGGGCGCCGCCCTGCGCCTCGCCTGGGACCGGCCGGAAGCGCTCGCACGCCTGGGCGAGAAGGGCCGGCAGCGCGCGGCGGAGCTGTCCTGGGATCGCACGGTCTCGGCTCTCCTCGACGCCGCCGGGATCGCGCGATGAACGAGACGCGGGAGGTCCTGCGTCAGCTCGCGCGGGAGAGCGGGCGGCTTCTCGGAGAGCTCGGCGTGCGACCGGAAGACCGCGAGTGGATCGACGCCCACGCGGAGACCATCGCGAGCCTCGGAGGGGACTCGCGCCGGAGATGGCCCCGGTGGCTCTACCGTCTCGCCCGCAAGGCCGCCCGCACGGCGAGGTAGCCGGCCAGGATTCCATCCTCGAAGTTGAAGTGCGGGTTGGTCGCGAGCTCCGGGTGATCGTGGGGCTGAAGGAGATCCTCCGGAGTCGCCTGCGGACGGATGCGCCGCGCGAGCTCGAGCAGGCGCGCGCGCTGAGCGCCGATGAGCTCTTCCAGCAACGCGTCGACGGCCTCCGGCGCTTCGCTCACGGCGGCGCGGCAATATAGCGGATGGGGGGAGCGTCAGCGGCGGCGTCGCCGCGCGGCGGCGGGCAGGGCCGCGGGAACGGCTTCGGTTTCCGTCGCTTCTTCCCGCCGCACGACGACGCGGTTGCGGCCCCCCTGCTTGGCGCGGTAGAGGGCCCGGTCCGCCTCGATGAGCAGCCGGGCGCGGTCGCCGGGCCCGGGCCGCGCCTCGGCCACGCCAGCGGACACGGTAACGCGGAAGCGGCGCCCCCCGTAAACGAGCCGCTCCCGCTCGACGGACCGGCGTATTCTCTCGGCGACTCCGCGGGCGGCGGACGCTCCCGACTCCGGAAAGGCAATCGCGAACTCCTCGCCTCCGTAGCGGCATGCCACGTCGGTCGAGCGGATCTCGGCCCGTGCGATCTCCCCGAACCGCCGGATGGCCAGGTCCCCGGCTTCATGTCCGAGCGAGTCGTTGAGTCTCTTGAAGGAGTCCAGGTCGAAGCACGCGACCGCGAGCGAGCTGCCGTAGCGTTCGTGGCGCGACCATTCCTCGGCGAGACGGGTCTCGAAATAGCGGCGCGAAGCGAGACCGGACAACTCGTCCTGGACGGCGATCGTCCAGTTGCGGGCGGCGTGCAGCGACGCCGTCAAGGGCCCGAGGAGTGCGCTCAGCTCCGCTTTGCGCTCGTCGTCGATCGGCTGCGAGCTGCCGAGGTCGAGAAACGCGACGAACCGGTCCCCGGAATAGAGGGGCAGCCGCAGCTCGGTGCTCGGCGGCGCGCCGGGCAGCAGCTCGCGGGGAGCGAAGGACCGCTCCGTCTCCGTCGCCGTGAACTCGAGGACCCGATTCGGGTCGACTTCGCGGCCCAGGTCCCGGTGCGCGTCGTCCCGGACGGGTCCCGTAGGGTTCTCTCCGGACGGAAGGCGCCAGACTTCGTGGACACGGCCGGAGGCGTCCACGCGGTAGAGATCGAAACGGGTCACCGGCAGGATCCTCTGAGCCGCTTCGTGCGCGTGCCGCAGGATCACGCGGGGGTCCGGCGACTCGCCGAGGAAATGGACTTCCCTCTCGCGGACCTCCAGCTGCCGTGCGAGGGAACGTTCACGCGCCCGCAATCGCAGGGAGTCGATGCACGGCGCGACGAGGGTCGCCACGAGGATGAGCTCGACTCCGATCGGCAGCAAGTGAGGTCAGTTTACGGCGGAGGGCAAACTCCGAGGAGGGAAAAGGCGCAAAAGCAAAAAGGCCCCCGGAGGGGCCTCTTGCAACGTGAAAGCGAGCGGCTACCGCGCCGGGGGCGTCGTCGTCATCGACGGCGTCGTCATCATGGTGCCGGTCTCGGTCGTCGCGGTCATCGTGGTCTCGGTTCCCATCGTCTCTGTCGTGGTGGTCATCGTCGTTCCGGTCTCTTCGACGACCGCGGGGGCCTCGGTGGTCGTCTCGGTGGTGGTCGTCGTCTCCTCGCGCTTTGTGCAGCCGACCAGCGTCGTCACCGCAAAGAGGACCGCCAGGCCCAGGGTCCAGGACTTCTTCATATTCCTCATCTCCTCCTTCATGGTGAGCGCATCTCCCATGGCGCTCGACAACGGATTCGAGTCTGGGGGAAAACGCGCGGATCATATCCGAACGTGGGGGGCTGTCAACTGCCGTCGGTGCCTCCCGTCGGGTATTCTGACCCGCGTCCAGGCGGACGGCGTCGGACAGGAGGACTTCGGGTGTTCGAAGGTCTCGGCGACAGAATCCAGGGAGTTTTCAAGGAGCTGCGCGGCGAAGGGCAGCTCACCGAGTACCACCTCGAGACGGCGCTGCGTCAGATCCGGCTCTCGCTCCTCGAAGCGGACGTGGCTCTTCCCGTCGTGCGCGAGTTCACCGCGCGCGTGAAGGAGAAGGCGGTCGGCAAGCGCGTCCTCCAGCAGCTCTCTCCCGCGCAGGAGGTGACGCGAATCGTCCGTGATGAGCTCGTTGCCCTGCTGGGGGGAGAGAAGGCGGAGCTCGCGCTCGATGGACGGCCCGCCGTCCTGGCGGTGGTGGGGCTCCAGGGGTCGGGCAAGACGACTTCCGCCGCCAAGCTCGCTCTCCACTTGAAGAGTCGCGGGCGGTATCCGCTGCTCGTCGCGGCGGACCTTTCCCGCCCGGCCGCAGTCTCGCAGCTCAAGACGCTCGGGCGTCAGATCGGAATCCCCGTCTTCGACTCGAACGCGGCGGACCCGGTCGCGGTCGCGCGGGACGGCGTGGCGGAAGCGAAGCTCACGGGACGGGACACGGTCATCGTGGACACGGCCGGCCGGCTGCACATCGACGAGGACCTGATGCGGGAGATTGCCGCCGTGCATGCCGCGATCCAGCCGCGCGAGACCCTCTTCGTCGCGGACGCGATGACCGGACAGGACGCGGTCCGCTCCGCGTCCGGCTTCGCGGCGGCGCTCCCGCTCACCGGCGTGGTGCTGACGAAGACCGACGGGGACGCGCGCGGCGGAGCGGCGCTGTCGATCGTCACGACCCTCGAGCGGCCCATCAAGTTCGTCGGGGTGGGCGAGAAGCCCGAGGACTTCGAGCCCTTCCACCCGGACCGGATGGCTTCCCGGATCCTCGGGCTCGGGGACGTCCTGACCTTGATCGAGAAGGTCGAAGCGCAGGTGGACGAGTCCGCCGCGCGCCGCCTCGCCGAGCGCACCCGCGCCGGGGAGTTCACCCTGGAGGACCTCGCCGACCAGCTCAAGTCCATGAAGAAGATGGGGCCGATCTCCGGCTTGCTCGACCTGCTGCCCAAGGCGGGCGCTTTCAAAGCCTTGTCGGCGCCGGAATCGGTGGACGAGAAGGCGCTGACGCGAGTCTCCGCGATCATCGACTCCATGACCCCGGAAGAGCGCCGGTACCCGCAGGTCCTCAACGGGAGCCGCAAGAAGCGCATCGCCGCCGGTTCGGGCACGACGGTGGCGGAGATCAACCGCCTCCTGAAGCAATACCAGCAGATGCGAAAGCTGATGAAGACGGCGGGCAAGGGAAAGCCCCGGCTCGATCTCTCGCGGATCCCCCTGCCGGCTCCGCGTTCCCGGTAGGGCCGGGAGCGCGGCGCAGGTCCCCCCGCCAGCGAAGCCTCCGTGGTGTTAAGATCCCCGGTTTTTCGAGCGAGAAAGGACTTTCTTCCGATGTTGATGATTCGCCTGCGCCGCATGGGGGCGCGCAACCGGCCGCACTACCGGATCGTGGTCTCCGACTCGCGGCGGACCGCCCGGGCCGAAGTTCTCGAGGAGCTCGGTTCCTACGACCCCGTCGCGGAGCCCGCGGCGGTCGCGTTCGACCGCGAGCGCGCCCGCTACTGGATCGGGCGGGGAGCCACCGTATCTCCGACCGTCCGGTCTCTGCTGAGCCGCCCCGAAGGGCCCGCCGCCGCCTAGCGGCGTCGCGCCGGGTTTGCGTACGTGAAGCCCCTCATCGAGCTCGTCGTCAAGCGCCTCTCGGATCACCCGGAGCAAGCCCGGGTAACGGAGTACCCGGAAGGCCGCACGACGGTTTACGAAGTCGATGTGTCGGAGTCGGACCGCGGCCGTCTCATCGGGCGCGAGGGGCGCACGGTCCGCGCGTTGCGCGCGTTCGTCGGCGCAGCCGCCGCGGCGCGCGGGCGGAAGGTCTCGGTCCGGATCAAGGACTGATCCCCGCACCCGAGGTTCACGACTTTCCTTTCGATGCTGCTCGTCGGTGAGATCCGGCGGCCCCACGGCCTCGAAGGGGAGGTCTCCGTCGAGGCGCACACCGATTTCCCGCAGCGGTTCGTCCCCGGCGCCCCGCTGATCTGGAGGCGGGGCGAAAAACAGCGCAACCTCGTGCTGGAATCGGTGCGCCCCCACTCCGGCCGCCTCCTGATGCGGTTCCGCGGCATCGCGACCGCGGAAGACGCCTCGGCTCTGACCGGAGGGGACCTCTGCGTTCCGGACGGGGAATCCGTCGAGGCGCCCCCGGACTTCTATTACAGCCACGCGATCGAGGGATGGGGTTGTCGCGATGCCTCCGGCCGCGACCTGGGAACCGTCGTGGGGCTCGAGCAGACGGCCGCGGGCGCGCTCCTCGAGGTGCGCACGCCCTCCTCGCGCCCGGCCCTCGTCCCCTTCGTGCGGCCGATCGTCGTGGAGATGCGCCCGGCGGACCGCTTGATCATCCTGGATCCCCCGGAGGGGCTCTTCGAGCTGTGAGCGGAATTCCCGTCGCCCTGCGCATCGAAATCCTGACGATCTTTCCGGAGTATTTCCGTTCGCCGCTGGCCGAAAGCCTCCTGGGGAAGGCGATCGCGGCCGGCCGCGTCGCAGTCCACGTCAGCAACTTGCGCGATTTCTCGCAGGACAAGCATCGGAAGGTGGACGACGAGCCGTATGGCGGGGGAGCCGGCATGGTCCTCATGGCGCCCGTCGTGGCCGCGGCCGTCGAGGCGCGCCGCGGCTCGCCCCCCGCGTGGACCGTTCTGCTCACGCCCGACGGCGTCCGTCTCGACCAGCGGAAGGTCGAAGAGCTCGCCCTGCGGCCGCGCCTTCTGCTCTTCTGCGGCCGGTACGAAGGCGTGGACGAGCGGGCGCGTGACGCCGGGCTCTTCGATGAGGAGATCTCGCTCGGAGATTTCGTTCTTCCGGGAGGAGAAGCGGCCGCGCTCGCGTTGACGGAGTCCGTTTCACGGCTCGTGCCCGGGGTCGTCGGACGGGCCGAGTCGGTCGAGCGGGAGTCCTTCGCGCGGGACCGGCTCGACTACCCGCATTACACGCGGCCGCGCGACTTCCGCGGTCTCGAGGTGCCTTCCGTCCTGCTCTCCGGAGATCACGCGCGCATCGAGCGGTTCCGGCGTGCGCGCGCGCTCGAGCGGACGCGGCAACGCCGCGGCGACCTGCTGGAGCGGCGGCCGGAGGAGCCGGGGGAGGGGGAAGAGTGACGTCCCGATCCGCCGGCGGTTGCCGGGGCGTCCGCCTCCGGATATACTCACCGGCTGCTTCGCCGCGGTCGCGGCGAGTTTCTGTTTCCGTCGGTCGGTGAGCGGGGCGACCGCTCGCGGAGAGGGATCATCATGAGCGATCTGCTACTGGACGTGGAGAAGGCCGCCCTGCGCCGGGATCTGCCCGACTTTGCTCCGGGAGACAGCGTACGCGTTCACGTCAAAGTTCGAGAAGGCGAGAAGGAGCGCATCCAGGTTTTTGCGGGGGTCGTCATCGCCCGGCGGGGCGGCGGCGTGCGCGAGACCTTCACCGTGCGCAAGATTTCGAGCGGCATCGGCGTCGAGCGGATCTTTCCCCTGCACTCTCCTGTGATCGACCGGATCGACATCGATCGGCGCGGCGCCGTCCGGCGCGCGAAGCTCTACTACCTGAGAGGCCGCAAGGGCAAAGCCGCGAGGATCGAAGAGAAGCGCGCCGAGTAGCTCGCCCCGGATCGCTCCATGCGGTGTGATCCCTTCTCCGCGCTTTTCGCGGAGCTGGGGCGCCTCGCCCTGCTCGACCGCCTCGACCACGAATTGCGCGGGCGGGGATACGTGCTCGTGGCCGGCGTGGACGAAGCCGGACGCGGGTCGCTCGCCGGCCCCGTCGTCGCCGCGGCCGTCATCCTCCCCACGGGCTGCGTCCTGCCCGGCCTCGACGATTCGAAACGGCTCGACGCCGAGTCGCGCAGCCGCATCGAGAAGGAGATCCGTCGCTGCGCCCGCGCTCTCGCAATCGGCGTGGTCAGCGCCGCGGACATCGACGCCCGGGACATCCTGAGGGCCAGCCTCGCCGCCATGCGCGCGGCGATCGAGGCCCTGCGGCCGGAGCCGGAGGCGCTTCTCCTGGACGCGGTCACGGTCCCCGGCGTACGGCGTCCGCAGCTGCCGGTCATCCATGGTGACGCGCTCTGCTCCTCGATCGCGGCCGCATCCATCGTCGCCAAAGTGCATCGGGACGCCCTCCTCGACGAGCTCGGGCGGCGGTATCCCGCTTACGGCTTCGAGCACCACAAGGGTTACGGCACGCCGGAGCACTGGGAAGCCCTCGACCGCTACGGTCCCTGTCCCGAGCACCGCCTGACCTACCACGGCGTGGTTCCGGTCGACGAGCCTCTGCTTCCGCCGGCGCCTCGCGGGCGCCCCGTCTCACCGAAAGGACGCCGGAACCCGGTTAGAATTTGAGCCACATGCCGGCCAATCGGGACCAGGTCCTGCAGGCTGCGGAAAAATACGTAGCCCGCGGGAAACTCGACCAGGCGCTGAAGGAATACCTGCGTCTGCTGGACGACAACCCCAAGGACATCTCGACTTTGAACAAGGTCGGGGATCTGTACGTCCGGATGAACCGGCCCAACGACTCGATCCCCTTCTTTTCGAAGATCGCGGAGTTCTACGCCCGGGACGGCTTCTTCCTCAAGGCCATCGCCATCTACAAGAAGATCAACAAGATCGACCCCTCGCAGCTCGAGGTCTACGACCGCCTCGCGGACCTCTACCACAAGCAGGGCCTGACCCAGGACGCGCGGAGCCAGTACCAGGTGCTGGCCGACCACTACCAGAAGAGCAACAAGCTGGAAGAGGCGATCGCCGCCTACAAGAAGATGAGCGCGGTCGATCCCAACGACCTGAAGATCCAGGTCCGCCTGGCGGACCTCTACCGGGGCGCGAACCAGACCGAGCAGGCCGTGATGCAGTACGGACTGATCGGGAGCATGCTGCTGCGCCGCGGCGCGCACGACGAAGCGGCCGCCGTGTTCCAGAAAGCGCTGGAGCTCTCTCCCCATGACGCCGGGATCCAGAAGAGCCTCGTGCGTTCCCTGCTCGCGCAGAAGAACCCCACGGCGGCGATCGCGATCCTCAAGGCGGCTCCCCGCACGGCCGAAAGCCTCACGCTGCTCGCCGAGGCTCAGATGGAGATGGGCCAGCGCGCCGAGGCGGCGCGCACGGCGGAGCAGGCGATCGCATTGGACGCCAGGTACGAGCCGGCGCGCCTCATGCTCTCCCGCCTGCGCATGCAGGAGGGGATGTACGGCCCGGCTCTGACCGCGGTGCTTCCGCTCGTGGACGCCGCCCTTTCCGGGGGCGACGCGCTGCGCGCCGCCGGGTATCTCGTTCCGATCCTCGAGGCCGAGCCGTCGCATTACGAGTCGCTGCGGAAGATGGCCGAGGTCCCGGAGGCCGAAGGCAACCTCGCGGAGGTCGCGGCGCTGCGCTTCGGGCTGGGCCGCGAAGCCGAACGCCGCGGCGACACCGCCGGCGCCATCGAGCAGTACCAGCGCGCTCTGCGCGCGGTGCCGGCGCACGAGGAGGCGGCCGGCCGGTTGCGTGAGATCGGGCCGCCGCCCCCACCTCCATCTCCGGAAGCCCCCATGGAGTCCGCGGAGATCGAAGAGATCATCATCGACGACCGCACCCCCCAACCCGCCGTCCACGCCCCGCAGCCGGTCGTGCCGGCCATCGAGTTCGAGCCTTCCGCTCCGCCCCCCTCCGAGGAGGCGGCCGCCGCCTCGGACCGCGAGGTCGAAACGCTCATCGTCGAAGCCGAGGTCTTCGCGCGCTACGGTCTGACCGACAAGGCGATCGAGCGGCTCCGCTCCCTCGTTCGACGGCGCCCGGACCTCCTCAAGGCCCGGGAGCGGCTCGTGGAGCTGATGTCGGAGTCGAAGAATCCCGCGCTCGCGCAGGAAGCCGCGAGCCTGGCGGAGGTTTATCGGGAGCAGGGCCGCGGCGAAGAGGCGGCGGCGCTGTCGGCGCGCTTCCAGACGAGGGGACCCGCGTCGGCGCCCGGGCGCGCTGCCGCCTCGGAGGCCGCGATCGATTTCGAGGAGTTCGAGATCGATCTCCCCATCCCGCCGGCTCCCTCCCCCGAGCCGCCGGAGCCGGAGCCGGTCGCGGAGCCTCCCGACGATGCGATCCCTATCTCCGCGCAGGAAGCCCCCCGGGCGCAGGAAGCGTCCGGCGAGGAGGTGGCCGTCGGGAACGAGACGGTCCGCTTCAGTAGCCTCGAAGCGCTCGCGGTCGAGGAGCTGGCGGCGGCGCCCGCGTCCGCTGCTCCGGAGGAAAGCCCGGCTCGCGTGACCGCCAACGAGTCCGAGTTCGTCTCGTACGAGGAGCTGGGGACGCTCCTCGAGGAAGAGATGCTGCGCGCCGGCGAAGCGGCGCCCTCCGCCGGCCCGCCCGCTCCGATCGTGGACGAGCAGAGCCTCTTCGCCGACGAACAGCAGTTCTTCAACCTCGCCGAGGAGCTCGAGAAGGAGCTGGCGGAGGAATCCGCCCCGCCCCCGGCGGAAGCCTCGCGGGCCGAGGGAGAGGCCTCCCTCGAGGAGATCTTCCGCGAGTTCAAGAAGGGGGTCGAGCAGCAGCTCTCGGCCGAAGACTACGAGACGCACTTCAACCTGGGGATCGCCTACAAGGAGATGGGGCTCATCGACGAGGCGATCGGCGAGTTCCAGCTCGCGAGCAAGGACCCGGCCCGGACGGTGGAATGCTGCAGCATGCTCGGCCTCTGCTTCCTCGAGAAAGGCATGCCGCAGCTCGCCGTGAAGTGGTACCGAAAGGGCTTGGAGGCCCCGGACATCCGGGAGCTCGAAACCGTCGGCCTCCTGTACGACCTCGGCTGCGTGTACCAGAACACCGGAGACCTCGAGCTCGCCTACCGGACGTTCCTCGAGGTCTACGGCTTGAACACGAACTACCGCGACATCGTGGACCGCGTGCGGGGCCTGGAGGCGGTGCGCAGCAAGTGATCGGGCAAGCCGCTCGCCCCGAGCGTCCCGCCCCGATCCTCTCCGTCCGTGACCTGCGCGTCGAGATCTCCATCGCGGGGTCGTGGCGCCCCGCCGTGGATGGGATCGATTTCGATCTCGCCGAAGGCGAGGCTCTGGCGGTCGTCGGCGAGAGCGGCTGCGGCAAGACGCTCCTCGGCCGCGCCCTTCTCGCGCTGACCCCGGAAGGTTCGCGGCTCTCCGGCTCCCTCCGGTGGCGCGGGCGGGAGCTGCTGGGCGCCCCGGAGAAGGAATGGGGCCGCGTGCGCGGCCGGCAGG
Organism: Thermoanaerobaculia bacterium; assembly: GCA_046261875.1. GTDB lineage: Bacteria > Acidobacteriota > Thermoanaerobaculia > UBA5066 > Gp7-AA6 > JBHENW01. The sequence continues at coordinate 15,458 of JBHENW010000059.1, read as the reverse complement.
TCGCACTGGTCTTCCAGGAACCGGCCGCCGCGCTCGATCCTGTGCGCACCGTGGGGTCGCAGTTGCTCGAAGCCATCCGGCTCCACCGGAGCGTGCGGCGCGCGGAGGCGATGGAGATTGCCCGGGAGCGTCTCGTGGAAGTGGCGTTCCGCGATCCCGACCGCGTCCTGCGCGCGCACCCGCATCGGCTCTCCGGCGGAGAGCGTCAGCGGGCCTTCATCGCGATCGCTCTCGCCGGCGATCCGGCGGTCCTCGTCGCCGACGAGCCGACGGCGGCTCTCGACTCGACGATCGCCGCGCAAGTGCTCGAGCTGCTCGACCGGTTGCGCGCGGAGCGCCGGCTGTCTCTCGTTCTGATCACGCACGACATGGGCATCGTGGCGCAGCGCACCGATCGCGCCCTCGTGCTCTATGCGGGAAAGGTCGCCGAGGAAGCGGCGACGCCGGAGCTGTTCCGGTCCCCCCGTCACCCCTACTCCCGCGGGCTGCTCCGGTCCGTACCCCGTCTCGGAGAGGGGGGCGGTTCCGGCCGGCGCTTCGACGCGATCCCGGGAATCGTCCCCGATCTTTCGATGCGCCCCGCCGGGATCTGCGCATTCGTTCCGCGGTGCCCGGAACGTTTCTCGCCGTGCGACGAGCGTCCGCCCGGCCTCTACCCGACCGCCGGGGGCTCTTTGGCTCGCTGCTTCCTTTACGAGCCGGCTGACGGGTCACCGGAGGCTCGCGGCTCGCCGCGCCCGCTTTCCGCCGGACTCCCGCTGTCGGTCCCATGACGGCCGCCTCTCCTTCGGGGGAAGCGCTCTTTTCCGCCTCGGACCTGGAGAAGCGGTATCCGGCCCGCGGCGCGGCTCTCGGCTCCGACGGCGAGGTGATCGCGCTCGCGGGTGTGAGCTTCCACATCGCCAAGGGCGAGGTGCTCGGTCTCGTCGGCGAGTCCGGAAGCGGTAAGACTACGACGGGACGGCTCGTCGCGCGGCTGGAAGATCCGACGCGCGGCACGATGCGACTGGATGGCGAGGACTGGCTGGCGCTGTCCGGACGGGCGTTGCGGCAGCGCCGGCGCGAGGTCCAGGTCGTCTTCCAGGACCCGCAGACCTCATTGAATCCGCGGATGCGTTGCGGCGATCAGGTCGCGGAGCCGCTCCGCATCCAGCGGCTGGCGGGCGGCCGCGAGATCTTCTCGCGGGTGGCGGAACTGCTCGCCGAGGTCGGGCTCGCGCCGGAAACCGCTGGCCGATTCCCGGGGGAGCTGTCCGGAGGCCAGCGGCAGCGCGTCGCGATTGCCCGTGCGCTCGCCACGCGCCCTCGCCTGCTCGTCTGCGACGAGCCCGTTTCCGCACTCGACGTCTCCGTCGCCGCGCAGGTCATCAACCTGTTCCTGGATCTCCGGGATCTGCACGGCCTCTCCTATCTCTTCATCTCGCATGACCTCGCGGTCGTGCGTCGCATCGCCGATCGGATCGCGGTCATGTACCAGGGCCGCATCGTGGAGGAGGGCCCCGCCGACGTCGTGGCGACGCGGCCGCAGCATCCCCACACGGCGGCGCTCGTCTCCGCCTTCGCGGAGCCGGACGCGTCGGCTCCGCGAAACGTCTGAACCGGGACGGTTTTGCGGGCTCGAGGCCGGGGTATTCTTGCGCCGGCCGCCAGCGCCGTCGGAAACATTTCCCCCTTCCCCTGCGTAGAAGGGGGGACGAAGGAGTAGTGGAATGAAGAGGTTCCCCCGGTGTCGGGCGGTCGCGTCCACCGCTCTCGCCCTGGTTTTCGGTCCCCTGACAGCCGTCGCCCAGGACTATCCGGCGGTCTCCGCGCGTCCGGGGCAGCGCACCGCGCGGCCCCTGCCGGCGGCTGCGGAAGGCGGGGTCCGGCTCTCCCTGTCGGAAGCCATTGGGCTCGCCCTCGCCAACAACCAGGACCTGAACGTCTCCGTGAACGAAGCGGAGGCCTCGCGGTTTTTGCTGTTCGCCGAACTGGGAATCTTCGATCCGCTCGCGAGCGCCGCGGTGACCCGCTCTCACCAGAAGATCCCTTCCGCCTCCCAGCTCGCCGGCGCAGATGTGGAGGAGCGCGACACCCTGGACTTGTCCGCGAACGTCGCGCAGCTCGTGCCGACCGGCGGCACGTTCAGTCTCGGCTTCCGGACGAGCCGATTCGAGACGAACTCCACGTTCTTTTCGGTGAACCCGTCGTATTCGAGCGGGCTGACGTTCTCGGCGAACCAGCCGCTGCTGCGCGACTTCGGGTGGGACGCGACGACCTGGCTCATCTACACGGCGCGCAACACGCGGGATATCCGGTACCAGGAGTTCATCCGCGACGTCCAGACGGTCGTCCACGCCGTCGAGCAGGCCTATTGGGACCTCGTCTACGCGCTCCGGAACCTCGAGGTTCAGCGCGAGTCGAGGGCGCTTGCGGCCGACCTGAATCGCATCACCCGGATCCGCATCGACGTCGGCTCCCTCGCTCCGATCGACATCGTCCAGACCGAAGTCGGGATCGCGACGGCGGAGCAGGAGATCATCATCGCGGAAGACTTGATCGGCGACGCGCAGGATCGCCTCAAGCGACTGCTCAACTTCGATCCGGCGCAGTGGGAAGTGCCGATCGTGCCGATAGACGAAGTCCGCGGAGAGCAGACGACGGTCCGGGCGGAAGAGGGGACGGCGATCGCCCTGCGGCAGCGCCCGGATCTGCGCGCCGCCGCGTTCTCGAGCGACTCTCTGCGGATCCGGTACGACTTCTATAAGAACCAGGCCCTCCCGAACCTCGACCTGGTCGCCTCGTACGGCTTGAGCGGCCTCGCCGGAGTCGAGCGGGACGAGACCGGACAGGTCGTCGTCCGCGAAGGCTTCGGACAGTCGTTCGAGAACGTACTCGACGCGGACGCCGACAACTGGTCGGTGGGTCTGAACTTCTCGATCCCGATCTTCAACCGGGGTGCCCGCGGCCGGCGGGGCGAGGCGCAGTACACCTGGGAAGCTTCGAAGGCCAGCCTGAACGCCATGGAGCAGAACGTGCTCGTCGAGGTCCGCGATGCGGCGCGAGCGATCGAGACGGCGGGCCGCTCGATCGCCGCGGCGCAGAAGGCGCGGGAGCTGGCGGAGCGCAACCTGGACGCCGAGCGCAAGCGGTTCGAGAACGGCATGACGACCTCCTTTCAGGTGACGGAGATCCAGCGCGATCTCTCGCTCGCCCGGACCAACGAGCTCCAGGCGCTCGCGATCTACCGCAAGGCCGTCTCCGCCTACCACTACGCGATCGCGGACATCCTCGAGTGGAAGGGGATCCGGATCGACGCCATGCCCGAGCCGGGCGTTCCCGAAGTCCGGATGTGGCAGAACCAGCCGTGAGCGCTCCCGAGCCGGGGGCGTCCGCTCCGCCCCGGGATTCCGCCCTCGCGCGGATCCCGGGCGTTTTCTTTTCTCCCGTCAGGACTCTCGACTCGATCGCGCAACGCCCGACGTGGGTGGCGCCGCTCGTGCTCTGGACGATCTGCTCCGTGATCCTGACCGTGCTCATCATGCCGCGCATCGACTATGCCGGGATGCTGCGGGAACGGATGGAGGAGGGCGGGCAGCAGATCTCCGAAGAGCGGCTGGAGTCGATGGTCGAGACGCAGTCGCGGATCGGCCGCGGGATCGGATTCGTGTGGGGAACCGTCGCGCCGACCGCCATCAGCCTCCTCCTCGCGGCGATCTTCCTGGGGGCCTTCAAGGCCTTCGGGTGGGACCTCCGGTTCCGTCAGGCGCTCGGCGTGACGGCGCACTCTTTCCTGCCGGCGGTGCTCGGCTCCCTCCTCGCGATACCCGTCATCTCGCAGCGGGAGAAGATCGACCCGCGCGGGATGTCCGATCTGGTCCGCTCCAACCTGGGGTTCCTCGTCGCCCGCGACGCCTCGCCCGCGCTGCACTCGTTGCTCTCTTCGATCGACATCTTCTCTCTCTGGGTCCTCGCTCTTCTCGTGATCGGATTCGCCGCCGCTTCGCGGGTCTCACGCGGGCGCGCGGCGGGAATCATCGTGCCGTTCTGGGTGCTCTTCGTGCTCATCAAGACCGGATGGGTCGCCATGACGGGTTGATCCGCCCGAACCCCTCGAACCCGGGGAGTCCTTGGCCGTATAACAAGGGGAACGGCGAACGCTCGGGGAGACGCATGCTCATAGACATCCGGGACATCACGAAGGTCTACCAGATGGGGCAGACCCAGGTGCACGCCCTCTCCGGGGTGACCCTGGGTGTCGAGCGGGGGGAGTACGTCGCCATCATGGGGCCGTCCGGCTCGGGCAAGTCCACTCTGATGAACCTCATCGGCTGCCTCGATACCCCGACGTCGGGCTCCTACATCCTCAACGGGCGCGAGGTGGCCCGCATGACCGACGACGAGCTCGCGGCGATCCGCAATCAGGAGATCGGATTCGTCTTCCAGACGTTCAACCTGCTGCCGCGCACGACGGCGCTCCATCAGGTCGAGCTGCCGCTCGTCTATTCCGGCCTGGCGCGCAAGGACCGGCGGGATCGCGCCGTGCGGGCGCTCGAGGCGGTCGGCCTGACCGATCGGGCGAACCACCATCCGAGCGAGCTCTCGGGAGGCCAGCGCCAGCGCGTCGCGATCGCGCGCGCGCTCATCAACGACCCTTCCATCCTCCTCGCCGACGAGCCGACGGGAAACCTCGATTCGCAGACCGGCAGTGAGATCATGGCCCTCTTCGACCAGCTGAACGCGCGCGGGAACACGATCGTCCTCGTCACCCACGAGGAGGACATCGCCGCACACGCCCGACGCATCGTGCGCCTGCTCGACGGCAAGGTCCGGGACGACGGGCCCAACGAGCGCCCGGCGCTCCGGATGGGGACGGCCGCGGTCTAGGCCCCGAAACTTCGTAAACCGCACACGGCCCCAAAAGCCAGGTACCCCCTTCTCCGATGGAGGATGTCTTCGCCGCCCTCCGGGGCGGCTCCTCCTTTTGCACAAAAAAAGACGCGCCCGGGCGGGCGCGTGAAAGGGTGAGGAAATCCCGGGAGAGTTCTGTCAGTCCTTTTTTCTTCCGCGGCCCGAGTCGCGCGCGGGGGGCGCCGACCGGGGCGACGAGGAAGACTGCGAACGGGCCTGTGGTGGCGGAGGCGCGGGCGCCCGCTCAACCGAGCGCCGGGATGGAGCATCCCGTTGCGGTCTCGCGGACTCGCGGACTCGCGGAGGCGGCTCGCCGCGCCGGACCTCGGCCGGGGGAGGCGCTTGGCGAGAGCGCATCGCCGGTCTCGGCTCCCAACGGCTCTCGGAGGGCCGCTCGATCGAGCGCGGATGGGGCGCCTCACGGGGCTCGGCAGACCGTCGACCGGGGACGGCCCCCTCGATGATCCGGACCGCCGGCGGAGCTTCTCGGACTTCGCGGCTCCTCCAGCTCCGATCGGCAGGCGCCTCTCGAGGCGCATCCCGAACCGCCGGAGCCTCGGAAGCGCGGCCGCGCCCGCGCCAGTCGCGCTGGGCCGGCTCGGCCTGAGCGGGGGAGGGGCGCGGCGCTTCTTCGCGGTCGCGGCGAATCACCGCCCGGGGCGACGCCTGCGAACGATCTTCGCGCGCCTCGCGGCCCGCCTCGTTGGCCGGCGCGCCGGGCACGCTCCGGCCGCGTCCGCGCCAGCCCTCCTCCGAGGAGGAAGGCGCCGCGGTGGCCCGTTCGGGCCGGGTGGAGCGGGCATCGCGATTCGGAACCTCACGCGCGACTCGCCCGCGGGAACCGGGGGAACCTTCGACCGCGGTGCTCTCGGCCGATCGGGCCGGCGCATCGCCGCCGCGCGGCTCGCGCATGTTGATCTCGCGCATCGTGCGTCCCCGCTCGATCATCGCGCCCCGCGGCGCGACGTCCGCGACGCCCGGGCCGCCGAGGCGATTGCCTTCCACGACGACCGCGCGGCCGCGGAGGGCCTGCTGCGTCTCGGCGGGCAGCTCGCGCTGCCGGGCGAGAACGGGCGCCATGCGTCCGGCGTCCGGATTGCTCGTCCGCTCGATCACCCGCGGGGCTTCGCGCACGTAATCGCGAATGGCGTCGCGCGTCGAGGCGCCTCGCCCTTCCACGACGAAGGGCCGCGAAGAGACGGCCACGCGGTCGCCGATGCGGTCGGCGATGCGCGAGCCCGGAATCACGTCCATCCGCGCGGACACGCCGAAGTCGCGCGAGCCCACGAAGTTCCAGCCTCGGAAATCGACGTTGCGCGTCGAGAAGCTGCCGTGAATGGCGAAGTGGACGCCACCGCGGCGGGAGAAGCCCCAGTGACGGTAGTAGTTGTTCCACCAGGGCGAATAGAAGGAGTAGTAGCCCGTCGGGCACCAGCCGACGTAGGAGGGCGTGTACGCCCAGTAAACCCAGGCCGGCGAGTAGGCATAAGACGGGGCCCAGCACCAGCGGTTCCAGCCCGTGTCGAAGAACCAGGAGCCGTAGTGGTGCGGGTACCAGCCCCAGGGGTCGTAGGACCACCAGCTCAGCCCGATCGGGGTGTAGTACCAGGACCCGTAGGAGTAGGGCGTCCAGCCCACCGAGACGCGGGGGCTCCAGACGTGGGTCGAGTAGGTTTCGTTGTAATTCCAGTCGCCGTATCCGTCGAGGGCGACGACCTCGCTGTCGTACTCGTCGTCCACGTAACGCGCCGACGCGCTCGGCGTCTCGTAAAGCGCGCTGATGCGGTCCGCCGCCCAGAGGTCGAAGCGGTCGCGCGAGAAGGAGCCGCGCGCAATCTCCGGTTCTTCTTCGCCCGGGACCATCATGTACTCGCCCGAGCGCAGCGTGTGGCGTCCGTCGGGCGTGCGGACCTCCATCCGGCCGGCGCGGGCGATGACGCTCGTTCCGCGGCGGTCCGCGTTGACGCGGGCCCGGGCCCCGGCGCTCAAATACACCGTGGCGTCTTCGGTATCGATGCGCGGCAGGGCGTCTTCGTCCGCGCCTACGGCCGTGAGGATGACCGAACCCTCCTCGAGCTCGATCGCGGAGAATTCGTCGTCCACTCCCTGCTGCTCCCGAAGGGAGACGAAGCGTGCGCGCGTGCCGCCGCCGATGTGGAGGAGGTTGCCGTCGGCGAGCGAGATCTCCGCGCGAGAGCCTTCGGAAACTTCGATCTCATCCCCTGCGGTGATCGGGAGATTGCGTCTCGCCGCGACCCGGCCGTTGTATCGGGAAATGACCGAAACGTCGCCGGTCGCCTCCCGGACGTATGAGTAGCCCGACCGGGACCCGCTCAGGCGACCGTCCGACTGCGCCGCCGCGCTGGCCGAGATACCGGCAGTGATCAGCGCGACCCAGAAACCGACTCGAGTGAGACGCATGGAAATAGAACCTCCGACCTCTGCAATGAGCGATCCGCGTGCCCGTTCGCGCCGCTTGCCCGAAATCTCAGAATATGCTCTATAGGAACGACTTATGAAGACGACGCCGGCGGCGGGCGCGCGGCGAAGTGTCCCGCGGAAGGGACACTTTACCGGGGCGAGAGGACAGCGGCGGTGATCCGGAACATCGTCCGCTACGGCGACGATCGCCTGCTCGCGGCCAACCGTTCCGTCGATCCGGGCCAGGACGACCCAGCGGCGCTCGTGGCCGACCTGATCGAGACGTGCCACGCCGCCCCCGGGGTCGGTCTCGCGGCGCCCCAGATCGGGATCAACCTCCGGGCGGCGATCATCGATCTCTCCGTCGGGGCGGACCCGGCGGCCGTCATCGTCCTCGTCAATCCCGAAATCCTCGAGACGTCGGGGGAACAGAAGGAAGAGGAGGGATGCCTGTCGATTCCGGACGTCGCAGAGCGGGTCTTGCGACCCGCCCGGGTCCGGGTCCGCGCCGCGGACGCCTCCGGCCGAGTGCGGGAGGTCGAGGGGATGGGGCTGCTCGCCCGGGCGCTCTGCCACGAGATCGACCACCTGGACGGCCGGCTCTTCGTGGACCGTCTCCGCGGGCTCAAGCGGGACCTGACCTGGCGCCGGATCGCCCGCCGGCAGGCGCGGGGAGTCAGGTGACCCTGCGGCTCTTCAACACGCTGGGGCGGCGAACCGTCGATCTCCGGCCGCTCGAGCCGGGCATGGTGCGGCTCTACACCTGCGGCCCGACGGTCTACAACGTGGCGCACATCGGGAACCTCCGGACGTTCCTCTTCGAAGACGTCCTGCGCCGGCACCTGAAGGGGAGCGGGCTGCGCGTGACTCAGGTGATGAACCTGACCGACGTGGACGACAAGATCATCCGGGGGGCGATGGAGACCGGGCGCTCCATCGAGGATTTCACGGCGCCCTACGTCGACGCTTTCTTCCGCGACATCGACCGCTTGAACGTGGACCGGGCCGAGCGCTACCCCAAGGCGACCGCGCACATTCCCGAGATGATCGAGCTCATCGAGCGCCTCCGCGAGAGGGGTCACACCTACGAGTCCGAGGGCTCCGTGTACTTCCGGATCGCGACCTTCCCCGATTACGGGAAGCTTTCGGGCATCGACCTGACGCAGGCGCGCCGCGGCGAGCGCGTCGCCGACGACGAGTACGCGAAAGAAGACGTGAAGGACTTCGCCCTCTGGAAGGCCGCCAAGCCGGGGGAGCCGTCCTGGCCCTCGCCGTGGGGGGCCGGCCGGCCCGGCTGGCACGTCGAGTGTTCCGCGATGAGCATGAAGTACCTCGGGGAACATTTCGATATCCACACCGGCGGCGTGGACAACATCTTCCCGCACCACGAGAACGAGATCGCGCAGAGCGAAGGGGCGACGGGACAGCCCTTCGCCGACCTGTGGCTTCACGCGGAGCACCTCGTCGTGGACGGGGAGAAGATGGCGAAGTCGAAGAACAACTTCTTTACCCTCGACGACGTCCTGAAGCTGCGCGACGATCCGGCGGCCGTCCGGTACCTGCTCATCTCGGTGGACTACCGCAAGAAACTGAACTTCACGCAGGAAGCGCTCGCGGCGGCGGCGGCCGCGGTCGAACGCGTTCGTTCGGCCGCCGTCCGGATCAGCGACCTGGAAGCCACCGGCCTCGCGCGCGACGCCCCATTTCCCGCGGAGGAGCGGGCCCGCCGGTTCCTGTCGGATTTCAATGCCGCTCTGGACGAGGACCTCAACATGGCGGAGGCCCAGGGGGTCCTCTTCCCGTTCCTGCGGGAGTTCAACGCCGCGATCGACGAGGGAACCCTCGACTCCTCCGGAGCGGGGAAAGCTCGGGAAGCTCTCGAACGCGCCGATGCCGTGCTCGGCGTCCTGCCCTCCCGTCCGGAGACGCTTCCTGCGGAAATCGAGGCCCGGATCGCGGCTCGCAACGAGGCGCGCAAGCGGCGGGACTTCGCCGAGGCGGACCGGATTCGCGACGCTCTGGCCGCGGAGGGGATCGTGCTGGAAGACGGCGTCGGAGGGACTCGCTGGAAGAAGAGATGACCCCGGCGCCGGCGCTTGACACGTCCCGCCCGCCTCCGTAGGCTGATCCGCGTGATGCCGGATTGCGGTCCCACGACCCGCTGGTGGAGCTCTAGGACGCGGTAGGGCGAGGGCGCCCTGCCCGACGCTGCGGGTCGGGGCGATCGAGAGACGGATGAGACCCCCGGCCCGAAGCCGGGGGTTTTTGTCTGAGCGAAAGCATCCTGTCTCTTCCCGCGCACGTCGCCTCGGTGGCCCCGAGGGACCTCGCGGACGCCGCCCGCCTGGCGGCGGCCGTGCCGCCGGGCGCGAGCGCGATCGAGTACCGCCTCGACCTCTCCCGCGCGGACATCCCGGCGCAGCGGCTCCTCGAGCTCGACGGCCGCCCAGCCATCCTGACCTACAGGACCCGGAACGAGGGCGGCGAATTCGACGGACCCGTCGAGGAGTACCGCCGGCTGACGGAAGAGGCCTATGCCGCCGGGGCCACGGTGGACGTCGAGCACTCGACCGGGCTCCTCGACCAACCTGCGCTCTTCCCCGACCGGCGCCGCGTCATCGTCTCGCACCACGCGCCCTTCGGGCTCCCGGATGACTGGGGTTCGCGACTCGAGGCCATGCGCGGCACCCGGGCGCGCGCGGCCAAGCTCGTCGTGGGCGCCGCCGACCTCGCGGCGAGCCTCCAGGCCGCGCAGATCCAGCGCGCCGCCGGCGATGGGACGGCCATCTTTCCGATGGGGCCCGCGAGCGCGCCCGGACGGATCCTGGCGGCTTTCTTCGGATCCTCCCTCGTGTACGGTCCCGTGGAGACGCCGACCGCGACGGGGCAGGTGCCGCTCGCGGAGAGCCTCGACGTCTATGGGGTGCGCGAGAGTCGTCCGATCGAGGCGCTGTTCGGGATCCTCGGGACCGACGTCGCCGGATCGCTCTCGCCGAAGCTCCACAACGCGCTCTTCGCCTCGCGGGAGCTGCCGTTCCTCTACCTCCCCCTGCCGGTCTCCGACTTTCGCCGCGCGCACCCCCTCGAGCTCGACTCGGATCCCCCCTTCCGCGGTTTTTCCGTGACGCATCCGTGGAAGGTCGCGGCCGCCGCGGCGGCCGTCCCCTCGCAGGACGTGCGGGACACCGGAGCCGCCAACACGCTGCACCGGGAGCGGGGACGCTGGCGAGCCGAGAACACCGACGTGGACGGCATCTTCGACCCGCTCGCGGACCACGAGACGGGAGAGGGCCGGACCGCCGTGATCCTCGGGGCGGGCGGGGTCGCACGCGCGGCCGTCGTGGCCTGCCGGAGGCTCGGCTACGAGGTGACGGTCGCGGCGCGCCGCGGCGAGGAAGCCGACCGGATCGCCGAGGCTCTCCGCGTGGACTCCCTCGCGTGGGAGGACGTCGCGGAGACCGAGGCCGACCTCTATGTCAACGCGACAACACTGGGAGCCCGGGAGGAAGACCCTCCGGCGATCCCCGCGAAGCCCCTCGACCACCGTCCCCTCGTGTTCGATTGCGTCTATCGAAAGGACGGGTCGATCACGGCGACCGTCCGCGCGGCGCGCGCCGCGCTCTGCCCGGTCGTCGAAGGGATCCGCATGTTCGCGTCCCAGGGCGTGCGCCAGGCTCGGCTCTTCGGGGTGGAAGACGCGCGGGAAGACGAGGTGGCCCGGATCCTCGCCGGAGGAGGCCGTTGAGACGCCTGGACGAGGCGGCGCGGCTGCGGGAGCGGGCAGCCGGACGCTTCGTGCCCGTGGCCCGGGTGCTGCGCCAGGGTCCCTTCTCTCCCGACGCCCTGCTCTACGAGCTCGAGCGGAGGGGTTCCGAGTGCGTTCTTCTGGAGAGCGCGGAAACGACGGAGGAGATCGGTCGATACAGCTTCATCGCCGTCGACCCCGCGGCGCGCCTCACTCTGGAGGGCGGACGGGTGATCGAAGAACGGGACGGCCTCCGAAGCGACCGGGGGACCTCGTTGCTCCCGGCGCTCGAAAGCTTCGCGGTCCAGGAAGGGCTCGTCGCCGACTCCGGCCTGCCGCCATTGCCCGCGGGCGCGGTGGGTTACCTGGCCTACGACGCTGTGCGTCATTTCGAGGAGGTGCCCGACCGGCACCGCCCGGACTCAAGGCTGCCCGACGCGCTCTTCCTCTTCTTCGAAGCGCTCTTCGTCTTCGATCACCTCCGGGAAGAGCTGCTCGGCGTCACGACGCTGGATGCCCGTGATCCGGCGTCCCGCGAAGACAACCTGGCCGGGGCCATGGAACGCCTGGACGCGCTCGAATCACGGATGCGGGAGACCGGCCGTGTCGCTGTTCCCCCACCGCCGGCCGCCGCCCCGCGGCCCATGCGCGCCGGCCCGGCCGACGAGTTCCTGCGTTCGGTGGCGCGGGCCAGAGAGGAAATCCTGGCCGGAGAGGTCTACCAGGTCGTTCTCTCGCGGCGGTGGGACGGCGTGCCGGCCGTCGACCCGCTGGAGGTTTACCGCGCGCTGCGTTCCCTGAATCCGTCGCCCTACATGTACTACCTGAAGACGCGCGAGGCGACGATCCTCGGCGCTTCCCCCGAGATGCTCGTACGTTGCCGCGGCGGCTCCGCGGAGACCCGTCCGATCGCCGGCACGGTCCCGCGCGGGCGAAACGCGGGGGAGGACGACGAACTGGCGGCCCGGCTCCGCGCGGATCCCAAGGAGCGGGCGGAGCACGTCATGCTCGTGGACCTCGCCCGCAACGACCTGGGGCGCGTCTGCGAGGTCGGGAGCGTCGTCGTCAGTCGTTATGGGGAAGTCGAGAGGTTCTCGCACGTGCAGCACCTCGTTTCCCAGGTCCGGGGGAGGCTCGGCGCGGGCAGGACGTCCGTCGATCTGCTCGGGGCATGCTTCCCGGCCGGAACCCTGACGGGCGCTCCCAAGATCCGGGCCATGGAGCTCATCGACGAGCTCGAGAGCGCCCGGAGGGGCCTCTACGGCGGAGCCGTCGGATACCTCGACGCGTCCGGCCGTCTGGACATGGCGATCGCAATACGGACTGCCGTCGTCACCGGCGACGCGTACCGCATCCAGGCGGGCGCGGGGATCGTGGCGGATTCGATTCCGGAGCAGGAGCTCGCGGAAACCGAGGTCAAGGCCGCGGCGCTCCTGCACGCGATCGAGATCGCCGGTGATCCGCATCGTCATCGACTCCCGACTCCCGAATCCCGGCTCACGGCGCCATGATCTTCATCGTGGACAACTATGACTCCTTCACCTACAACCTGGTGCAGGCCGTCGGGGCGCTCGAGCCGCGGGTGGAGGTCGCGCGCAACGACCGGTTCGATCCGGAGGACGTGCTGGCCAGAAAGCCGAAGGCGGTGCTCATCTCCCCCGGTCCCGGCCGGCCCGAGAAGGCCGCCGGCTCCCTCGCGATGATCGCTGCGGCCGAGAAGGCCGGAATTCCCGTGCTCGGCGTGTGCCTCGGGCACCAGGCGCTGGCGGTCCTCCACGGAGGGATCGTCGAGCGCGCCCCGGCGCCGCGGCATGGAAAAACCTCGGCCGTCCGGCACGACGGATCGGGGCTGTTCGCCGGTCTGCCCGATCCCTTCGACGCGGGCCGGTACCACTCCCTGACGGTCCGCGAGGAGGGACTTCCGGCCGACCTGCGCGTGACCGCGCGGAGCGACGACGGGCTCGTCATGGCGCTGGCGCACCGGGCCCGGCCGGCCTTCGGCGTGCAATTCCATCCGGAGTCGATCCTGACCCCCGCCGGGAGCGCTCTGCTCGCCAACTTCCTCGGGCTCTGCGCGCGATGACCCCGGACGTCGCCCGCGCGCTCGAGATCATCGCCGCCCGAAAGAGCCTGACGCGAGAGCTCGCGGAGGCCGTCTTTCTCGACCTGATGGACGGGAAGGCGACGGAAGCGCAGAAGGGAGCGATCCTGCTGGGCATGGAGACCCGCGGAGAGACCGCGGAGGAGATCGCGGGCGCGGTCGAGGCGTTGCGCGCGCGCATGCGGCGCGTACCGACGTGGCGCTCGCCCCTCCTCGACACCTGCGGCCCGGGGGGCCTCGGGAGAGACCTCTTCAACCTCTCCACGGCCACGGCGATCGTCGCGGCGGGCGCCGGCGCCTCGGTCGCCAAGCACGGCAACCGGTCGATCACCTCGCGGGTCGGCTCCGCGGACGTTCTCTCCGCGTGCGGCGTCGCGATCGAGCTGGACGCGGACACGGCCGGGCGGGTCCTCGACGAGGTCGGCCTCGTGTTCCTCTTCGCGCCGAGCTTCCACCCCGCGATGAAGGAATTGGGCACCGTGCGCAAAGAGCTCGGCGTGCGGACGATCTTCAACGCGCTCGGGCCGCTCGCGAATCCGGCCGGCGCGCGCCGGCAGCTGATCGGCGTCGGGCGCCCGGAGCTCGTGGGGCTGCTCGCCGACGCCCTCGCGGCTCTGGGCTCCGACCGCGCCGTCGTCTTCCATTCCGCGAACGGGCTCGACGAGCTCGTCCCCGGCGTCCCGGCAAAGGGCATCGAGGTGCACGACGGCTGGACCCGCCGCTGGTCCTACGATCCCGCCGAGCTTCCGCAGAAACCCGTCGAGATGACGGAGCTCGCCGGCGGCGACGCCGCAGAGAACGCGGCGATGCTTCGCCGGCTGCTGGAGGGCGAAGACGGCCCGCGCCGCGAGGCCGTTCTCTTGAACGCGGCGGCGGCGCTGAGGGTGGCCGGGCTGGCCGGCGATCTCGTCGCGGGTTACGAGCAGGCACGCGCCGCGATCGATACGGGAGCGGCGGCGGAGAAGCTCGAGCAGCTCCGGACCTTGCGGTGAGCGGCGGATCGCATCTGGCGCGCATCCTGGAGGACAAACGCCGGCGCCTCGATCGGGGCGATTACGCGGCGCCCCCGGCCGGATCCGGCGGGAGTGATGGCGGGCGCTTCGTCGCGGCGCTCCGGGAGCCCGGCGCCCGCGTCATCGCCGAAATCAAGGCCGGTTCTCCTTCGGCGGGCGAGATCCTCGCCTCACCGGAAGGCGCCGTGGACTCTCTGGCCGCCGCGTACGCGCGGGGAGGCGCCGCGGCGATCTCGGTCGTGACCGAGGAGGATCACTTCGGGGGCCAACCCCGGTGGCTCCCGCGCGTCAAGGAAGCCTCGGAGCTTCCGGTCCTGATGAAGGACTTCTTTCTGGACGAGCGGCAGCTCGACCACGCGCTCGCGCTCGGCGCCGACGCCGTCCTGCTGATCGCGGCGGCCCTGCCGCCGGAAGAGCTCGCGGCCATGCGGCGCGGCGCCCGCGACCGCGGCCTGGCCGTCGTCGCGGAAGCGCACGACGAGGAGGAGCTTCTTCGCGCGGCCGCCGTCGATCCCGATGTGCTGGCCATCAATGCCCGCGATCTCGCGACCTTCCGGGTGGACCTCGCCGCGGCCGGCCGGCTGGGCGGTCGGATCCCGCCGGGTCCCGTCCGGCTCGCCGAGAGCGGCATCCGGGGCCGGACCGACGTTCTCCGCCTCGCGGCGGCGGGCTTCGAAGCATTCCTCGTGGGTGAGAGCCTGCTCCGGGCGGGGGATCCGGAGCGGGCTCTGCGAAGCCTCCTTTCATGACCAGGATCAAGATCTGCGGGCTCACCCGCGAGGAGGACGTGCGCGTGGCGGCGGACCTCGGGGCGGCCTACCTCGGCTTCCACTTCGCCTCCGGATCGCCCCGCCGGGTGACGCTCGAGAAGGCGCGAAGCCTCGCGCGGTGCGCGCGGGGGGCTTTGCGCGTCGGCGTCTTCGTCGGCGAGAGCCGGGAGGAGATCGAGGCGGCGTCCGAGGCGGCGAGTCTCGACCTCGCACAGCTCCACCGCGAGGCGCGGGAAGAGGATCTGTCCCTTCCCGTCCCGATCATCGCCGTCGTCCAGGTGACACCCTCGGGAGCTCGGCGGCCCGCCGCCGAAATCCTCACGCGGTGTCACGCGCTCCTCTTCGATTCGGACGACGGGACCCGCGCGGGTCCGAGGGCCCCGTTCGACTGGAGCGCGCTCGTCGCCGACCGCTCGGCCGTTCCCGTCTGGCTCGCCGGCGGGCTCACTCCGGAGAACGTCGCGGAGGCGGTACGGAAGGTCCGGCCCGCCGGGGTGGACGTGGCATCGGGCGTGGAA
>JBHENW010000058.1:0-14619 GCA_046261875.1 Thermoanaerobaculia bacterium | reverse complement strand
ATCTCCAGCAGAGCGACGGCGCCGAGCCGTTCCGCCGGACCGAGCGGGCGGGCGGCGTGGCGGCGGAGAAAGTCCTCGACCCCCGCGGGAGAGGGATCGAGCACGATCTCGATCGCATGATCGCGCGCGCGCCAGGGATCGGCGAAGAGCGCGGCCCCCGCCTGCTCGAAACGCCGGGCGAGGGCCTCGCGGAGCCAGTCGAGGGCCTCCCGCAGCGGAGCGCGCCAGGCCTGCGTCCATCCGGGATGCGGCGCCGTCCGGCAGCTGCAGTCCTCCGTCCACCGGCCGAGGCCGTGGGCGCAGCTCCAGGAGGTTTTCTCGGCGATCTCCACTTCGTGCTGCGGGGGGTGGAGCATGAGGTACTCGGCGTAATTCGTCAGGCGCGCGCGGCCGCCGCGCTCGATTGAGTCCAGCGCCACGGCGAGCGCCACCTCGCCGTAACGGTGGTGGTGCCCGTAGGTCTCTCCGTCGGTGGCGATGTGCGCGAGCTGCGGCTCCGCCCGCTCGGAGAAGAGCGCCTCGAGCCGGTAGGCCAGGTGCTCGCCCCCCCGCTGCAGCTCGCCGAAAGCGACGGCGTGCGACAGGGGCCCGTCGTAGAAGAAGATCGCGAGGCGCCGTCCCGACGGGAGGCGGACCTCGTACGGAATCCGCGGGTCGATCGTGCCCCCGCGCACGTCGGTCCAGTCCGGGTCGGCGAACCGCCGGGCTCGAACGGCCTGGTGCGGCGCGAGGATCGTGAAGCGCAGGCCCCGGCGCGCAAGGGTCTCGAGTGTGGGCAGGTCCACCGCCGCTTCCGGGAGCCACATCCCTTCCGGAGACCGCCCGAAGCGATGCTCGAAGTCCCGGATGCCCCAGTACACCTGCGTCTCGCGGTCCCGCGCGCTGGCGAGGGGCAGGATCATGTGGTTGTACGCCTGCGCCAGCGCCGAGCCGTGCCCGCCGTATCGCTCGCGGCTTTCCCGGTCGGCGGCCAGGACGGCGCGGTACACGTCCGGCGCCTCGCTTTCCAGCCACCCGAGCAGCGTGGGCCCGAAGTTGAAGCTCATCCGCGAGTAGTTGCTCGGAAACTCGCGCAGGGTCCCGTCCGCGGACACGGCGCGGGGGGTGACGTTGGGGGCGTAGCACTCCGCGGCAATCCGCTCGTTCCAGTCGGAGAAGGGCGCCGCCGACTCCTGCGGATCGATCCGCCCCGTCCACGGGTTGTCGCGTGGCGGCTGGTAGAAGTGCCCGTGCACGCAGACGAACCGGCTCATGCGGGAGCTTCCCCGGAATCCTCCGGCTGCCGCCTCGCCTCCGGAGTCGGCGCTTCCCCTCGCAGGAACACCGCCGCGAGCGGGGGGATCATCAGCGGGAGCGAGAACGGCCGCCCGTGGGCGGGCCGCTCTTCGGCTTCGACCCCTCCGAGGTTGCCCTCCCCGCTCCCGCCGTACTCGACGGCGTCGCTGTTGGCGATCTCCTTCCAGAGCCCGCCGTGGGGAACCCCGATCCGGTAGCCCGGCCTCGGCACGGGAGTGAAGTTCAGGACGGCGACGATCGAGACGGCCGGGTCGTCTCCCCGGCGCAGGAGCGACACGACGCTGTGGTCGTAATCGTGGCAATCGATCCACTCGAACCCCGAAGGATCGAAATCGCGCTCGTGGAGAGCCCCCTCCGCCGCGTAGAGGCGATTGAGGTCCCGCACCCAGCGCTGCACGCCGGAATGCCAGGGATGCGCGAGCGCTTCCCAGTCGAGCGAGGCGTCGTGGTTCCACTCTCCCCACTGGCCGATCTCGCCCCCCATGAAGAGCAGCTTCTTGCCGGGCTGCGCGCACATGTAGCCGTAGAGGAGCCTCAGGTTGGCGAAGCGCTGCCAGTCGTCCCCCGGCATCTTGGTCACGAGGGCCCTCTTCAAGTGGACGACCTCGTCGTGCGAGAGCGGGAGCACGAAGTTCTCCGAGTACGCGTACACCCGTCGGAAAGTCAGCTTGTCGTGGTGGAACCGGCGGTGGATCGGGTCGAGCTCCATGTACTCGAGCGTGTCGTTCATCCAGCCCATGTCCCACTTCATGTGGAACCCGAGGCCACCGACGTGGGTCGGGCGGGAGACCATCGGCCAGGAGGTCGATTCCTCGGCGACCGTGATCACGCCGGGGTGCCGCGCCCGGATCTCGTCGTTGAGTCGGCGCAGAAAGGAGATCGCGCCCAGGTTCTCCCGGCCTCCGTAAGCGTTGGGGATCCATTCTCCGGCCTTGCGGGAGTAATCGAGATAGAGCATCGAAGCGACGGCGTCCACGCGCAATCCGTCGGCGTGGAACTTCTCGATCCAGAAGAGCGCGGAGGAGAGCAGGAAGCTCCGCACCTCCGTGCGGTCGTAGTTGAAGATCAGGCTCTGCCAGTCCGGGTGATATCCCTGCCGCGGATCGGCGTGCTCGAAGAGGTGCGTTCCGTCGAAGTATCCCAGCCCGTGCGCGTCGGAGGGGAAATGCGACGGCACCCAGTCGAGGATCACGCCGATCCCGCGCGCGTGGAGCGCGTCGATCAGGCCCATGAGATCTTCCGGCGGCCCGTACCGGCTCGTGGGGGCGAAGAAGCCGGTGACCTGATAGCCCCAGGAGCCGTAGAAGGGATGTTCCATCAGGGGGAGCAGCTCGACGTGCGTGAAGCCCATCGCCGCCACGTACTCGGGGAGCTGTTCCGCGAGCTCCCGGTAAGTCAGGAAGCGTCTGGGGTCGTCGGCGGGACGCCGCCAGGAGCCCAGGTGCATTTCGTAGACCGACATGGCCGAAACGTTCGGGTTCGCGGAGGCCCGAGCCGCCATCCACTCCGCGTCCTTCCAGTCGTAGCGTGTTGCGTGGACTCGAGAAGCCGTACGCGGGGCGACCTCATGGTAGGAGCCGAAAGGGTCCGTCTTGTCCATCCAGAATCCGCGGTACCGCGACACGACCCGGTACTTGTAGGCGCTCCCCTCGGGGATCCCCGGAAAGAACCGTTCCCAGATCCCCGAGGAGCCGCGCGGGCGCAGCGAGTGGGAGTCGGGAGTCCAGCCATTGAAATCGCCGACCACGGAGACCTGCAACGCGTTCGGAGCGAAGACGGCGAAGAACACCCCGGGTGCCTCCGCGACCGTGACCGGATGGGCCCCGAGCTTCTCGTGAAGACTCAGGTGGCTCCCCTCGTTGAAAAGGTAGACGTCCTCCTCCGTCAGCAGCGAGAAGTCCTCGGGTCTGGCCGGCCGCCCGGCCGGGGAGGGCTCCGGGGGGTTTGGCCGCAGCCGCGCGCGCGCGACGAGGGGCGCGCCGCCCGCGTCCTTCGGTGCGCGGGGACGCCTGTCGCGGGGCTCGCGGGGTGGCGGCTTCAAAACAACGTCGCGGGACGGTCTCCTAGGAGAACCGCTCCCGCACGAGGTTGCGATAGACCTTCAGGTGCCGCAGCGCCGCCGAGGGGCGGCCCAGGCGCTCGCAGACGTTCGCGGCGTTGAAATGGGCGTCGGCGTTCTCGGGGTCCAGCGCCACGGCCTTCTCGTAGGCCTCGAGCGCGGACCGCGGCTTGCCCAGGTCTTCCAGGGCGACGCCGAGGTTGAAGGCGGCCGTCGTGTCCTCCGGACGGGCGTCGAGGGCGGCCCGGTAATGGCGCTCCGCCAAAGCGGCGTCTCCGGTCTCGTGCAGGAGCCGTCCGAGGTTGACCCGGGCGTCGGCGTGCGCCGGGTCGAGCGCGACCGCCCGCTCGTAGGCTTCGCGCGCCTGCTCGGGCGAGCCGGTCTCCAGCTGGCAGCCGAGCGCGTACCATTCCTCCGCCGTCACTTCCTCCGCGTCCCGCTGCGCGTCGCGAAACGCCTTGCGGGCGAGCGGCGCGACCTCGCGCGCGGCGTCCTCCGCGTCGAAGTCGAAGAGGGTCTGCCCGGATTCCGGCTGCCACCGCGCAGCGCCGTCCGCCGCAACCACGCCGCCGGCCTCCGCCCTGATGTGGAGGGAGGCCAGGGAGCGCCCTTCGGGGAGCTGCTCGCGCAGGCGCGTCAGAGCCCGCCGGATCCGGCGGGCCGGGATGCGCGCGGAGAGGAGGCCCCGGGCGGCACGGAGCAGGACGAGGTCCTGGAAGCTGAAGCGCATCTCGCCTCGGGATCCCCGATGCGGAGTCGAAAAGCCGGAGCGAACCGAGGAACGGACCTGACCGGGCGAGAGGCCGAGCATCTTCGCGACTTCGCGGGTGGTGTAGCCCGCATTCACGTAAGAGATGGTACGACTTAAAGAGGAAAGGTGGTAGGTGGGGGATGGGTCGGGGAACCCGACGGGAGTCTAGGAGCGGCGCCCGGCGACCTTGCCGGAGGCCTCGCGGCGCGGTGACGCCTTCGCGGGCTTGCGCTGCGCCTCCGGGCGCTCCGACTTGGCCGCGCTCTTCTTGCCGCGCCCGAGGGATGCCCGGAGAGCGTCCATCAGGTCCACGATCTCGCCGCCCGCCTTGGGCGGAGCCGCGACCTTGAAGTTGCCGCCTTTGACCTTGCGGTCGAGCGCTTCCTGGATCCGCTTCTTGACGTCGTCCTCGTACTCCTGGGGCTTGAACGCGTCGGAGGAGCTCTCCTGCACGAGCATCCGCGCGAGCTTGAGCTCCGCTTCCTTCACTTCGGCCTGATCGAGCGGCACCTCCGCGAACGGCCGGACCTCGTCGGCGTAGAGGAGCTGTTGCATGACGAGGCCGTCGCCCGAAGGGCGCAGCATCACGAGGTACTGCTTGCCGCGCGCCGCGTACTTCGCCAACGCGACGCGGCCGGTCTCCTTCATCACTTCGGCGAGCAGATGGTAGGGCTTCGCGCCCCCCTTGTCGGGACCGAGGTAATAGGGCTTGTCGTAGTACACGGGGTCGACCTTGTCGATCGGGACGAACTCGGTGACCTCGATCGTCTGCGTCGCCTCCTGCTCGAAGGCCTTCAGCTCCTCCGGCGTGAAGAGGACGTACTGGTCCTTGGAGAACTCGTAGCCCTTCACCATCTCCTCGCGCGGCACGATCGTGTCTTCCTTCGTGCAGATGTACTGCTGCCGGAGGCGCGAGCCGCACTTGCCGTGCAGGAGGTTGAAGGAGATCGTCCCCGACGCGTTGGCCGCCGAATACAGCTTGACCGGGATGGACACGAGTCCAAAGGAGATGTTGGCCGTCCCCAGAGCGCGCGCGGTCATGGCGTCAGAGCCGGTAAGTGTAACCGAGAAAGGTTTTAGCCTGCGGAAATCTTCCCGAACGCCTCGGCGAGGGCGGGTCCCCTGGCTTCATCCTCATGCTTGAAGAAAACGTACGCCTCCGTCCAGGGTTGCAGGGCCACCTGCTGCGACCAG
This sequence comes from Thermoanaerobaculia bacterium, assembly GCA_046261875.1. Classification (GTDB taxonomy): domain Bacteria; phylum Acidobacteriota; class Thermoanaerobaculia; order UBA5066; family Gp7-AA6; genus JBHENW01. The sequence goes on along the minus strand of JBHENW010000058.1, from coordinate 9,319 downwards.
CCTCGCAGGTCCGCCTCCGAATAATCTTGGCGTCTCAACCGCAGGTATCCCCAATCGGTTGTGGCCACGAGGGGTGTGGCGAGTTTCTCGTCCTCCGCGATGCAGAGGGCGAGACCGCGCTCACGCAGAGCCCCGAAGACCTCTTCGTCGAACCAGGATTCGTGCCGGAACTCGAAGGCCCCCCGGCATCCCGAAGGCAGGATGGCGAGGAACTCGCCCAGCCGCGGCAGGTCCCTTTGAAAGTTGGGCGGGAGCTGAAAGAGGGTCGGCCCGAGCCGGTCCCCGAGCGTGCTCGCCACGCGGAAGAAGAAGTCCACGGCCTCCCCCGCATCCTTGAGGCGCCGGTGGTGGGTGATGCGCTGCGAGGCTTTCAGCGCGAAGCGGAAGCCGTCGGGCACTTGTTCGGCCCAGCCGGCGAGCATTTCCGCGCGCGGCATCCGATAGAAGGTGTTGTTGATCTCGACGGCCGGCAGCCGGGTGGCGTAGTGCGCGAGCATCCGGGAAGCCGGAAGGTCTTCGGGATAGAAGCTCCCCTTCCATTCCCTGTAGCTGTACCCGCTGGTCCCGACGAGCAGGCGCACCCGGGGCTCAGCTCCTCGAGAGCTCGTTCCGGGTCCGCGCCAGCGCGGCCCGAACACGCCGGGGGGCGGTGCCGCCTGGCAGGTCGCGCCGCGCCACGGCGCTCTCCGGTGTCAGCTTCTCGAGGAAAGGACGGAGGCGAGGATCTTTCTCCCCCGAGACCTCCCGCAGATCGCGGCCGGCCGCGCGGGACGCCGCGCACCAGGCGGCGACCCGCTCGTGCGCCCGCCGGAAGGGCACGCCCCGCCGGACGAGCTCCTCGGCGATGTCCGTGGCGAGCGCGGAGGGATCGATCGCGGGCCGGCGGCTCTTCGCGACCGGTTCGACGCCCCGAACGACCTCCGTCACCGCCGCGAGAGACCGCATGAGGGTCTCGGCGGCGTCGTAGAGCGGCTCCTGCGTCTCCTGCAGGTCGCGGTTGTAGGCGAGCGGCAATCCCTTGAGCGTCACAACGGTTCCCAGGAGATGGCCGGCGACCCGCCCCGTCTTCCCCCGGACGAGCTCCAGGGGATCGGGATTGCGCTTCTGCGGCATCATCGAGGAGCCGGTCGTCGTCGCCTCGGCGAGCGTGAGCACGGGCTGCTCCTCTCCGCTCCACAGGATCAGGTCCTCCGCGAGGCTCGAGAGATGAACCATTGCAATCGCGGCCGCGCCGATGAACTCGACGACAAAATCACGATCCGAGACCGCGTCGAGGCTGTTGCCGCTGATCGCCGCCCAGCCGAGCTCCCGGGCCGCCGCCATGCGGTCGAGCGGCAGCGTCGTGCCGGCGCACGCCCCGGAGCCGAGCGGCGAGACGGCCGTCCGCTCCCGCGCCTGCGCGAAGCGCTGGCGGTCCCGGACGAGCATCTCGGCATAGGCATGGAAGGCGTGCGCCAGCAGGATCGGCTGCGCCGGGCGCATGTGGGTCCGCGCCGCCACGACGACCCCGGCGTCGAGAAGACGGTCCGCGCCATCCAGAAGCGCGAGCCCGAGCCCGCGCAGGGTTCCCCGCGCGGCGTCGATGGCCTCCGCCGTCCAGAGCCGCAGGTCGAGGGCGACCTGGTCGTTGCGCGAGCGCCCGGCGTGGATCGCGGCTCCGTCCTCGCCGGTCAGCTCGATCTGCCGGCGCTCGACGTTCAAATGGACGTCCTCGTCCCGATCCGTGAAGCGAAACCGGCCCGACCCGATCTCGGCCGCGATCGTGCGCAATGCTCTTTCGAGGCGGGCGAGCGCGCGGCCCGACAGCAGGCCCGCTTTCCAGAGACCGCGCGCGTGGGCGACCGACCCGCGGATGTCGTGCGGCGCGAGCGCGCGGTCGAAGGGGTGGGAGACCGAGAGCCGGCTCGTCGCTTTTCCGGGCGCCTCGCGGAACCCTCCGCCCCACAGTGCGCGGCGCGCCCTCCCCGGCTTGCGGCCTGCGGCGTTCCGTTTCACGTGCGGGACTCTTCGAGGGCGAAGAACGCTGCGATCGTCCGCCGGTAGACCTCGGGGGCCTGCAGGAGCGCCGCAATCGAGATGGATTCGTCCGCGCGATGCGACTGCTCCGGCGTCCCCGGTCCGAAGACGATGGCCGGCGAGCCCGCCAGGTGCGCCAGATCGCTGACGCTGGGAAACCCCGTGACCGGACGGTCGGGCGCCGCCGACTGGGCCGCCCGGGCGATCGTCCAGTCCGGATCGCCGGAAACCGGCCGGAGCCGCGAGGAGATGACCTCGACGTCGGAAGAGACGACGGCGCGGATCGCTTCGACCATCCGTTCGTTGTCGAAACCCGGGACCGTGCGCGCGTCCACGACGAGCTCGCACCGATCCGGGATCACGTTGGATTTCGCGCCTCCGCGCACGACCGTCACCGCGGCCGTCGGGCTGCCCAGGAACGGGTCTTCGGCCGAAAAGGACATCGTCTCTATGGCCAGGACATCCTCCGCGGCGCGGACGATCGCGTTCTCGGCCAGGCGCGGGCGGGCGGCGTGGCCGGCGCGCCCCCGCGCGGTCAGGCGCAGCTTGACGAGACCCTTCTGCGAGATCCCGACGGTGAAGTCGTTGGGCTCGCCCACGATCGCCGCGTCGAAAGAGAGCTCCGGCGCGAGTTTCTCGAGCCCCTCGCCGCCGGTCTCTTCGTCGCAGGTCGCGGCGAAGATGAGGCGGCCGCGGCCGGACGGCAGCGGCGCCGTGAGGAACGCTTCCAGCATGGAAGCCACCGAGGCCTTGGCGTCGTTGGCCCCGAGGCCGATCAGGCGGCCCTCCTCCTGGCGCGGTTTCCAGGGATCCGCGGTCCACCCATCCGTGGGGGGCACGGTGTCCAGGTGCGAATTGAGGAGCAGGCAGGGCGGCCCCTCCCCTCGCGACGCGACGACGTTGCGTCCGGGCCGATCCGCGGACGTCCCGGCCGCTTCGCAGATCTCGGCGATGCGGTCGGCCAGGGGCGCCTCCTGTCCCGAGACGGTGTCGATCGCGACGAACTCGGCCAGGCGCGCGGCGACGTCGGCGCTCACGGCACGACCCTTTCGCGTGCCTTCACGGCACGACCATCGTCCCGCTGCCGCGGTCGCCGAAGATCTCTGACAGCAGGGCGTTGCGCTGGTTCCCGTTGACGATGTGGACGGCGCGGACGCCGGTCTCCGCGACCCGCGCGACCTCCTCGAGCTTCGCGACCATCCCTCCGGTCACCGCCGGGCTGCGCGCGAGCTTCCGCGCTTCCGACGCCGTGAGCTCCGAGACGACGCTCTCGGGGTCTCGCGCCCGCGCGAGGACCCCGGGCACGTCGGAGAGGAGGATGAGCTTCTCGGCGGAGAGCTCGACGGCGATCGCGGCGGCGATCGCATCCGCATTGACGTTGAAGACGCGGCCTTCCGCGTCGGCGGCGAGAGGGGAAACGACGGGGAGGTACCCCGCATCGAGGAGGGTCTTCAAAAGGCGCGGGTCCACCTCGACGACGTCGCCGACGTTGCCGAAGTCCACGAGCTGGCGCTTTCCCGTCTCCCGGTTGAGGAGGCGCTTCTTGGAGCGTCGGCGCGCCAGGACGACGTTGCCGTCGATGCCGGAGACGCCGACGGCGTGGACCCCGTGCGCGCGCAAGGCCGAGAGGATCTCGACGGAGATCTTGCCGGCGAAGACCATTTTGACGACCTCGAGGGTCTCCTCGTCGGTCACGCGCCGTCCGTTGATCAGCCGGGTCTCCATGCCGAGCCGCTCGGCGAGCTTCGTCGCCTGCGCTCCCCCGCCGTGGACGACGGTGACGCGGATCCCGACCTGGTGCAAAAGCGCGACCTCCTGGGCGAGGGAGGAGAGGTTCGAATGGTCCTCGGTGACCTTGCCCGAGACCTTGAGGACGAAGTCCTTCCCTTTGAACCGGCGGATGTAGGGGAGAGCCTCCCGCAGGATCTCGGCGTCTACGATGCGGCGCGGCGGGGGGCGCGGGGCCTTCGAGCGGCTCACCCGAGCTCCTCCGCCAGCCATTCCAGGATGGCCTGCTGGGCGTAGAGGCGGTTCTCGGCTTCGTCGAGGACGACCGAACGTGGGCCGTCGAGGACCTCGTCGTCCACGACGACGTTGCGGCGTACGGGAAGGCAGTGCATGAAGAGGGCGCCGCGCCCCCTCGCCATCCGCTCCTCCGTGACCCTCCAGTCCCGCAAAGCGCCGCGCCGCGCGCCCTCCGCCTCGGGATCGCCGTAATCGGCGAGCGCCCCCCAGGACTTGGCGTAGACGACCTCGACGCCGTCGTAGGCGGACTCGTTGTCGGCGGTCACCCGGAGGGTCCCTCCCGAAGCGTCGGCGTGGCGCCGCGCCGTCTCGAGGATCTCGGGATCCAGGTCGTAGCCCTCCGGCCGCGCGAGCACCAGCTCCACGCCCAGCCGCGATGCGGCGAGCAGGAACGCGTTGGGAACCGCCATCGGCAGCGCTTTCGGGTGGTAGGCCCAGGTCAGGAGGACGCGCCGTCCCTTCTCCCCCGGCAGCTTCTGGCGGATGGTCATCGCGTCCGCCATCGCCTGGCAGGGATGATCGAGCGGCGACTCCAGGTTCACGACGGGGACCGCCGCGTTCCGGGCGAAACCCCGAAGGACCGGCTCCCGCCGGTCTTCGTCGTAGTTCTTTCCCGCCGGGAAGGAGCGCACCCCGAGGATGTCGCAGTACCGCCCTAGAACGCCTGCGCCTTCCGTGACGTGCTCGGCGGCGGGGCCGTCCATGACGGCGCCGTCCTCGTACTCCATTGCCCAGGCGTCGCCTCCGACCGACAGGGCCACGGGAGTGCCGCGCAGGCGGGAGACGGCGATCTCCATGGAGACTCGCGTCCGCAGGGACGGATTGAAGAAGATGAGCCCGACGTGCTTCCCGGCGAGCGCCCGGCTCTCCGCGCCGTTCTTGAACTCCTCGCCGCGCGCGAGCAGCCTCTCGAAGTCGGATTGCGAGAGATCCCGCGTCGTCAGGAAGTGCCTCACAGCGCCTCCCGGAAGATCGCCAGGAAGCGGGCGATCTCCTCCGCCGTCAGGACGAGGGGCGGCAGAAGGCGCAGCACCGCCGGATCGTCGGAGCCGCCGAGGAGAACACCGCGGGAAAGGAGCGTCTCGCGCACGGGCCGGACGGGCCGGTCGAGCGCGATCCCGAGGAGATAGCCCTCGCCGCGCACCTCGAGGACACCCGGCAGGATCCGCAGTCCTTCGACGAGGAGCCGCGAGCCCTGCTGAACTCGCGCGAGCAGCCCCTCGTCTTCGATGACGCGCACCGTGGCTTCCGCGGCCGCGCAAGCGAGCGGGCCGCCCCCGAACGTCGTTCCGTACTCGTCCGGCCGGACGGTCGCTGCGATCCGGTCGGCGACGAGGACCGCCCCCATCGGGAATCCGCTCGCGATCCCCTTGGCGAGGGTGACGAGGTCGGGCACCACGCCATGTTTACCCGCGAAGAAGAAGCTTCCGGTTCGCCCGAACCCGGTCTGCACTTCGTCGTAGATCAAGAGCGCGCCCCGCCGGTCGCAGAGCTCCCGCACGCCGCGAAAGTAGGAGGGGGAGGCTGTGACGACGCCGGCCAGGCTCTGGATCGGCTCGAGGAGGACGGCCGCCACGCGCTCGTCGAGGATCCGATCCAGCGCCGGGAGATCGCCGAACGGCGCCAGACGGTGCCCCGGGACGTTGGGCCGGCCCAGCTCCCGGTACTTCGCCGAGCCGGCGGCGGAAATCGCGTCTGCGGTCCGGCCGTGGAACGCTCCCTCGAAGCTGACGACGTCCTCGCGCCCCGTCGCGCGCCGCGCGAGGCGCATCGCGTTCTCGTTGGCCTCCGTCCCGGAGTTCACGAAGAAGACCGACGCGAGCGGCGCCGGCGCGTGGCGGAGGATCGCCTCCGCTGCGCGGGTGCGCACCGGGATCTCGACGACGTTGGAGTAGAAGAGGAGCTCGCGGGCCTGGCTGGCGATGGCTTTCACGACCTTCGGGTGCGAGTGCCCGGTCGATGCGACGGCGTGCCCTCCGTAGAAGTCGAGGTAGCTGCGTCCCGAAGCGTCCCAGACAGTCGCGCCGCTGCCGCGGACGAGCGTCACCGGCCAGCGGGTGTAGCTCGGGAGCTCCGCGGACACGGTCGCGCTCACGGGAAGACCCCCGTCAGCTTCAGGCCGCTGGTCTCGGGCAACCCGAACATGATGTTCATGGCCTGGATCGCCTGTCCCGCCGCTCCTTTGACGAGGTTGTCGATCGCCGTGAAGACCCGGGCGACGCCTCCGCCCGCCGCGACCCCCACGTCGGCGAAGTTTGTCCCGCGCACCGCGCCGACGTCGGGCGAGCCCTCCACGAGGCGGATGAAGAACTCGTTCCCGTAGGCCTCCTCGTAGAGGGCGCGCAGCTCCGCGGTCTCCGCGGGGCGCGCGAGCGGAACGACCGCCGTCGTGAAGATGCCGCGCACGAGCGGGGCCGAGTGGGTCTGGAACACGAAGCGGCCCGCCGCCGGAGCGCCGACCGTGGACAGCGACTCCTCGATCTCGGGCAGGTGCCGGTGGCCGTCGATTCCGTACGCGAAGAACGCCCCCGCCCGGCGGGGGTGATGCGTCGTCGGCGAGGGCATGACGCCGGCGCCCGAGGAGCCGGTCACCGAGAACACCGCCACCGAAGCGTCCGGGGCGACGAGCGCGGACTTCCAGAGCGGCGCCATCGCGAGGATGGCGGCCGTGGCGAAACATCCCGGCGACGCGACGGCGCGGGAGCCGCGGATGCGCTCCCGAAACAGCTCCGGCAGCCCGTACACGAACTCGCCCTGCCGGGCGAAGGCGGGAGGGGCCGTCCCGTAATGCCGCTCGAAGGAGCCGCGGTCCTTCAGTCGGAAGTCCGCGGAGAGGTCCACGATCGGGAGGCCGCGGTCGAGCAGAGGGGGCGCGGCCTCCATGGCGAAGCCGTGCGCTCCGGCGAGGAAGACGACATCGGGCTCGGGGTCCTCGTCCGAAAGGGCCTCGCGGAAGACGAGGTCCGTCAGGCGCGCGAGGTGGCCGTGGACGGCGGCGACGGGCTGTCCGGCCTGCGAGCGGGAGACGACCGAGACCGGCTCCGCGTCCGGGTGGCTCAGGAGCAGACGCAGCAGCTCCCCCCCCGCGTAGCCGCCGCCGCCGTAGATCGCAGCGCGGAGCGTCACTTCCGGATCTCCTCGTAGACGATGCCAAAGAGCGTCCGGCCGTCGCTCTTCGCGTTGGCGGCGGGGAGCTTGAGCGCGTCGCGGATGTACTCCGTGCCCGTCTGGTTGTCCGTCACGGGACCGGACACGACCGTGATGGGGATTCCCCACTCGGTCAGCAGCTTCTGGGCGCCCCAGGCGGCCACGAGGTCGTTGGCGCACATCACGACGGCCTTCGTCGCGCGCAGGAGATCCTCCTTTTCGAAGAAGGTGCCGACGCGGTAGTCGCCGAGGATCCCGTCCCCGAGCTCGACGACGATGACGTCGGGCTTCTTCGCCGCCAGGTCCGAGAGGATCGCCCGGGCGTAAGGCGCGAGGTCCGCGACGTGGGCCGTCGAGGGGAGCCCGCAGTCCAGGAACGAGAGCGTCGCAAAAGCGCCGTGGTCCTCCATGTCGAGCGTGTCCTTGAGACAGGCGACCCCCGCGAGCTTCGCGGCCGCGACCCGATGGCCGGCGTTGGCGAAGCGCTTGACGATCTCCGATGCCGCTGCCGTCTTCCCGGCGCTCATGCAGGTCCCGGCCACGACGACGAGGGGCGGACAGGCGTCCAGCTCGTCCCGGGGAGGGATCGAGTTGCGCTGGATGTTCGCCGGCTCACCGTCCACGAGGACGGCGCCGAGCACCTCCACTTCGAGCGGCGACCCCACGTCGGGGTTCTGGCCGACGCAGAGGCCGAGCACGCCGCCGAGGTTCAGGACGTGGATCGTGTCCCCCACGTGGATGGACTCCGGGATCGTGCCGACGAACCCCTTGAGCGCCCGGCGGTACCCCAGGGTCCCGGCCATCACGTCGCCCTTGTTGATCTTCGCCATGCGGCCGTTGACCAGCTCGAGCCGGTCGTACACGCTCTTCTCCATCAGCGCCCGGACGGCGAGGACGTTGCCTTCCTTCGCCTCGATGTGGGGAGACACCTCGACTTCGCGTGGCAGGCCGAGGCGCGCCGTGGACGATGCGATCTTGTCCAGGGTGATCTTCACGGCCTCTCCCGCGCCATGGACGCGAGGACCCCGGGTAGCGCAAGCGTCTTTCCGACGCCCCGGGCTTCCGCCGGCGTCAGGTACGCGTTGGATTCGCCGTACCGGACGAGCCGCGACGTCATGAGGGAACGGGGGCTGCGCACGCCTTCCACGTGAAACGCGCCCGGGGTGAAACGGACCCGCGCCTCCCCCGTTACGCGGTCCTGGCTGCCGCGCAGATAGTTCTCGGCGTCGGCCGCGGCGGGGTCGAATGCGAGCCCTTCGTGGAGGAGCCGGCCGTAGGCCTCGCCGACGAGGGCCTTGAGCTGGCGCTGCTCCTTCGTCATCACGAGCTTCTCCAGCTCGCCGTGCGCGGCGATGAGCGCCAGCGCCGCCGGGGCTTCGAAGACGATCCGCCCTTTTGCGCCGAGGATCGTGTCGCCGAGGTGCACCCCCCGGCCGGCGCCGTACCGGCGTCCGAGCGCGTTCAAGGAGGCGATCAGGCGCAAAGCGTCCACGCGCCGGCCGTCGCGCGAGACGGGACGGCCACGCCGGAATCCGATCGTCACGGCGCGTGGCTTGCGGGGCGCCGCGGCGATGGTGCTCCCGGGAAACAGGCTTTCGGGCGGAAGCTGCCAGGGATCATGGATCTCTCCCCCGCCGATCGTCGTCCCCCACAGACCCTCGTTGACGGAGTAGCGCGTCAGCGACGGCGGGATCCGGATCCCGGAGGCGGTGAGAAAGGCCGTCTCCTCCTCGCGCGTGACGCCGGAATCGCGCACGGGCGCCCGCACCTCCACCTCCGGCGCCAGGATCCGGAGGGCGGCGTCGAAACGGAACTGGTCGTTGCCCGCGGCCGTCGACCCGTGCGCGATCGCCGCAGCGCGGATCGTGCGGGCATGTCCCGCGACCATCTGCGCCTGGACCGCCCGCTCCGCCGCGACGGACAGCGGATAGACGCCGCCGCGCAGGACGTTGCCGAAGATAAGCGGCAGCGCGAACCGCTCGTAGACCTCGCGGCGCCCGTCGAGGAGCGCGTACCGCGTCACCCCGGCGGCGCGGGCACGCTGCGCGATGGCCCGTTTCTGGCGCGCGGAGAAACCGCCCGTGTCCACGGTCACGGCGTGGACGGCCAACCCCTCTTCGCGCAGCCGGAG
>JBHENW010000057.1:0-21151 GCA_046261875.1 Thermoanaerobaculia bacterium | reverse complement strand
ATGACGATGACCGGGGTCGCGCCGGCGAGGGCGGGCGAGGCGCGCCGCGCGGTGGCGGGAGCCGGCGCCGTCACCGTGTACGTGTCGACGTTCAGCCGGGTTCCGCTCCGCTCGCCCTGGACGAGGATGCGCGCTCCGGCGCCGACGCCGGGCGGCGGAACGAGCCGACGAGCTCCAGTTGCTCGCCCGAGTCGGTGCGCAGCGCGTAGAGCTGAAACGCATAGTCGTTGGCGAAGTCGTCGGCCACGAAGACTTCCAGCGTGCCGCCGATCATCTCCAACTGCGCGCGCGCAGGCGCCGCGGCGGCGCTCGCCAGCATGGCGAGCAGCAGTACCTGCCCGATCTTGCGGACCGGCCGGATGGCTTTCGAAATCCCCGTAACGACGGCGGGGGTCGCGGAAGACATCGGGCCATGGACGTGCGCCATGAACCCTCTCTCGACTGTCTCTTTTTCCGACTATTTTAGCCGATGCGCGGGGAACCCCGCACGTTGGTGCCGCCGCAGTCGTTTCCCTCGAAATCCCGGGTCTTGGGGCCCTCCGTTCAAGCGGCTTCCGACGTCCCTTCAGCTTTCAGGCCCCGTCCGACCGATTCGCTGACGGAACCAGATCATCAAAGGCTCGATGGGCATCTCACCACGAGCAACCGAAAAACAATCTCCTCGAGCTCCCGGTCATCCACCGACAGCGTTCCACCATTCACAATGATGAAGAGCTAGGAGGCGGCGGTACCGACTCGCTTGTTCCCGTCAATGAATGCGTGGTTCATGACCAGGGAATGGAGGAAAGCCGCGGCTTTCGCGGCGAGGTCGGGATAGAGAGCCTCTCCCCCATATGTCATGGCCGGTCGCGCGACTGCCGCCTCCAAACTTCCCCGACCGCGCACGCCCGGGGACCCACCGAACGTCTCGATTTGCGCCTGGTGCAGCCAGAGCACTTGTTCGATCGACAGGAAGAATGTCACTTGGCGAGTTCGCGGTAGGCGGCGGAACGCTCTTTCAGCAGAGCCTCCGTCATCTCCCGGAATCGCCTGTTCACCTTCCCGCTCTCGAAGTATCGGATTCCCGGCCGGATCGTGATCGCCCCCGTCATCGGATGCACGGACACGTCGACGCTGTGGCCCTTCCTGAGCTTGAACTCTTTGACGACGTCGCTCGGGAGAGTCACGGCGAGTGAACTTCCAATTTTGACGAGCTTTCTAGTCATGGATATATATATATTAAGTACTAACCAAGTCCACGAGGCTAGACCTCCCGCAGCGCCGTCGTGATCTTGAGCCGGGCCGCCCGGGCGGCGGGAAACAGCCCTCCGAGAACGCCCATGGCGAGCGAGAAGGCCAGCCCCCCGAGAATCAATGGCGGGGTCAGCCGGAAGTTGAACAGCACCTCCGAAAAGGTCCTCCAGTTCATCGTCCCCGTGGGCTTGGTGATGATCAGGTTGAAGAGGACGTACGCGAGGGCCGTGCCGAGAACGCCGCCCGCGAGGCAGAGAACGAGGGACTCGAGCATGAAGGAGGTCAGCACCGAACCGCGCGAGAAACCGATCGCGCGCAGAGTGCCGATCTCGCGGATCCGCGCGGAGACCTGCGCGTACATCGTGTTCATGGCGCCGAACGAGGCGCCGATCGCCGTGAAGATGCCGACCAGGATCGCGAGGATCTTGATCGGGGCTCCGGTGACCATCTGCTCGTCGTAGTAGGTCTTTTCGGTCTTTCCTTCGAGCTTGAGCTGCTGGTTCCCCTTGACGCTCTCGATGTACCGCCGGGCCGCATCCGCGTCGGCTGTCCGAACGAACACGGTCGAGAAGATCGGGCGCTTCACCTGCTGTTGCAGGTCCTGGACGTCCGTCCAGATCTCCGACTCGTATGCGGAGCCCGAAGCGTCGAAGTGCCCCACGATGGTCCACCGGTAGCTGCCGGACCGGATCGTCTCGCCCAGGCCCATGTCCGCGAAGCGGCCGGCGAGGTTCCTGGACACGACGGCCTCGTTCGTGCCGGGGCGGAACATCCGTCCCTCCACGATCTTCACGCCGGGCCGCATCTCGAATCCGATGGGAGCGATCCCGCGGACCTGGATGTTGGAGCTCTTCCCGTCGGAGCGCGGGATGTTGATGAGGGTGAGGATCTCGGGAGACACGAAAGGCTCGCCCGTGGCGTTGCGCTCGATGCCGGGGAGGGAGCGGATCAGCTCGGCGGAGTCGCGCGTGATGACGCTCTGCATCTCGGACTGCGAGCCGACCCGCATCGTGAGGACGTTGCGGTCCGAGGCGTTGACGGTCAGGGTCCGCGTGACTCCCTGCCAGAGAGCGAGCACGAACAGGAACACGGTGACGACGAGGCAGATCACGAACACCGTCATGCCCGTCGAGACCCTGCGGACGAGGAGATTGCGGACGTTGTATTTCAGCGGAATGGCCACGGCTACACCACCTGTCTCAGGCCGTCGATGATCTTCGTCTGCGACGACCGGATCGCCGGGACGAAGCCCGCGAGGATGCCGATGCCCACGGAAACGAGGAACGCCATGAGCAGGACTTCGGGGCTGACGCGGAAGTTGATCAGCAGGGGCGCCATCGGAGTGGTCTCCATGCCTTTGACCATCCCGGGAATGATGACGAACCGCGCCAGGAAGACGCCGATGACCCCGCCGAGGAGGGCCATCAGGATGGACTCCGACAGGATGAACGAGAGGATGTGCGACCGGCGGTAGCCGAGCGTGCGCATCACGGCGATCTCGGTCACCCGCTCCCGCGCGGACATGGCCACCGTGTTGGCCACGATGAGCGTGATGGCGAAGAGAACGATGAGCGAGATCCAGGTGATCATCCCCTTGACGTTGCCCATCATGTCCATGAAGGACGCCTGGAACTGTTTCTCGGTCATCGTCTTGGTGGGTGAATCGCTGTTCTCGAACATCCGGTCGATCGTCGACGCCACGCGGGGCAGGTCGTCACCGGACGCGACTTTCAGGTAATAGATCCCTGTGAGGCGGTTGGCCCCGAACCACTGCGCCTGGTTCAGGTACTCGTTGTGGAAGAAGATGTTGGATTCGTCGCCGGAGTTGTACTTGCCGATGTACACGAGGTTCAGCGGCACCTGGATGTAGGTCGGCTTGATCGTGATCCGGTCCCCTTTTTGCCAGCCGAATTTCTGTGCGATCTTCTCGCCCGCCACGAACCCGTCCCGCGTGGCCTTCCATTCGGTATTGACCTCGGGAGATATCGTGGCGTCGTCGAAGATCTTCTCGAAGAAGGTCTCCGGCTCCGCCGAAAGCTGCCCGAAGAAGTTCTCCGGCCGGTCGTCCTTGTAGATCCCTCCGAACCAGATCTCCGGAGAAGCCGCGACGACGCCGGGGATCTGCTCGATCCGCTGCTCCATGGAGAGCGGGAGGAAGTTCGCCAGGCCCGTGGCGTGCTGCACCACCAGACGGTTCGCCCCTTTCCCGCCGGAGGGATCCGACTCCATCGCCCGGAGCAGGGAGACGAGGGTCACGATGAGGACGAGCACGAGGATGATCGATGACGTCGTCAGGGCCATCCGCGTCTTCTTGCGGAAGACGTTCTTCCAGACGAGACGAAGGTATTTCATCGCGTCAGACGCTGCGCAGGGTGCCGGTCTCCGTCAGCTCCTCCGCGTGGAGGACCCCCTTGTCGAGGTGCACCATGCGGTGGGCGCGCGAGGCGGCCTTCGGGTCGTGGGTCACCATGACGATCGTCTTGGAGAACTCCTCGTTGAGCCGGTTGAGCAGCACGAGGATCTCCTCCGCCGACTTCGCGTCCAGGTCGCCCGTCGGCTCGTCGGCCACGAGGATGACAGGGTCCGACACGATGGCCCGGGCGATCGCGACTCGCTGCTCCTGGCCGCCCGAGAGCTGCCGGGGATAGTGGTCCTTCCGGTCGGACAGGTTGACGATCGACAGGGCCGTTTCGACGTGCTTGCGGCGTTCCTTCCGAGACAGCTTCGTGAGCAGGAGCGGCAGCTCGACGTTCTCGAACGCCGTGAGGACGGGGAGCAGATTGTAGAGCTGGAAGATGAACCCGATGGTGCTCGAGCGCCAGCGCGCGAGCTCGGCCTGCGAAATGGTGGAGATGTCCCGGCCGCCGACGACGATGCGGCCGCTCGTGGGCTGATCGATCCCGGCGATGAGATTGAGCAGCGTCGTCTTGCCGGAGCCCGACGGGCCCATGAGCGCCATGAACTCCCCCTGGGGGACCTTCAGGTTGATGTCATCGAGCACCGGGATCTCCAGCTTTTCCCGCCGGTAGACCTTCGAAACCCCGTCGATCTGGATGAGTGGCTCCGCCATGGCGCTTCTTCCTCCCGTCACTCCTTCTCCCCTTCGATCCGGACCCGTTCCCCCTCGCGCAGCCCGGCCGGCGAAGAGATGAGTTGTTCCCCGCCCTTCAGCCCGCTCACAACCTCGACTTGCCCCTGGACGTCGCCGCCCGCCTCGATCGGCACGAAGACGGCGCGCCCCTCGGCGATCCGGAAGACACCGGTCTTGCCGTCCATGCTCGCGACCGCCGAGCGCGGGACGAGGACGCGGGACCGGCTCGCCCGCCCCTGAGTGGCCTCCGAGGTGAACGCGACGCGGGCCGAAAGGTCCGGCAGGATCTTCTCGTCCGCGTCCAGGAAGGCGACCTTGACGCGCACGGTCGCCTTCTGTCGGTCCGCGGAAGGGACGATCTGCCGCAGCCGGCCGTGGTAGGTCTTCTCCGGCACGGCATCGAGGGCGATCTCCGCGGGCTGCTCGGCAGCCAGCTTCCCCAGGTTCGACTCGTTGACGTCCGCGCCGACATAGAGGCTCGAAAACTCGACCAGGGTGGCGATGGCGCCGCCCGAGCCCCCGCCGGAAGGGGATGACCCGAACGGCGAGACCGCCTCCCCCACGTGGGCTCGCTTGGCGGTGATGACGCCCGTGAAAGGCGCGCGGATCTCCGTGTAGTCGAGCAGCGCCTTGACGTAGTTCACGCGGGCCCGGGTCGCCGCCTCCTGGGAGACCGCCGCATCGAGCGAAGCCTTCGGGATGAGACCCTGCTCATGAAGCGATCGCTGCCGGTCCAGCTCGGCCTTCGCGTTGACCCATGCGGCGCGCGTCTCGGCGAGCTGCGCGTCGAGGTCCGTGTGGTCGAGCCTCGCGATCACGTCCCCCCGGTTCACGCGGGAGCCCTCCGTCACGTTCAGCTCGGTGATGCGGGAGGTGATCTTGGGAGAGAGATCGGCCTTGCGCTCGGCCTCGACGTAACCCGTCGCCGTCAGGACGGTCGTGGCCTGCCCCTCCGTGACGACCGAAGCGGTCACGGCCTCGACCTTGCGCGGCCGCAGGGACCTGCCCGAGTAGAGATACGCCCCCGCGCCGGCCGCCACGACGAGCAGCGCGCCGAGCAGCATCCACCCTCGCGGCCCGCGGGCCTTCTCCGGCTCGCGCCGGATCCTCAACGCCGACAGATCGGGCGTCGCTTTCTCTCTCGCTTCGTCCATGGATTGCAGCCTGGGGCCGGCCATTCTATTTCCTCGGTCAGCTATTTACGACCGCGCGGGGCGTCGGGTTGCACCGGCGCGGACCAGACGGTGCCAGTGCTCGCTTTCGAAAGCTTCCCGGATCTTGCGCAAGACGTTCGCCGCGCGCTCGATGTCCCTCCCGAGGGCCCCGAGCGGCAGTTTGGCGAGCAGGGAGGCCTCTCGGCGATTCATCGCCTCGACGAGCCGCCGGCCCCGGCTCGTCAGGCGCACGAGGCGCGACCGCCTGTGCGCGGGGTTGTCCTCGAAGACCACGAAGCCTTCCGCGGCGAGCGCGTTGACGAGGAGCTGGACGTGCTGGCGGGAGACGGGCCGTGCGCGCGCCATCTGCGGCACGGTCTGGGCGCCGTGGCGCGCCAGACCGCGGAGCACCCCGCGTCTCGCGCCCGAAAGGGCGCCCTGAGGATGCACCTGCTCGGCCGCCGCCGCCAGCCGGTAGAAGAGGGCGATCGTCTCCCGGAAGAGGGCTTCGGCCGCTTCGCCGGCTGCCGGGGCGCCGCCGGAGACCGTTCGCGCGGAGGTCATGACATGAACACTGTCATAATGACAACTTAGTTGTCTACATGGACGGAGCCGCGGACGGGTCTCCCCGTCTCCCACGGGAAGGCCCGGTCGTCCTCTCCTGTTCTCATTTCCATGACGCGGCGGGGTTTACGTGAGAAGAGGCCGCCCGGGTTGCACGGCCGCAGGGGCGACGGAGTATCCTCGCCCCCCATGCGACGGATTCTCACGGCCGGGATTCTCTGCGCCCTCGTCGCCGCGGCCGGCTCCGCCGCGCCGGAGCCGGTCGTCTACCGGGTCGAGCTCAAGGGGGGCTCCGTCGTGCTGGCGAGCGACCGTCCGCGTGACGCCGGCGCGATGCTCGTCTTCCGCCTGCATCCGGCCGGCCAGCTCACGAGCATCCGCAAGACGGAGGTCGTGCGGGTTCTCGTAACCCCCGTCCGGGTCTCGACCCCGGCATTCGCCGGCTTGCGCCCCGGAGACCAGGTGGTCCTCGGCGCGACGGGGAGCGGGTCCGGCCGCGCGGCCGCGGGACCGGCGGCGCCCGGCCGTCCGGCCGGCCACGGGACGAGGCCCGGCGAGCGCAGCGACGGGACGGCCTTGCACAACCCGGACCGCGCCTACCGCCCCGAGTGGGACTCCCGGCAGGTACCCGGCCTCAACATGCCGTATCCCGCCGCGCCCAACGATTACCGGGAAGGTTTCACCCTCGCCTACCCGCCGGCAAACGCCGTCCAGAGCGGGCCGGGACAGCCTCCGATGATGCCGCCGACGAGCGGCGAGGTGCCCAAAGCGCCTAATTAGCCATCCGCGATCAGCCGACGGCTGACGGCTAGATGTGGATGGCGTGGCCGCCCACGGCTTCGGCGGCCTCGTGGACGGCCTCCGAAAGCGTCGGGTGGGCATGAATGGTTCGGACGAGCTCCTCCGCAGTGGACTCGAGGCGCAGCGCCGCGCCCGCCTCCGCGATGAGCTCGGTGGCGTGCGGACCGACGATGTGGACGCCGAGGACCTCGTCGTAGCGTTTCTCGGCGACGATCTTCACGAAGCCCCCCGTCTCGTTCAAGATCCGGGCCTTTCCGTTCGCCGAGAACGGGAACTTCCCGACGGACACGTCATGGCCGCGCTCGCGCGCTTTGGCTTCCGTCAGACCGATCGACGCGACTTCCGGGGAGCAGTACGTGCACCCGGGCACCTGGTCATAATTGAGAGGCTGCGGTTCCTTCCCGGCCATGTGCTCTACGGCGACGATTCCTTCCGCCGACGCCACGTGCGCCAGCCACGGGGTGGGGACGACGTCTCCGATGGCGTACACGCCCGGGACGTTCGTGCGCATGACGCCGTCCACTGATATGTAGCCTTTCTCGGTCTTCACGCCGAGCGCTTCCAGCCCGATTCCCTCGGAGAGCGGCTTGCGGCCGACGGCGAGGAGGATCTTTTCCGCGCGGAATGTCTCGGTCTTCCCGGTGGAGGTCCGCGCGAGGACCTCGGCTCCGGCCTCGCCGGGCGTCACGCGCTCGACGCGGGTGTCCACGTAGACGGCGATCCCCTGCCGTTTGAACGAGGCCGCGAGCTCACGCGAGATCTCCTCGTCTTCGACCGGCACGATCCGCGGCAGGATCTCGACGATCGTGGTCTTGCTCCCGTAGCGGGCGAACATCGACGCGAACTCCACGCCGACCGCTCCGGAGCCGAGGACGAGCAGCGACTTCGGCACTTCCCCGACCTCCAGGATCGAGTCGGAAGAGAGGATCGTCTTGTGATCGATCTCGATGCCCGGCAGGGAGCGGGGAACCGAGCCCGTGGCCACGATGACGTTCTTCGTCGCGTGGGTCTTCTCCGCGCCGTCGGCCCCCGTCACGGAGACCCGGCCGGCGCCGGCCAGCCGGCCGAACCCCGTCGCGACGTCCACGCGGTTCTTCTTCATCAGGTACGCGACGCCGTTCGCGCTCTGCCGGACGACCTTCTCCTTGTGCTTCATGGCTGCCGGCAGCTCCAGCCGCACCTCGCGTACGGCGACTCCGACGTCGGCTCCGTGGCGGGCGGCCTCCAGCAAGTCGGCGGTGTGGAGGAGCGCTTTCGTCGGGATGCAGCCCCGCAGAGTACAGACGCCGCCCAGCCGGGTTTCCCGCTCGACGACCAGAACCGACATTCCGAGCTGCGCCGCGCGGACGGCGGCGACGTAACCGCCCGGGCCGGAGCCGATGATCGTGACGTCGTACGTTTTCGCTTCGTTCATCGCATCTCCCGCTCCGCCCGCGGCGCGTAGCCTACCAGCGGGCGATCCTACAGTGCCGCCGCCGCGTAGAATCGCAGTCCTTGAGGAGCGTGGTGCGGGGCCTGGGCGCGGTTGCCGTTCTCGGAATCGCCGCTGCGTTGATGTCCTGTGGCGGTGAGACGGCGCCGGCCGCGCAAGGGATCCAGATCGGCTTCTACGGGGCGCTGACCGGACCCACGGCGACCTTCGCGATCTCGGGCCGCAACGGCGCGCGCCTCGCGGTGGAAGAGCTCAACCGCGCGGGCGGGGTGCTCGGCAAGCGCATCGAGATGCTCGTCGAGGACGACCGCGGCGAAGCCGCCGAAGCCGCCTCGGTCGTTTCCAAGCTGATCACCCGGGATCACGTCGTCGCCCTGATCGGGGAGCAGGCGTCTTCGCGCACGCTCGCCGCCGCGCCCATCGCCCAGAGCTACCGCGTTCCCATGGTGGCTCCTTCCTCGACGAACGTCGAGGTGACCAAAAAGGGGGACTACATCTTTCGGGTCTGCTTCATCGATCCCTATCAGGGAGAAGCGATGGCGATCTTCGCGCGGCGGACGTTGAAAGCTCGGACCGCGGGGCTTCTCGTCGACGTGCGCAGCGACTACAGCGTCGGGCTCGCGGAGGCCTTCCGGCGGCACTTCGAGGGCCTCGGCGGCCGCATCTCCTCGGAACTGAAGTATTCCGAGGGGGACAGCGACTTCTCCGCCCAGATCACGGCGCTCGCCGCCGATCCCCCCGATGTCCTCTGCATCCCCGGGTACTACACGGACGTCGGGCTCATCGCTCGACAGGCGCGGGCGCTGCGTCTCCACTCCGTCCTCCTCGGGGCGGATGGGTGGGACTCGCCGAAGCTGACGGAGATCGGAGGAGAAGCGATCGAAGGGGCATATTTCTCCAACCACTATTCGATGGACGACCCGTCTCCCCGGGGGCGCCGCTTCGTCGCGGAGTACGAAAAGGTGTACGGGGCGGCGCCGGACTCCATTGCCGCCCTCTCCTACGATGCGGCGTACCTGATCGCCGACGCGATCCGAAGGGCCGGCTCGACGGAGGGCAAACGCGTGCGCGACGCGCTCGCCGAGACGCGGGATTACCCGGGAGTGACCGGCACGATCACGATGGACGCGGATCGCAATCCGATCAAACCGGCTTTCATTCTGAAAGTCGAGGGGGGGAAGTTCCGGTTCGTGGAGACGATCGCGCCCGGATCGTGATTACGGGGTGGGCGCCTCGGCGGGCTCGATGACGAATTCGTCGAAGGCGACCGCGCCGGCGCCGGCCGTGGCGAGGCCGACGCGGCCGCTCGCCGGCCGGGGATCTTTTCCTTCGAGAAGCGGGCGTCCGTCCCACTGTGCGACGATGCGGGGCCCGGCCGCTGCGACGGAGAGGACGTTCCACGCCCGATCCAGCGGCGCCCGACCCCGGGCCAGTTCGGTCGGCTCTCCTCCCGCGTAGGAGGCGAGACGGGCATCGCCGGTTTCCAGGTTGACGAGCAGGAGGAGAAACTCCTTCTCGCCGGCCATGCGCAGGACGAGGCCTCCCTGGCCCGAGCCTTTGCGCAGTCCCACGGAGAGACGGCCGTCCCGGATCAGCACGTTGCGCCGCAGGGCAGCGGCGATCGACGCCGCCGGACGCTTCAGCTCCGTCTGCGTGACCTGGTTGGGAGCCGAGGGGGGGTTGTAGTCCGCGAGGACCTTCCAATTGGCGTCCGTCGGCGCGCCGAGGACGGCGAAGTCGAAATAGCCGGGAGGCCGCATCGGCGTGTCCGAATCGAAGTGGTTCCGGACTTTCGGAGCCTGCGCGGCCACGCCGGCGGCGACGGCCAGCGAGAGAGCGGTCAACGCGAGCCTGGACCAGTAACGCGGAAGCATCGTGCGGCCACAAACGGGCCATCGAGGCTAAAATTCCCGGCCCATGGAACAAACGCCTTCGACTCGGCAACGCATCTACCGCCTCGAGCGCGACGGTTTCACCTTTTCGATGGACCAGGCCAACGTGGAGAGGCTCCGGGCGATGCCCGACTTCGAAGGACGCGAGGAGCCGGCAGTGGCCGAGGACTTCCTGCGCGCCCGCGCGGAAGGCTGGGCGGAGACCCTGGCCGATGCCGGGGCGGGGCCGGCCGACATCGCCGTGCGCATCGACCCCCACCAGCGCAAGGCGCACCTCCTCCGCGCGACCTCGATCGTGGTGAGCGCGGATATTTGACGGGAGACGTGAGTCGAGAGTCGGGAGTCGACTACCGACTTCCGATTTTCGACTCCCGATTCAAAAGCTGACGATCCCTTTGATGCGTCGTTCCAGCGCCAGGAAGGCCTGGCGGGAGTAGGGGTCGACCAGGACGCGCAGCTCGGCCGGCGGCGCGACGTCTCCCGCGACCGCGGCGAGGAGCCGCGCCTGCTGGGTGTCCAGAAACTCGATTCCCAGCTCCTCGTCCGTCTTGCCGCGCGCGCCCGGCAGCTCGCGAAGCCGGGCCAGATCCGGAGGCTCCAGCCGGAGCCGGAAACCGCCGCTCTCGCGGAGAACGGGAGCGCGGGGAGCGGCCAGCTCGGGCCGCGGCCCTCGCTCGCGGCGCGGCCGGCCTTCGCCGCCCCGACCACGTTGTCCCGGAAGGATCTCGGGCCTCGGCGGGTCGGCCGGCCTCGCGGGCTCCGGCGGCGCCGCCGCCGCCGCCGGCGTTTCGCTGGGCCCCTCCGGGAAGGGCGGCCGCAGTTGCGGAGGCGGCTGCCCGCGCTCGTCGTTCATTCAGCGGCCTGCGAGGACGTGCTTCGATATCACGATCCGCTGGATCTCACTCGTTCCCTCGTAGATCGTGGTGACGCGGGCGTCGCGATAGTAACGCTCGACCGAATACTCGCGGGAGTACCCGTAACCCCCGAAGATCTGCACCGCGCGCGCAGCGATCGCGTTGGCCGCCTCGGTGGCAAAGACCTTCGCCATGGAGGTCTCCTTGGAAAAGCGCGCACCCGGCCGTTCGGAGCAGAGCGCCGCGCGGTAGGTGAGCCAGCGGGCCGCCTCGATCTGGACTTTCATGTCGGCGATCTGAAATGCGATCACTTCGTGCTCGACGAGCTTCTTCCCGAAGGTCTCCCGCGTCCGGGCGTATTCGACCGAAGCTTCGTACGCCGCGCGCGAGATGCCGAGGCCCTGCGCGGCGATGCCGATCCGGGAGTGGTCGAGGGTCGTCATGGCGATCGTGAATCCCTGCCCCTCTTCCCCGAGCCGACGGGCGGCGGGGATGCGGACGTTTTCCAGAAAGAGGGCCGCGGTCCGCGAGGAGCGGAGGCCCATCTTGTTCTCGGGGGGACCGGGGCGCACGCCGGCGTCCTCCGACGAGACGAGGAACGCGGTGATTCCGCGCGTCCCTGCCGACGGTTCCGTCATGGCCATGACGATGTACCAGCGCGCGATCCCCGCGTTGGTGATCCAGACTTTCGAACCGTTGAGGACGTACTCGTCCCCTTCCCGGACCGCGCGCGTCTTCTGGTTGGCGGCGTCGGAGCCGGACTGCGGCTCCGTCAGCGCGTACGCTCCCAGCGAGCGGCCGGAGGCGAGCTCTCTCAGGATCGTCCGCTTCTGCTCCTCGGTGCCGAACTTCCAGATGGGATAGCAGACGACCGAGTTGTTGACGGAGACGATCACGGCGACGGAGGCGCAGACCCGGGCGAGCTCCTCGATCGCGAGCACGTAGGAGAGCACGTCGGATCCGGCGCCGCCGTATTCGTCCGGAACGATCATGCCGAGGATCCCCATCTCGCCGAGGCGCGCGAGGATCTCGTGGGGGAACTCCTCTTTTTCCTCCCGCTCGACGACTCCGGGGGCGATCTCGCTCTCGGCGAAGTCGCGTACCGCGTCCCGGATCTCCCGCTGTTCCTGGGTCGGCTCGAAGTTCATGCGGGGCGGGCCTCAGGAGGGCTGCGGCGCCGGTCCAGCCGGCGTTCCCCCGCCGCGTCCGCCCCGCCGCCGCCTCCGGAACCTTCGGCGGCCCGCGGGCCGCGTCCCCTGAGCCGGGGGGGCGCCGCTCGCCTCCGCCGCCGCCGGCCGGGGAGCGCCGGCAGGACGGGAGGCGGCGGCCGGGCGCGCCGCGGCAGGCGACCGCGGCCCCTCGCCTTTGCGCGCCACAGCCTTCTCGGGACGCCGTCCGGGCTCGCGCCGCTCGGGTCGGCCTCTGCGGCGCCGGCGCTTGTCCCGTCGCGGCTCCGGCGTATCGATCCATCCGTCTTCCATGTGGCGGAACGTCACGAGGATCTCGGGCCGGCCCGCGCGGGAGCGCAGAAACTGCAGCAGCCGGTCACGCAGCGGCGAGGCCGGCTCGCTCAGGAGCACGGGGATCCGTTCCGGGTCGAAGAGCACCATGCGCGTCCAGCCGACCACCCGGGTCCTCCCATCCGGCGCCCGGAGCGTCATCGTGAAGAGGTCCCGCTCGTGGTCGAGCGCGTGCTCCACGTATTCGAATTCGGGGAGGGCCTCGCGGCAGAGGGTCTTGAGCAGTTCGAGGTGCTTCTCCCCTCCTTCGAGGGTTTGCTCCATGGACACGATCCGGTCGCGAAAGATTCTCGTCTGGGGCATCGTGCGTCAGCCGATCACCACGCCGGCGTCCTTGAAGATCTCGCGGGCGATGATGAGCCGGTGGATCTCGCTCGTCCCCTCGTAGATCTCCGTGATGCGCGCGTCGCGAAAATTGCGCTCGACCGGATATTCCTTGGTGTAGCCGTAGCCGCCGTGGATCTGGAGGGCGCGGGTCGTCACGCGCTGGGCCATCTCGGCCGCATAGAGCTTCGCGATCGCCGCTTCGAGCCCGTACCGCGTGCCCTCGCGTTTCGACTCGTCCTTGGCGGCGGCGGCGCGTCGCGTCAGTAGCCGCGCCGCGTCGATCTCCGTCGCCATGTCGGCCAGATAGAACCGGATGACCTGGAACTCCGCGATCGTCTTTCCGAACGCCCGGCGCTGTTTCGCGTAGGCGACCGCGGCCTCGTACGCCTCGGTCGCGATGCCGACCGCCTGCGCGGCGATGCCGATGCGGCCGCCGTCGAGCGTGCTCATCGCGATGCGGAACCCGTCCCCCTCCTCACCGAGACGGTTGCCGGCCGGCACGCGGACATCCGTCAGGAAGATCTCGACGGTGCCCGAGGCGTTGACGCCCAGCTTGATCTGGTGGCGGGAGCGGTCGAACCCGGGCGTGTCGGCGTCCACGAGGAACGCGGAGATGCCCCGGGCTTTCTTCACCGGACTCGTCATCGCGAAGAGAAGACAGACGTCGGCGGCCTGCCCGCACGTGATGAAGACCTTCTGCCCGCTGATCCGGTATTCCTCCCCCTCCCGGACCGCGCGCGTCTGCTGGTTGGCCGCGTCGGACCCGGCGTTGGGCTCCGTCAGGGCGAAGCACCCGAGCTTCTCGCCGCGGGCGAGTGGAACGAGAAAGCGGCGTTTCTGCTCGTCCGTGCCGAACTTCTCGATGGGGTCGCACACGAGCGAGTTGTTGACGGAGAGAATGACCCCCGTGTTCGCGCAGGCGCGCGAGATCTCCTCGATCACGATCGCGTAGGACACGACGTCCATTCCCGACCCCCCGTACTCCGTCGGGACGGATACGCCGGCCAGCCCGAGCTGTCCCGCCTGGGCGAAGACGTCGCGGGGGAACTCGCCGCTCTGATCGATGACGGCGGCCCGGGGTCGGACGACGTCTTCGGCGAACTCGCGGACCGCTGCGCGCAGCATCTGCTGCTCCTCGGTGAGGTCCAGATTCATCGCGCGGGCAGTATACGTTCCGTCGCTCTCGCTCGTTCGAGACCTGCCTCCGGCATCGACTCGCGGCTCGCGCTGCGAGCTCTAGCGATCGCTCCCTTTACAGAAGAGGGGGTCTCACGGTGCGTCGCCCTCCTGTCGCACGCTCTCGACGAAGTCGAGTATTCCCTCCGCGTAGTTTTTCCACGACGCGCGCCGCGCCGCCGCGGCGAGACCGCTTTCGTAAGCCATCGCGCCGCGCGAAAGAACCGTTGCGACCGCTCCCGCGAGGGCCTCGGGGTCGCGAGCCGGGAAGAGCTCCCCCGTGACGCCCGGCACGACCGTCTCGCGCAGCCCGCCGACGGCGGAGGCGACGATCGGACGCCGGGCGCCCAGCGCGCGCGCCGCGATCGCGCTCGCGGAGATCCGGGTGTACGGCAGCACGACGGCGTCCGCGGCGGCGAGCCAGAGCGCCATCTCTTCCTCCGAGACATACCGGTCGCGCCAGAGGATCCGTTCCCGGACCGCGCTCGCCTCCCGCATCCGGTCCAGTCCGCGGGCAGCGCGGAAGACTTCCCCCACGATGGCGATCCGGGCTCCCGTCTCGGCCACGATCCGCGGCGCCGCGGCGAGGAGCACGTCCACGCCTTTGTAGGGGCGAATCAGGCCGATGAACAACAGCAAGGGTCCCTCCGGCTCCAGGCGGAGCGTCCGGCGGGCGCTTTCCCGGCCCATCGGTGCGCGGGGCGGGACGGGCAGCGGCAGAACGGCCACGGGCCGGCCGGGAAACCCGGAGGAAATCCGTCGCGCTCCCTCCTGCCAGTGCGCGATGTACGCGGTCGCTGCGGCGAAGGCGGGGCGGGAGAGGCGGCGCTTCCAGGACGCGCCTTCGTGATCCTCGACGTTGTGACAGAGGAGAACGCGGGAAACATCCGGCGCGAGGCGCGCGAGCTCCCGGAAGACGCGCCCCACCGGAACTCCCCAGAAAGCCGTCCACCACGGCACGAGCAGTGCCCCCGGGCTCTGCCCTGCGACGTGTCGTGCCGTCGCCTTCCACGTGCGCGGCGAGCGGTAGTCGAGAAGCGGCCGCGCGGGGGAAGCGGGCAGCGCCGGGTCCTGCGCGTAGCGGCGCGGGTCGAGCCAGCGTGGATAAGGCCGGGAGAAAGTGACGTAGTCCACGGGAACGCGCCGCGCGAGCTCGCGCGCGAGGAGGCTCGTCTCGTGGGCGATGCCCCCGCGATCGGGAGGCGCCGGCCCGAGGATGGCGAGACCTTTCCGGGCGGCCTCCAACCTCGTTTCCGGCCTCTACGGGCGCGGCGCGACTGTCCGCGGCCGCGCCCCGTCGTTTTCCGGGAAGCCCGCGGCGAACCGGATCCCGCCGAGCAGATGGTGCAGGAAGAGCGGTTCGGCGAAGCTCTCCTCGGTGTGCCCGAGCGCCGTGTACCAGGAGCGCCCGCCGTCGTAGAACTGTGCCCAGGCGATCGGATGATCGGCGCCCATCGCGCCGCCCGAATAGGAGCTCTCGTCCACGCGGAGGAGCACGTGGACGCGCCCGCGGGGATTCGCGCGGAAGTCGTACCACTCGTCCGTTCTCACCCACCGGTCTGGCAGGAGGCGGGTCGACGCGTGGCGCCGGTCGGTGACGAGGACCGCCCCGGGCTGAATCGGCGGATGGCTGGCGAAGTACGCGCCCACGAGGCCACCGTACCAGGCCCAGTCGTACTCCGTGTCTGCCGCCGAGTGGACTCCCGCGAAGCCGCCGCCCGCTCGGATGTAGCGCTCGAAGGCGGCCTCCTGCGCCGGATCGAGGACGTCTCCCGTCGTGTGGAGGAAGACGATCGCATCGTACGCGGCGAGACGCGAGTCCTCGAAGACCGCGGAATCCTCCGTGGAGTCCACGCCGAAGCGGTGACTGCGCCCGAGCCGGGAGATCGCCGCGATGCCTTCCGGGATGGACGAGTGCCGGAAGCCGGCGGTCTTCGAGAACACGAGCACCCGGCCGTCCTCCGCGGGCGCGCCGGAGGGACTCATGTTCACGGTCAGCAGAAGGATCGCGGCGCCTTTCACGTGCGTCGAGAGAGCCACAGGCCCTTCAAGTATTCCCCTTCGGGGCAATCGAGCGACACGGGGTGATCCGGGCCCGCCCCCTGACGCGCCTCGATCGAGAAGGTCCGCCCCGACTCCAGGGACGCGGAGAACACGATCTTCTGGAACAGCGCCGCATCCACGAGGCCCGAACAGGAGCAGGTCAACAGGCGGCCTTTTGGCGCGAGGAGCGACATCGCGAGCCGGTTGACGTCCTTGTAGGCGCGCGCCGCCCGCTCGACTTCCCCCTGCCGTTTGGCGAGCGCCGGCGGGTCGCACACGATCAGGTCCCATGATTCTCGGGCCGCGGAGCGCCGCCGCAGGTCCTCGAAGACGTCGGCCCGGACGAAATCGGCGTCCTCCACCGGGAACCCGTTCTCGCGCCGGTGCCTCCGGGCCAGCGCGAGGGCGGGCTCGGAGCTGTCCACGTCCACGGCTCTCCGGGCGCCGCCCGCGAGCGCGGCGACGGAGAACCCGCCCGAATACGAAAAAAGGTTGAGGACGGCACCGCCCGAGGCGAGCGACCGGGCGCGGGCGCGGTTCTCGCGCTGGTCGAGATAGAAGCCGGTCTTCTGGCCCCCGGAAAGGTCGGCCGTGAAGCGCAGTCCATTCTCCAGAAACCCGACCGACGCGTCTTCGCCCGGGACCGACCGCGCGGGACGCGTCTCGCCGCGATCGCGGGCCAATCCGCTCGTCCGCACCTCGAGACGGGCCGGAGAAAAAATCGATCGGGCCGCTTCCTCCAGCGCCCCCCGCCACTTCTCGGTCCCCTCCGTGAGCAGCTCGAGCACCGCCGTCCCGGCGTAGAGGTCGAGGATCACGCCGGGGCAGAGATCCCCTTCCGAGTGGATGGCGCGAAAGCCCGTGGTATCCGCTCCGACGGTTGGCTGGCGCAGGGCGCGTGCGTTCTCGAACCGCTCGCGGAAGAGCGCCTCGTCGGGCAGCCGCCCGTCGAAAGTCCAGAGGCGCGCGCGAATCTGCGACCCCGGCGAATAGGCCCCCCGAGCCAGAGATCTTCCGCGGGAGTCGAGGACCTCGGCGTGCCCGTCCGACCCGTCGCCTTCCTCGGCGGCGATGGCCCCCGAGAAGAGCCAGGGGTGCCGGCGAAGGACCGATTCTTCTCTGCCGGGTTTGAGGGTGAGCCGTATCACGCGTCGGCTCTTACGTTAACGGATCCGCAAACGCCGCGGTCCCCTCCTCCGTATCAACCGAGGAACGACGCGATCTCCTCAAGCCCCTCCTCCTGGAGGGGCTTCTTTTTTTCGTCGCTCGCGCTCCCGCGAAAAGGCCTTTTACGGTTGATTAGGAGACCAGTCGTATTCCAGGAACTCA
The DNA here is from genome assembly GCA_046261875.1 of Thermoanaerobaculia bacterium. Lineage (GTDB taxonomy): Bacteria > Acidobacteriota > Thermoanaerobaculia > UBA5066 > Gp7-AA6 > JBHENW01. The sequence goes on along the minus strand of JBHENW010000057.1, from coordinate 3,735 downwards.
GGCTCTTTCGTGTACGCCGCCAGCCACTGGGCCGCGGCGGGGTCCTTGACGTAACGCGAGACGTATTTCGCGATCGAGCCGGCGTCCTTCTCGAACTCCTTGCGGTTCCAGAAAAAGATCTTCGAGAGGGCGACTTTTCCGGCCGCGCGGTCCACCACGTTCTTGGACGGGTCGTTGACGAACTCGCGGCCGAGGCGGTCCAGAGCCGCATCGACGTTGGCGGCCGTGAACGCCTTCGGGGCGAGCGGCGGGCAGGATTTCGAGGCGCAGACGATCCCGAAATGGATCCGGGGGTCGCCCGTCGCCCGGAGCTCGTTCTCGATCTCGTCCAGCGTGAGCATTTCGCCTCCCACGCGGTACTTCTTCGCCTTGAAGGCGCCGTCGATGTCGATGATCTTCTTGCCGGGGTTGTCCAGGAGGGTCTGGATGGCCAGGGCGTTGTACGCGTTGATGTAGAAGGCCTTTCTCTCGTCTGCGGTCATCTGCGCCACCGGCGCTTCCGTCAGGTTGGCGACGTACGCGGCGTGGCGCTTGCGGTCCTGCGCGGTCATGCCCTGATAGTCGAAGCCGCCGTTGCGGGCGCGCGCCGCCAGGACCGCGTCGAGGGGAGCGGGGTCGGGCGCGCCGGCCGCGAGGGCAGCGGACGCGAGAAGGGCCGAGACGAGCAATGCCGAACCGATGGATTTTTTCACCGCTTGCTCCTCCTCAGAAGCTACGAGCGCGGACTCCGCCCGGATTCTCCGCTCAGAAGACGGCGCGCGCCAGCTTGACGACGGCCCAACTGATGATCGCGCAGATTGGAAACGTCAGGATCCACGCCGTCACGATCTGGGCCGTGACTCCCCATCGGACCGCCGAAAGGCCGCGGGCGGCCCCGACCCCGACGATGGCGGTATTGATCGTGTGGGTCGTGGAAAGGGGGATCCCGAGCTGCGAGGCAAGCGTGATCGTGCTCGCCGCCGCCATCTCCGCGGCGAACCCCTGGTGCGTTTCGAGCTTGGTGAGCCTCATGCCCATCGTTTTGATGATCCGCCAGCCGCCGGTCAAGGTGCCCAAGGCCATGACCGTGGCGCACAGCAGGATCACCCAGATCGGAATCTCGAAGGAGGGGAGCAAACCGGCCAGCATGAGCGCCATGGTGAAGGTGCCCATGAATTTCTGGCCGTCGTTGGAGCCGTGGCTGAAAGCCATGAAACCCGAGGACAACACCTGGAGCCAACGGAACGTGCCTCGCACCCTTCCCGGCACGGCCCTGCGGAACGCCCAGAAGATGATCATGATGATGATGAGACCCCCGAGGAACCCGAGGAACGTGGAGAAAAGCAGTCCCAGGCCGACTTTCTCCCAGCCATCGGCCACGAGGACCCCCGGGCCGGCCGTCGCGATCCCGGCGCCGGCGAGTCCGGCCACGAGAGCATGGCTCTCGCTCGTGGGGATCCCCCATCTGGCCGCGAGGCTGGACCAGAGGATGATGCCGACCATCGCGCCGCCTACGGTGGTCAGGTCCACGGCCTTCGGATCGATGATGCCCTTGCCGATCGTCGCGGCCACGGCCGTTCCCGAAAGGACGCCGACGAGGTTCAGGACCGCGGCCATGATCACGGCCTGCAGCGGGCTCAGGGCCCGGGTGGAGATCACGGTCGCGATGGCGTTCGGAGCGTCCGTCCAGCCGTTGACGAACTCCGCCCCGAGGATGAGCAGGAGCACGACCGCGAGCCCCAGGCTGATGTCGGGCATGCGACGCGGTGACTCGGCGCCCGGCTAGGAGTTCTTGAGGACGACGCTTTCGAGCACGTGGGCGACGGCCTCGCACTGGTCGATGCAGCGCTCCATGTTCTCGTAGACGTCCTTCCACTTGATGACCTCGATCGCCTCGATCGAGTCGGAGAAGAGGGAAGCGACGGCGTCGTGGTAGGCCACGTCCCCCTCGTTCTCGAACTTCTTGATCTGGATGCAGTGGGCGATGACGCCCTTCTGCTTGCGGAGATCCGCCACGGCCTCGACGACCTCGTGCGTGGCCTTGACGATGATCGCGGAGAGACGGCGGGAGTGCGGAGTCGGCTCCCGGATCTTGAAGAGCGAAACGCGCCGCACGGTCCCGTCGATCAGGTCGATGACGTCGTCCAGCCGGACGGCGAGCCGGTGGATGTCCTCGCGGTCGATCGGCGTGATGAAGGTCTGGTCGATGGAGTGGAGGACCGCGTGCGACAGCTCGTCGCACTCGTGCTCGAGGGCCTTGACGCGCTCGGCGACCTGCGGCAGAGGCGCCTGGCCCGCGAAGAACTGGTCGAGCGCCTGTGCCGCCTCGTAGACCCTGCGGGCAATCTCGCTGAACCGCTCGAAGTACCTGTCGTCCCGGGGAAGGAGCTTGAGCATGCGCCCCTCCAAGAAAGCGGCGCCATGCTATCGCACGCTTCACGCTATCTTGAGACACGAGTCCAGGCTCAGAAGATGAGCTGGGCCTGAATCCGGAGCTCCTTCAAAGTCCGGAAACTCGTCGGGGCCGCGGCCTCGTTCTCCGTGGCGCCGTAGTCGGCCTGGAGCTTCCAGTTGTGCTTATTCAGGTACCAGGAGACTCCCACGCGCCACTCCGTCTGATCGTTGTCGTCCGTGTCCGTGTTCGGATCGATCACCGCGTACCGCCCGGACAGCTCCCATTTCGCCGCCAGCAGCCAGCCGGCCTGTATGAGCCAGCCGTCCCGATCGGTCTCGGTCCCCGCCGGGTTCTCGCTCTGGCCGGTGTAGTACTGGCCGTAGAGGGAGAGGGCCTTGACGGCCTTGAGGAGGACGGCAGCGCCGAACGTCTCGACGTCGCTCCCGGTGCGCGCGCCCGTCGCCAGCTGCACGATCGTGTCGTTGTTGTTGTACTCGGCCGCGAACGACATCCGGAAGTTGTAAGCCTCGAGGTTCGACTCGGAGTAGCCCACGCCCCCCCAGGGAGAAACGACCAACCGGCCGACATACTCGAATGTGTCGTTGTCGTTGGCCGAGGTCGTCCGGCCGTTGCCGTTGAAGGCGCCGACCCGCCAGTCCACGAAGTCGGGAACGGCCTCGGAGCCGAACTGCCCCCAGGCCTGCAAGCCGATCTGGCGCGCGGGGACGAAGAACGCATCCAGGATCGAGCGGTCCACGAGCTGCTGGTTCATGAAAGCCGTCAGCTGCTGATGGCTGAACGGCGCCTTGAACTGGCCCGCCTTGAGCCGGAACAGCTTCTTCCCCCCGGTGAAGTCGTAGTCGAGGTTGGCGTCTTCGAGGGGGTTCGCCGTGTCCGGCCAGTTCAGCTGGAGCTCGAAGGTCAGCTCCTTGCTGTAGATCCACCCCTCGAACTTGGTCTTCATCCGACGGATGCGAAAGGAGCCCTTGTCCTCCAGCGCGGTCGGGAGGGGCGCCGGGGGGTTGCGGATGTCATCGAACTGTTCGTGCGTGTAGCGAACCTGCAGGCGGTTGGTCAGGTTGATCTCGGCTTTGGGAAACGAGAACCGCAGGCCCGGCATCCGGTACTGCACGTTGAAGGGAAGCTTGAGGTCGACGGTCTTGACGTCCTCGCGCGGCTTCTCGGTCTTTCCGTGCTTCGCGTTGTAGAGCTTGAGGGCGTTCGCGTTCTCGAAGACGACGGTCTCGCCGCCGGCGCCGTACCCCAGCCGGGTAATGACCTGGTTGCCCATCTCCCCGTAGCGCACCCATGCGGTCTGGGTGGCTTCGGTCACGAAGACGAAGATCCGGCCGTCCTTCGGG
>JBHENW010000056.1:0-9950 GCA_046261875.1 Thermoanaerobaculia bacterium | reverse complement strand
ATGCCGCGCCAGCGTCGAGAGCTCGAGCGACTCGACGGCCCGTCCCGCCACCTCTTCCAGCCCCGAGGCGTCGAGGATGAGCGCCCAGAGGTCGTCTTCCCACGGACCGCCGTCGCGAGTCGGTTTTTCGGGCGCCGCGATCCCCCGCTCTTCCAGCTTGCGGAAGATGTTCCCAGCCCGGACGAGCGAGTACTGCAGATATGGCCCGGTGTCCCCCTCGAAGTTGAGCGCCTCGTCGAAGTCGAAGGCGATGACCTTGTTGCGGCCGAACTTCAGGAGGAAGTAGCGCAGCGCGCCGACCGCGATCGCGCGAGCGTCGGGCTCCGCCGTGTCGTCCCCCGGCCCGGAGGCCTCGCGCCGCCGCCCGATCTCTTCGCGCGACCGAGCGAGCAGCAGCTCGACGAGGTCGTCGGCCTTCACGCCGAGCCCCTTGCGGCCGGACATCTCCACGAAAGGCTTCTTCTCGTCTTCTGCCGAGAGCCGGTATTCCTCGCCGAACCGTTCCGCGAGCTCCCGGGCCGCCTGCGGTGAAAGGGCGACGATCTCGTAGGCGAAGTGGGCGGACCGCTCCGCCTCGACCGTGAAGCCGAGCACGCGTAGCCCTTCGCGGACGACCTTCTGGGGATAGGACTGCCGCACGTCGATGACGTTGAAGACGCGGTCAGCCCCTCCGAACCGGGGCGCGGCGGGATCGGCGCCCGCGTGCGCCGTCCGCCACACGGGATGCTCGCGCACCTCCGCGGGGATCTCCTCGGGCTCGACGGCGCCCGAGCTCCAGCTCGGTTTGAACCGCTCGTAATCGAAGTCCGCCCCGAGGAGGCCGAACTTCCAGAGCTGGTAGGCGATGTCCTTGGCGGTATAGGTCACGGTCCCGTCCGAGCGCACGAGGATCTTGTCGGGCTCCTCCATGCCGGCGAACTCCTCCGACCCGGCCAGGCGCAGGACCCAGCAGCCCGCGTTCTTACCCTCCGTCTCCATCTCGACCGCGCCGGAGGCTTTGAGCCGCTCGAACGCTTTCTCCCAGAACCGTTTGCGCAGGATGTCGCTCTCGCGCGGAAGCAGGTCGTAGGCGATGCCGATGCGCCCCATCGTCGCGAGGTGTGCGGAGGACACGGCCGCCGCCACCTCCGCGGCGATCTCGGCGACCGGCCCAGTGCCCTTCTCGATCGCGTGGAGGACCTCGGCGCGCCACGGCTGCGTCTCCGGCCGCTCGAGGTAGTGCCGTCCGACCTCGGCGTAGATGTCCCAGCAGAGGTACGCGAACCCCCTGGCCTGCCGGGGGCCCCCCGGAAGCGCGCCTTCCGCGATGACGCGGCGGATCGCCTCCGGCGTCTCGATCCCCTTGAGCCGGGTCAGCCCGACGACCACGTCGGCGACCTGCACGCCGGTGTCGTCGAGGTAGTTCTGGACCTCGACCTCGTGCCCGAGGAAACGGAGCGCGCGCACGAGGACGTCGCCGAGCACGGCGTTGCGGAGGTGGCCGATGTGGGCGGCCTTGTTCGGGTTGATGTTGGTGTGCTCGACGACGATCTTGCCGGCGCGCGCGCCGCTCTCTTCCGGCTCCTCCGCGGCCGCACGCACGAAGGCCGGACGGTCGAAGAAGAAGTTCAGGTAGCCGCCCCCCTCCACACGGGCGGCCGCGACGCCCTCGGGCAGCGCGAGCGCCTCGGCGAGCTCCGCCGCGATGGCGCGAGGAGACTTCTTCAATGCGCGCGCGAGATCGAACGCGGCGGGAGAGGCGAGGTCGCCGAGCTCGATGCGGGGAGGCCGTTCGAGCGCCACGCGCTCGAGCGAGACGCCGAACCGTTCGGCTGCCGTACGGCGCACCGCATCCGCGACGCGGCCGCGCAGCGTCTCGAGCGTCGCGGACATGGGCGGTGGAGTATAGCGAGCCGTGAGCCGTGATCCGTGAGCAGTGAGCTGAGAGGTGAAGGCTTCCTGTAAACTCGTTCCGTGCCCGCCGTCGTCGTCCGATCCGTCTCCATCGAAGCGCCGGCGGCCGACGCGTTCGACGCGTTCACGAGGGTCTCCGATCTGCTCTCCTGGTGGTGCGAGGGCGCGCTCGTGGGCCTGCGGCCCGGAGGCAACTGGGCGATCGGCTTCACCAACGGGCGTGGACAGACGGAGGCCACGGTGCTCGGCAAGATCGCCGAGGTCGAGCCCGGCCGCCGCCTCGTCGTGCACGACATCTCTTACGAGCCGAGCCTGGGCGAGCCGCTGGAGGGACTGTCGATCGCCTGGACGTTCTCGGAGAAACCGGGCGGCTGTGTCGTGACCGTCGAGCAGCGGATCCCGGACTCCGGTCCCGCTTACGATCGATACAGCGGAGAGGTGGGATCCGGCTGGGAGGCGAGCCTCGCCGAGCTCAAGCGTTATCTCGAGGGCCCCCGGCGCCGCCGGATCTTCGTCGAAGACGGGCTTCCGGAGAATTGAGCGCCCATAGAATGACCGGGGTGGCGGCAGAATCCGGCGCTTGCGCGGTCTGCGATGGGACGGGCTGGGTCCTCGAGTCGGCGGGGGACCGCAAGCAGGCGCGTCCGTGCGCCTGCCGGGGCCGCCAGCTCCGCCGGGAGAAGTTGCACGCCGCCGAGATCCCCGAGCGCTATCGCGACTGCACCCTCTCGAACTTCTCCGACAACACCCTCGCCCTGCAGAACGCCAAGCGCACGGCGATCGAGTTCATCGAAGCGTATCCCGCGGTGGACGCAGGGCTGCTGCTCGTCGGGCCGGCCGGGCGCGGCAAGACGCACCTCGCTTGCGCCATCCTCTCCGAGCTCGTGACGACCAAGGGCGCGCAGGGGCTCTATGCGGACTTCTCCGATCTCCTGATGAAGATCCAGACGACGTTCCGTCCCGATGCCGACGCCTCCAAGGAGTCCGTCCTGACGCCGTACGCGGACGCCGAGGTGCTCGTGCTCGATGAGCTCGGCGCCTCCAAGCCCCATCCGTGGGTCCTGGACGTCCTCTACAACCTGCTGAACACGCGGTACAACCGCAAGAAGATCACCCTGGCGACTTCCAACTTCGAGGACGAAGCGGACGGAGCCACGGGGGAGCGCGAACGGCTCGAGGACCGGATCGGTTACCGTCTCCGCAGCCGCCTCTACGAGATGTGCCTCCTCGTGACGCTTCGCGGGAGCGACTTCCGGAAGGAAGTCCTGGGGACCCGGATCCGATCCCGCTTTTGAGTTTCCCGTCCCGGCCGCTCTACCGCGCAGCGGCTCTCCTCGGCCTCGTCGTTTGGGCCGCCGCATGCACGAGCGCGCCGCCGCCCGGCGGACGTCCGGCAGGTCCTCCGCCGAGCCGCAAGCCTGGCGCGGCGGAAGCGCTGCCGGCCGTTGCCTCGCCGTCGGGGATTCTCTTCCGCGTGGGTTTGAAGAGCGACCTCCCGGAGTTTTTGCTCGGGCCTCCGGGAGCCCGCTGGGTCCTCGTCTCGTCCGGAAGGCAGGACAACTCCCGTGGGACGCTGCGCCTGCGGCCCGAGGGGAAGGCCGCGGCGTCGTTCCAGGTCCAGGCGGGCGCGTTCTCGCAGGAAGAGCCGGCCCGCGCGCGGCTCGCGCAGCTCTCGGAAACCCATGCGGTGCCGGGCAGCGTGGCGTTTTCCGCGGAGCGGGGCGTCTACCGCGTGCTGCTCGGACGGTTCTCCTCGCGCGCGGAAGCGGAGGCTTTCGTTCAACGCCTGTCGGAGGTCGGCCATGAAGCGATCGTCACGGAGGGAGCGCCGCCGGAAACCGGAGCGGTGCCGCCGACGATCGCGGTCACGGGGGAGGAAGGCGGTCCGCGCCGCTTCGCTTCGCCGCTGGATCTCTTCCCCGGAACGGGACACGGCCCGGTGCAGGTGGATGGAAAGCCGTATCGCGGCGCGCTGCGGGTCTTCGTCAATCCGCGCGGGACCCTCTCCGTCGTGAACCTCGTGGACCTGGAGGAGTACCTGTACGGCGTCGTGCCCGCGGAGATGGGCCCCCGCCGCTACGACGCGATCGAGGCGCTCAAGGCCCAGGCCGTCGCCGCGCGCACCTACGCGCTCGCCCACCGCGGCCAGTTCGAGGCCGAAGGCTACGACCTCTGCGCGACGCCGAAATGCCAAGTCTACGCCGGACGGGCCGCCGAGGACCCGTTGTCCAACGACGCGGTGGACGCCACGCGCGGGCTCGTCCTCGCGCACCAGGGCCGCTTCGCGGACGCGCTCTTCGTGTCGACGTGCGGCGGGCGCACGGAGAACGTGGAGAACGTCTTCGGCGAGACCGCGGTCCCTTACCTCGTCTCCGTGGAGTGCTCGGAGCTGGCGACTTCCGTGGTGGTCGGAGCGCGAACCGACCGCACGGCCGCGCGGCCCCGCCGGGGAATGGAGTGGCGCGGCTACGTTCTCCGCTCCCACGCGCCGAGGAAGCGGGCGACGCGCGCGGCCCAGCTCGAGACGGCGCTCGGGTGGGCGGGCCTCGGGCCCGGCGAGCCGGGCGGCGCGACGCGGGCCCGCGCTGCCCGTCCGCCGGCGGCCCTTTCGCCGCAGGCCGTCTATCCGTCGCTGCTGGCCACCTTCGACCTCACCGAAGCCCGCCTGCTCCACCTCTTGCCGCGCGACCAGCGGTACTACGCCGAGCCTCCCGCCGCCTCGGGCGGGCTCAGCGGGACCGCCCGCGAGGCCTACGACTTCCTGCTCCGGTTCCGCTTCGGCGCCGGCGAGGCCCTGCCGCCGCCGCCCCGGAACCTGACGGAGGAGGAGTACGGCGGCCTGCTCCTCTCGGCAGCGCTGCGCCTGCAGGGGATCACGGAAGCTTCCGGGAAGTTCCTTTCGCGCGAAGGCTCGCACGTGTGGGTTAAGACCACGGAAGGGCGCGCGGATCTTCCCCTGGACCCTGAGATGCCGCTGGCCCGCAAGGTGGGCGACTCCTATTTCGTCGCCTCCGCCCTGACGCTGCGGGCGGGCGACCGGTTGCGCTGGTGGAAGCGCGGAGCCGAGACCCTCGCGCTGTGGGTGGAGCTCGACGCGGTCGGTCCGGCCTTCGAGCGCGAGTCGGCGTGGACGGAGTGGGTACGGCGCATCTCCGGCCGCGAGCTCGCGCGGCGCATGGCGGCGCGGGTCGCGGGCACCGAAGTCCGGGAAGTGTCCGTGACGCGCAGAACGCCGTCCGGCCGCGCCGTCGAGCTCCGCGTCCGGACGGACACCGCCGAGGCCACGTTCCACCGCTTCGAGCTGCGGCAGGCCCTCGAGCTCCCTGAGATGCTGTTCACGGTGAAGACAGCGCGAGGGGCGCAGGGGGAGCTCGAGTTCCTGTTTCTCGGCAGGGGGTGGGGGCACGGCGTAGGCCTCTGCCAGAACGGCGCTTACGGGATGGCTCTCCCCGGGGCGACTTACGACAAGATCCTGCGACACTACTACACTGGCATCGACATCGTCCAGGCGTCCTCGGTCACCGCCGGTCCGCCGTCGAATCGGTAACCGGCCCACGTTAGAATCTTTTTCGATGACCCCGACCGCAACCGCCGAACAACAGGCGATCGTCCAGACGATGCGGGACTTCGCGGAGACGGAGATCCGCCCGCACGTGATGGCATGGGACGAGGCGCAGCAGTTCCCGCGCGACGTCTTCCGGAAGCTCGGCGATCTGGGGTTCCTCGGGACGATCTTTCCGGAGAAGTACGGCGGGGCCGGGCTCAACTACGTGGACTACGCGGCGGTCATCGAGGAGCTCGCGAGCGTGGACCCCTCCGTCGCGCTCGCGGTCGCCGCGCACACTTCCCTCGGCTCGAACCACATCTTCCAGTTCGGCAGCGAGGCGCAGCGCCAGACATACATGCCCAAGTTGACCTCCGGCGAATGGCTCGCGGCGTGGGGGCTGACGGAGGCGGAAGCCGGCTCGGACTCGGGCGGAACCAAGACGACCGCGGTCCGCGACGGAGACGCGTGGGTGCTCAACGGATCGAAGAACTTCATCACCAACGCGTCCGTGGGGCAGGTCGCGGTCCTCATGGCGGTCACCGATCGCTCGGCGGGGCGCCACGGCATTTCCTCCTTCATCGTCGAGATGGACAACCCGGGCATCCGGGTCGGGAAAAAAGAGAACAAGCTCGGGATGCGCGCGTCGGATACGTGCACGCTCGTCATGGAAGATTGCCGGGTTCCCGCGGCGAACCTGCTCGGCGCGGAGGGGGACGGCTGGGTCAACTCCATGAAGGTGCTCGATGGGGGCCGGATCTCCATCGCGGCTCTCTCGGTGGGCCTCGCGCGCGGCGCCTATGAGGCGTCGTTGCGGTATTCGAAGGAGCGCAGGCAGTTCGGGCGGGCGATCTGCGAGTTTCAGGCGATCCAGTTCTACCTCGCCGAGATGGCGACCGACATCGACGCCGCGCGCCTTCTCACGCAGCGAGCCGCCGCCGCGAAGGACCGCGGCGAGGTCGTCACCCGGCTTTCCGCGCAGGCCAAGCTCTTCGCTTCGGACCGCGCGGTGCGGATCACCGACCGGGCCGTGCAGATCCACGGCGGCTACGGGTTCATCAAGGACTTCCCGGTGGAGAAGTTCTACCGGGACGTCAAGCTCTGCACCATCGGCGAGGGGACGAGCGAGATCCAGAAGCTCGTCATCGCGCGCAGCCTCCTCTCGGGGAGCGGCGCCTAACGCACGGGCGGGAGCGGCCCGCCGCATGAGAACCGCCGCTCCACCGGCCGTCAGCGAGCTCGTCGAAGGGCTCTTCGCGGGACGTCCCCGCGCGATCGGCCAGGCGATCTCGGCCGTCGAGCGCGGGGACGGCGTCGCCGAGATCCTCGCTTCGATCTATCCGCGGACCGGACGGGCCCGGATCCTGGGGATCACGGGCCCGCCCGGAGCCGGCAAGTCCACTCTCGTCCAGCGCCTCGGGCAGTCCTACCGGAAGAGCGGAAAGACCGTCGGCATCGTCGCCGTGGATCCCTCCTCGCCCTTCACGGGGGGCGCGATCCTCGGCGACCGGATCCGGATGAGCGAGCTGTACACGGATCCCGGCGTCTTCATCCGCTCGATGGCGACCCGCGGAGCTCTGGGCGGTCTGGCGCGCGCGACGAGCGACGCGGTGGACGTGCTCGACGCGGCGGGCTTCGACGTGATCCTCATCGAGACCGTCGGCGTCGGGCAGGACGAAGTGGACGTCGTCCGCGCCGCCGAGACGACGGCCGTGGTCCTCGTGCCCGGCCTCGGGGACGACATCCAGGCCATCAAAGCGGGGATCCTGGAGATCGCCGACGTCTTCGTCGTGAACAAGGCGGACCGGGAAGGCGCGGACCGCGCGGTCGCGGAGCTCTCCATGATGCTGGACTTCACGCCGGGGCGTCCGTGGCGTCCTCCGATCGTCAAGACGGTCGCGCCGCGCAACGAGGGGGTCGAGGACGTCGTCGCGGCGCTCGCGTCGCACGGAGAACACCTGTCGTCGTCGGCCGAGGGGGACGTGCGCCACGCGCGACGCGCCCGGGCCCGGCTGCTGACGATCCTGGAGGACCGTTTCCGGCGCGCCGTGGAATCCAAGGCCCCGGAGCCGGACGGCCTGGAAGAGGCCGTGCGGGCGCTCCAGGCCCGCCGCTCGGACCCCTACGCGGCCGCGGGCCGCCTCTTCGACCGGCTCGTGCGGTCCCGGCCGTGAAGAGCTACAAGATCGACCACCTCGCCGTCGCCGTGGCCTCCATCGAGGAGGTCCTGCCCATCTACCGGGCCCTCGGCCTGACGGAGACCCATCGGGAGGAGGTGCCGGGCCAGCAGGTCCTCACGGCGTTCCTTCCGGTCGGCGACAGCCAGATCGAGCTCGTCGAGCCCACCGGTGAAACCTCCCCCGTCGCGCGGTTCCTTGCCCGACGCGGGCCGGGGCTCCACCACGTCTGCTTCGCCGTGGACGATCTGCCGGCCGCCCTCCGCGACCTCCAGGGCCGCGGGTTCCGTCTCGTCCACACGGAGCCCGTACCGGGCGCGGGGGGGAAGAACGTGGCGTTTCTGCATCCGGAGAGCGGCGGGGGAGTGCTCATCGAGCTGGCCGAGCGGAGGAAACCATGAAGCTGGAGGAATACGTCGTCGTTCACCTCGTCAACCCGCGCGAGAAGTTCTGGGGGATCCTGCGGGAACTGTCCCCGGCGGGAGCGACCGTGCGCGGCCTCTCGCTCGACAGCTTCGAGGGGTGGCTCCGGGAGGTGGCGCGGAAGGAGCCGCCCTCGTTCATGCCGGCCACCGTCTTCTTTCCGCTGCACCGGATCGAACGGATCTTCGAAGACGAGACGATGGGGGAGATCGTTTCCTTCGTGGACCGCTTCCGCAAGCTGATCGGGGAAGATCCGCGCTATCACCTCACGCCGATCCCGGACACGACCTAGAGTCGCGCCATGCGGGGAACGGGAAGGTGGACGCGCCGGGAATGGCTCGGGCTTTGCGGGACGGCGGGAGTGGCTGGATTCTTGACGACGCGGAAAGATTCGGCTGCGGCGGACGGACCGGCTTCCGCGGCCACGGCCGTCGACCATCTCCTGCTCGGCATCGCTGATCTCGATCGGGGCATCGACTGGGTCGAGAAGACGACCGGTGTCCGGGCGGCCGTGGGCGGGACCCATCCCGGGATGGGCACCCGCAATGCGCTGCTCTCCCTGGGCGGCCGAAGGTACCTGGAGATCATCGCGCCGGATCCCGCGCAGAAGGAGTTCCGGTTCTCCATCGACGTGCGGAAGCTCGCGGAGCCGCGCCTCATCACGTGGTCGGCCGGCACGACGGACATCGAAGGCCTGGCGAAAAAAGCCCGTTCGGCCGGCCTCGAGGTGTTCGGTCCCCGGGACGGCTCGCGCGCGCGGCCCGATGGACGGACGCTGGCCTGGAAGACGTTCGGCATCCGGAGCGCGCACGGGGCGGACGGCGTCGAGCCGATCCCGTTCTTCATCCAGTGGGACGCGGGCTCGGTGCATCCCTCGCAGGACTCTCCGGCCGGCTGCGACCTCGAGGAGCTCGCGTTGGAGCATCCACGCCCGGCCGAGGTCGCCGCGACGCTGGAAAAGCTCGGGATCCGGGCGCAGGTGAAGACCGCGGAGAAGGCGCGCCTCACGGCGCGCCTGCGGACGCCGAAAGGGACGGTGCGGCTCTCCTAGAGAACGACGTTCTTGAGGAAGTAGTCCTGCACGCGCACGTTGCCGTTGACGATCAGTCGCGCGTGCTCCGTCGTCATCTGAAAGGTCCCCGCGCTCTCGCCGGATGAGGTCGTGAGGGCGATCTCGACGGAGGCGCTCTTCCCCCCCGCTCCGGCCCCGTAATCGGCGAGGGCGCGCGCGGTCGCCGAGAGCGTGTTGAAGACGGCCTCCTCGGTGTTCGCCGTCGCGAGAAGTTTCGTGGCGCCGCGGAAGTTCTGGAGGCGGTACTGTGAGATGCCCGCGCCGTCGAACACCTTCGCGAAAGCCGCCTGGAGGTTCTGCTCGATCGGCTGCCAGGAGGGGCCGCTCCCTTCCTCCCGGGAGGTCACGGGGTTGGAGGAAGGAAGATCCACGCGCGTCCGCCTCCCGCGGATCGCATCCTGGAGGCTCGCGGTCGGGACGGCAGTCGGCGGGATCATTCCCGGCTCGGACTGCGGCGCGTCCAGCGCGATGACGTTGCCGGGGTTTTCGCGGTTGTACTTCTCAGTCCCGGGAACGTCGATCGCGGACAGCGCGATTTGCGTCACCGTTCCGTTCGGCAGCGTGATGATCGCTTTGTCGCCGCGAACCGTGTACTTGACCCGGGCGAAGATGATCGAGCCATCCTTGAGCTTGACGGTGTAGGCGCTCGCGACGGACGCGAAGGCGCAGAGCAGCAGGGCGAAGAGGAATCCGGTTCTTTTTCCCACGGAAAGCATCCCCAATTATACGACGTGCCCCTCTGATCGCGGCGCGAGGAGTCTCCGCTCTCGGAGGAGCCTCGCGCCGCGGGAGGCGGAGCGCAGCGCGGGACCAGGCGAGCGGTCGAGTCCCATCCGGGCAA
>JBHENW010000055.1:0-4848 GCA_046261875.1 Thermoanaerobaculia bacterium | reverse complement strand
ACCCGGCGGTCGTCGCCCGGATGGAAGAGGAAGGCGTGCTCTATGACCAGGACTTCCAGGCGCCCTGGGACATCAACACGCCGGTGATCGACCAGAAGCTCGCCCTGCGGGAGTCCCCCTCGGAGACGTGGCTCCACGATCTCGCGACCCGCGAGAGCCGGCCGGCCACCCCGCAGGAGGCCGAGCGCGAGTCTCTCTGGGTGCGGGGCTGGGACGACCTGAACACGGCCGAAGCCGCCTGGTCGCCGGATCACACCCGGCTCGCCTACAACAAGTACATCGACGATCCCGCGAAATGTCCCAACAGCTGTTACCCCCTCTTCGTGAGGAACAGCGATGGGAGCGGCGAGCGTCTGCTGACTCCGGGCGTGTACTACGCGGGCAACCCGCAGTGGAGCGCCGACGGGAAGCGGATCTTCTTCGAGAGGCGCGACGGGGACGGGCGCGGCGCCACGCTCGTGGAGGTCTCCCCCGAGGGGGGGACGCCGCGGGTCCTGCTCCGGCCGCAGGACCACCTGAGCGAGTGCTCCTGGGATGCGCGGAAGGAGCACGCTGCCTGCCTCGTCGAGAGCCACGCCTCGCCGGCTCGGGTCGCGTTCGTGGACATCGCGCGCGGAACCCTCCGCGTCGTCGCCGACGTGAACCCCGAGTTCGCAAACCTTCGGTTCTCCCCGGCGGCACGGATCGACTGGAAGAACGAGCAGAACATGTTCGCCTACCTGGTCGAACCGCTCGACCGCGCGCCGGGCAGGCGGTACCCGCTCATCGTCACGACCTACCGCAGCGGCACGGGCTTCCTGCGGGGAGGGGTCGGGAACGAGTACCCGATCCACGTCTTCGCCGCCAGAGGCTTCGCGGTTCTCGCGTTCGACTCGGGCGCCGACAAGAACATCCGCCCGGGCGACTTCCAAGCCGCGATGGAGATGTGGGAGGCCCCGCTCGACGGGCTGCGGACGGCGATCCGGATGGCGGGGGAGAGGGGGGTCGCCGACGTGGCGAAGGTCGGCTTTACGGGACTCTCCCACGGCTCGGAGATCGGCGCCCACGCCATCAGCCGCACGGATCTCTTTCGGGCGGTTTCGATGAGCGGAGCGGGGACCTGGGAGCCCGGCATGGTCGACATGGCCCCGGCGTGGCTCCGCCAATACCTCGCGCGCTGGGGCTTGATCGACGCGGACGGCCGCCCGATCCGCGATCGCTTCGATCGTCTCTCGGCGACGGCGAACGTCGAGAAGATCCACACCCCGCTGCTCCTGAACGTCCCGGACAACGAGTACCTCACCTCGCTTCCGCTCTACTCCGCGATGCGCGCCTGGAAGAAGCCCGTGGAGATGTGGGTCTACGCGAACGAGTACCACCAGAAGATCCAGCCGAAGCACCGCTACAGCGTTTACGAGAGGAACCTCGACTGGTTCCGCTTCTGGCTCAAGGGGGAGGAGGACTCGAACCCGGCCAAGAAGGAGCAGTACGAGCGCTGGCGCAAGCTCCGCGAGCTCGACGAGGCGGATCGAAAAGCAGGATCGGCGGCCGTGAAGCCATGAGCGCGCGGATTCGGCGGAAGGCCCGATGGGCGCTCCTGTTGCTGCTCGGCGCGGCGCCGGCCCTCGGACAGGTCCCGAAGGACACGGTTCCCCTCGGCGTGGACGAACTGATGGCGATCCGGTCGTTCTCGCTCTTCTCGAGGATCGGCTCGCTCTCGCCGGACGGGCAGTGGGTCTCGTACGCCGTCCGCCGCTGCAACCCGGACGCCGGCAAGGGAAGGTCCGAGTTTCACGGGCCGGAAGGGATGCGATCCTCGAACGAAGGCTGCAGCGACCTGTGGATCGCCAACGTGCGCACCGGCGAAGCCGAGAGGGTCTCGGACGGGAGCGGGAAGGCAGAGGACTCCGCCTGGTCACCGGACGGCTCGAGGCTCGCTTTCTACGCCGCCCAGGGTGGCCCCGCCGGGCTCTGGATCCGGGAAGGAACGGGAAAGCCGGCGCGCCGGGTTTCGGCCGCGATCGTGCGGCCGTCGATCTTCGACGAGTGGGCGCGGCCGCGCTGGACGCCCGACGGAAAGCACGTCGTCGCGCTCGTCCTCCCCGAGGGCCAGACCGTCTCGCAGTTCAACCGGATCGCCACTTCGCCGGTCGAACCGGCAAAGACGGAGGAGCCGGTCGGGTCCGGCGTGATCGTGTTCCGCTCTCCGGCCGCCTCGAAGCCGGCGGTCAGCGCGGCGGTCCCGCTTTCCCCGGACTCCGACCCCGATCCGATCCTCCGGGACACGTCGGACCTGGCCGCGATCGCGACGGCCGATGTGGCGCTCATCGACGCGACCACGGGCGCTGTCCGGCGCCTGAGCCTCCGTAAGCCCGTGTTCTGGTACGCGCCGTCTCCGGACGGAGATTGGGTCGCCTACTCGATCATGACGGGTTTCCGTTCGAAGTTGAACGCCCGCGTCTATGCGATCGAGGTGGTCTCCGTCAACGGCGGCCCGCCGCGCGTGCTCGCCGAGGACGTCTATCCCGACCAGGGGGTCTGCACCTGGTCCCCCGACTCGAAGCACCTGGCGTACGTCACTGGCCTGGAGCCGGAGAAGTCGGCCGACGTGTACCTGCTCGAAGTCGAAACGGGCGCCCGCCGGAACCTGACGCCCGACGCGCCCAAGCGCGCGTCGTGGAAGCCGGAGCTCGTTGGGCGCTGGATGCCCGACGGAAAATCGCTCCTCTTCGCGGCGTGGGGACGCCTGTGGCGGATCCCGGTGCAGGGCGGGGCAATGCGCGCGGTCACGGCCGCCGACCCGAACCGCGAGATCGTCCGGCTGATGACGGACGAGAGCGGCGAGCGGGTCTGGACTTCGGACCGCGGTCGCACCGTCACCGTGACGATGCGCAATCCCGTGACCAAGGCGATGGGCTTTGCGCGGGTCGACCTCGGCACGGGCCGCGCGACGACGCTCCGTGAAGAGACCCGGGACTACGGTTACCCTCCCCCGCTCGGATCCGCCGACGGGAAAGTCGTCGTCCTTCAGGCCCAGGACGCCCAGCATCCCCCCGACCTCTGGACGTCCGGGCCGGACCTTTCCGAACCACGGCGCGTGACGGACCTCAACCCTCAGATCCGGAAGGTGCCGCTCGGGGCCTCGCGCGTCGTGGACTATTTCGGAAGCGACGGCCAGCCGCTGCGCGGCGCCCTTCTGCTTCCGTCGGGCTACGCCGCGGGCCGGAGGGTCCCGTTAATCGTCGAGGTCTACCCTGGCGACTACAAGCACTCGAACTCCGTCCACCGGTTCGGCTTCGGCGACACCAGCGGCCCCTTCAACAAGCAGATGCTCGCGACACGGGGCTTCGCCGTGCTCTTTCCCGAAACGCCTCAGGGCATCGGGACCCCGATGCGGGACCTGACCGCCAACACGAACGCCGCGATCAATCGGGTCATCGAGCTCGGGATCGCCGATCCGGATCGTCTGGGCGTCTTCGGGCACAGCTATGGAGGATTCTCGGCGCTTTCGCTCCTCACGCAGACGACCCGGTTCCGGGCGGGCGTCATGAGCGGCGGGGGCGCAGACCTCTCCGCCTTCTACGGAGAGATCCAGGACAGCGGTTTGGATTCCTGGCGCAACTGGGTCGAGGACGACGCGCGCATGGGCGGTGCTCCCTGGCAGTACCCCGTCCGCTACGTCGCGAACTCCCCGATCTACTCCCTCGACCGCGTCATGGCGCCGCTCCTGATCCTCCACGGCGCCGAGGACTCGAGCGTCCGCCCGCACCACGCCGAGCAGGTCTTCTCGGGCCTCCGGCACCTCGGCCGGGAGGTCGAGCTGCGCAAGTACCCGGGCGAGGGCCACGTCCTCGAGCAGCGGGAGAACATCGTCGACTACTGGAAGGCCGTGATCCGATGGTTCGAAACCTACCTGCGCACCGACAAAGCCGACCGGAGGGCAGGGCGCCCGTAAGGAGGAGGATCGAAGATGCCATGGCTCTCACGAATCGCGTGCGCCGCGGGGTGGGTGTTCCTTGCGGTGTTCGTCGCCCACGCGGCGCCCGCACAGAAAATCGAGGTCGGGAAGACCGTCACGATCTCCGCCGACGTCCCGGCGGACCCGCACGGGGAGTCCTTTCTCGCGGTGAACCCGAAGAACGGCAAGAACATGCTCGCCGTCTCCTGTCGCATCAGCAGGGGGGAGATGGGGACGTCGGGCTACGTCAGCCACGACGGAGGCGTCCGCTGGACGCGCGTCGTACTGCCCGAGTCGGCCGCGAAGGTCTCGACGGGATGGGACGCGATCGCGTATTTCGACGCGGGCGGGAACGCCTTCTACGGCGCGAACGACGGCGACGGGCTCTACATCACCCGCTCTTCGGACGAGGGGCGGACTTGGAGTGCCGCGACGCTCATCGCCGGCGCCGAAGGGTTCGACCGGCAGTACATGGGCTTCGACCGGACGGGCCGCTTCGCCGGGCGGATCTATGCGGGAGCCAGCGTCATGTCGATCGGACTGGATGGGAAAGAACGCTCCGCCCTCGCCGTCGCGTTCTCGACCGACGCCGGGAAGACGTTCGGCCAGCCTTCGCTCATCACGAGCACTCCCGACGAACGGGTCTTCACCTTCGTGAACATGATCGTGACGCCGGACGGTACCGTCCTTCTCCCGTTCCTGACGATGCCGGAGCGCGTCATGCCGGAGACGACGCTCTGGGACCCGCACGACGAGATCCAGAAGCTGCCGGAATTCGAGATGTCGCTGCGCGTCGCGACCTCGGGCGACGGCGGAAGGAGCTTCTCGATCTCGCCTCGCATGGCGCGCTACCGCCTCTCCGGGGACCGCACGCGTGCCGCGAGAGCGCAGGGAAACGGCAATACCGCGAT
>JBHENW010000054.1:0-53886 GCA_046261875.1 Thermoanaerobaculia bacterium | reverse complement strand
CCTCGATGACGATCCGGTCCGGATCGGTCAGCGGATAGGCGCGGGCCGTCAGGCCGGGCTCCCGGAAGTCGATGAAGGCCGAGTCCGCGGAGAACCGTACTCCGGACACGAGCGGATCCTGGTACCGGCGCTCGGGGAACGGCGGAGTGAGCCGCTGGGAGGGGAACCGCACCTGGAAGCCGGTCTCGATGACGCGCGGCACGAAGCGGGTCGGCGCGGAGAGCCGCAGGACGACCTGGGTCGTCGGCGCGACGTGCACGACGGCGACCTGAAGCGAGAGGGGCGCTGGCGTGGGGTCGAGGAGCGTCCAGGTCCGCCGATCGGGGTCCCAGGAGACGGCGGCGCCGACGAGCGGAAAGAGAACTTTTTCGAAGAAATCGGCCGGGGCGTAGAGGACGCCGCGGATCTCGGTGGGCGGTTTCGAGAGCGCGACGATGCGGTCGCCGACGGACACGTCCCGGGTCCCCGGAGCGATGAGGATCGAGGGTCCCTGTCCCGAGATCGTGAGGGTCCCCGTCCCCTCGTCCCTCGAGGCAGTCAGGCCGAGGGCCCCCAGCGCGTCGGGCACGGAGAAGCCGGCGGTCGGGGACGAAGCCACGGGATGCGTCGCGCCGCGCCAGACGATCGATGCCTGCGTGGCGTCCTGAGCCGACGCCGCGCGGGGGAGAAACGAAGAGAGAAGGAGGAGCGAGAGCCCGACGAGCTTTGCGTTCGAGGGTCGCAGGTTGGTGGAGGCGGCGGGAGTCGAACCCGCGTCCGGAAGCGTCACGCGAGAGGCCACTCCATGCTCAGCCTCTTCTCAGTTCTCGCCCCGCCGTCTCAAGAAGAGGCAAAACAACGGCAGGGCATCCCCGAATGGATTTCGCCGTCCGGTCCGGAGGTCCCGGACGGCTACACCCGCATTTGGCGTCGGCGTACGAGACGCGGCGGGTGCGCTTCCCGGACACCGTCACTGCGCGTTAATTACGCAGCGAGAGCGAGATTGCTGTTATTGGCAGCTATCGTTTTTCACCCTTTTGGCGAGGTGGGTGAGCCTCGGCATGCAACCTTTCGCGTGCTCGTCCCCGTCGAAGCCGTATCGCCCCCAACGGAACGTCCCTCGCTCGCAAAGTCTCAAAGATCAGGAAGGATGGTAACACGCGGGCCCCGGAGGTATTCCTCGGCGACTCCTTGACTTCCGCTCCCGCGGGGAATGGAATCACCCCCCGTGCGCGCCCAGGACCTCATCGTGATCGTCACCTCCGCCGGGACCGAGGAGCAGGCCCTGGACATCGCGCACGCCATCATCCGCGCCCGGCAGGCCGCCTGCGTCAACCTCCTCCCCAACGTCCACTCGATCTATCGCTGGAAGGGGAGGATCTGCGACGACGGCGAGTTCCTGCTCCTCATAAAGACGCAGGCGAAGCAGTTCGAGAACGTGCGGGACACGATCCACAAGGTGAACACCTACGAGCTGCCCGAGATCCTCGCCTACCGCGTGGACGACGCCTCCCCGGGCTTCGCCAACTGGATCTCCAAAGTCACCGAGCCGACCAAGCGGCGCGTCGTGCGCGGGCCCCGGCCGGTCCCCGGCAAGCGCCGCGCCGCCGTGTCAGGCAGCCGCCGCGGCCGGAGCGAGCTTCAGGTCAGCTAGGACCTCCCGGGCGGCCGCTTCGCCCGTCTCGCAGCCCCCCTCCATGAAGCCCTGAGCGTCGAGCGAGCAGTGCTCGCCGGCGAAGTGGAGGTTCCCGACCGGCTCCCCCTCGACGCCCCGGAAGGCCGTCCACTGTCCCGGGAGGTAACAGGCGTAGCTGCCTTTCGTGAAGGGATGGGAAGGCCAGTGGAAGCGCGCTTCCTTCATCCCCTCCCGGTGCGCGGAGATGCCGGGAAAGATGCGCTCGAGGTCCGAGACGAAGAGCGCCGCCTGGTGTGCCGGAGTCCCCTGGCCCAGCTCCAGCCCGTGGGCGCCGCCCGTGAAGTTGGTCAGGAGGCCAGAAGCGCCCGGTTGGAGGCGGCTCGTCTCCCAGGAAGACTGGAAGGGCAGATCGGTCACGACGCTTCCGTTGGAGCGGTGGCGCGTGCGCCAGACCCTCTCGGAGAAGCTGACCATGAGCTTGGCGTTGGTGCCGTACCCGAGCTGATCGATCGCGCGTCGCTTGACCGCTGGAAGCTCGAGGTCGATCTGGACCGACCGCAACATCGTGAAAGGCATCGCGAGGACGACGTGGGCGCCGGCGATCTCCTGGCTCGTGCCCGCGCGCCGGAGCGTACAGACGAGCCGTCCGTCTGATCCCTTGCGGATGGCCTCGAGCGCCGCGCCCGTCTCGACTGGGCGTTCCAGCCGCTCCGCGAGGGCCCGGGTGATCAGGTCGTTGCCGCCCCGGACGTGGAAGCGCTCGTCGCTCTCCCCGAAGATCCGGAACGGCTCGGGCTCCGGGTCGATCAGGAAGAGCAGGTTGAGCGAGGACTGCCGGTCGGTCTCGAGGCCGTACTCGGCCGTGTAGGCGACGTCGAGGAGCTTGCGGAACCAGCCGGTCATGCCGGCCTCGTCCAGGTACTTCGCCAGCGTCGTGAAGTCGAACCGGCCGCCGCCGTTGTGCGCCTTGTAGGTCACGTCCCCGTCGCCCTGGAAGGTGGCCAGGTCCCGCTCGATTCGCGCGGCGAGGGGACGAAAGGCTTCGACGACCTCGCGCTCGCTGCGGCGGGCGCCTTCGATGAACCAGACGTCCCGGTCCACGCCGGGGTCCTCCTGCGCGAAGTCGTCCAGGGCGATGCCGAGCTCTCCGGCCAGCGCGCGGATCGTCTTGTGGCCCGTGTCGATCAGCTCGCCGCCCAGTTCGGCGACCTGGCCGTCGGCGAAGTGGTCGCGGAGGCTGAACATCCGGCCGCCGGTCCGGTTCGCGGCGTCGAACACCCGAGCCCGCACCCCCGCCTGCTGCAGTCGGTACGCCGCGGTCAGTCCGGCGATGCCCGCGCCGAAGATCAGGACCTCTTCCTGGTGGACGCCGGGCGTCAGGATTCGGGCCGGGGCGCACCCGGCGTAGGCGGTCACGGCGGCGGCCGAAGCGGCCCCGAGCAGCAACTCCCGGCGGCTCAGGGCCGCCCGGTCGCGTCCCCGTTCGAGGAGCTCGTCGAGCGGCATCGGCGAGTGGAGCGAGTGGCGCGCGATGCCCAGCGATCGCCGCAGGAATCCAAACAGCGGAGTGCGGGCCATGTGTCCTCCGGTCTCCGGTCCATGGATTTGGATGTGCGTCGGGAACGTTTTTCGCGAGCCGATTCAATCAGAATATTGGTCGGCCATGGTCGCCTTCGCTTCGCTCTTCCTGGGTTTGCTCGTTGGAGTTCTCCCGGTCTCAGTCCTCGTCGGCGATCAGGTCGCCGTCGTGACGTACGAGCTCGACGGAAGAGAGGTCGGACGCGTCCAGCGAAAGCCCTGGACGTTGAACGTCGATTTCGGAAGAGAGGTCGCCCCGCACGAGCTCGTCGCCCGGGCCTACGACCGGGACGGCCTGGAGATCGGGATGGCGCGGCAATGGCTCAATCTGCCGCGCGCGCTCGCGGAAGCGGAGTTCGTCCTGGAGCGCGATGCCGAGGGCAAGCCGCGCGCGGCGCGCCTGGTCTGGGCGAGCCTGCTCGGCCCCGATCCGACGCGGCTGCGGGTGACCTTCGACGGCCGGGAGCTCGCGCTCGACGGCCAGCGCCGGGTCGAGCTGCCTTTCTACGACCACCACCTCACGCACATCCTGTCGGCCGAGCTCGAGTTCCCGCTCAACCTGCGCTCCCGGGCCGACGTCGTCCTCGGAGGGGGTTCCGCCGGGGAGGCGAGCAGCGAGCTGACCGCCGTGCCCGTTCTGCTCGAAGGGAGCGAGAAGCTGCCGCTCCCCGCGGGTCTCCAGGGCTGGTTTACCGCGCGCGGCCGGGAGCTTCGCGTCGTCGCCGTCGAGGACGGTCCGGCGAGCGTCATCCTCGTGCGGCACCCCTCCAACGATGGCGCCGTAGAACGATTTGGGCGCCGCCCCCCGAGCTCCGGGCCGGCCGGCATGTCCCGCGACTTCACGGCACTGGAGACTCGCCTGGAAAAGAAGGACCGGGTCAACGTGCTCTGGCCCGTCGCGCGCCGCTTCCAGGCGTCCAACGCCGTCGCGGAGCTCTTCGACATGTCGCGCGAGTACACGGCGAGGGAAGGCGGATTCCTCTGGTTCATGACCCGGCTCTACCTGCCGATGCCCGCGCCCGCCCCGCTGCGATTCGCCGACGCCGTCGCGGTAGCGGGTTTACAAGCCTACGGGGGCTGCTCGCGCCGCGCCGTCGTGCTCGTGCTCGAGGAGTCGGCGAAGGACGACAGCCGCTACGCTCCCGACGCCGTGCGCCGGTACCTCGGCAAGATCCACGTGCCCCTTTACGTGTGGTCCCTCGGCCAGCCACCGGGGGACTCCCCCTGGGGAGCCGTCGAGGACGTCTCGACGCTCGGGAAGCTGCGCAAGGCCGTCTCCCGGCTCAGGAAGGACCTCGACGTGCAGCAGGTCGTCTGGCTCGAAGGACGCCACCTCCCGCAGGAGATACGGACGACCGAGCGGGCGCGGGGGATCTCGCTGCTGCCTTAGGCAGAGGAGATGCTGCGTTTGAAGTACGCTCGTTCAACTATGGAGAATCCCATGTGCTCGGTCGTTCGTCTCCTGATTCCGCTAGCTCTTTTTTTGCATCGGGGTTCCTTCCTCCCACGGGCAATCCGATGAGGCCTACGAAAGAGTCCTCGTCCCTTTCTATCTGCTCCATCCGCTTCCGGGCCGGAACGGCGCAGTCTGGACGACCGACTTCTGGCTGCGCAATAACGGTCCTGGGCCCGTCGATATCCAGGGCTATGACTATTTCGGCTGCTCGGCGGTTTGCGTCCCCGGCCCCATCCCAGCAAACCCTCCGACTCCTCCGAACATGATTCTGCGGGCGGTTCCCTGGGCTGGAAGCACGGGCGGTTTCCTTCGCGTCGAACGCGGTTCTGTCGATCGACTGACCTTCAATCTCAGGGTTCGCGATACATCGAGACAGCAATTGACGGACGGGACCGAGATCCCTCTTCCTCGCGAATCGGACTTTCGTACCGTCCCGATCGGACTGCCGGATGTCCCGACCACCGCAAGCTACCGAAGCCTCGTTAGAGTCTTTGGCCTGGAAGGGACACGGGGAGGGCCGGTTGCGGTTCGCGTTTACTCGATCGACCGCGCGGTGTGGAGACCCTTCGACGCCGGCGGCCCGGATCGAATTCTGGGCGAAACAGTCGTCCATCTTGCACCGAGCTTTCCGCCATTCCTTCCCGCATACACCGAAGTCCCGGAACTCGCCGGTTTCGCAACTGTCGCAGCGACGAGCGAGTCCTTGTCGAGGTCGAGCCCTTGCTTCCCAACCTCCCAATCTGGGCGTTCGTGACCGTTGTTCACAACGACACGCAGCAGTTGACGGTCATCTCCCCGCAGTGAGGACGGGGGTTCGCTGCTGCCCTAGGGCGGCCGCGGCGCGGCGAAGACCTGGACCCAGTAGACGGCGGGGCCGGCCTCGTTGATTCCCATGGCGTAACCCAGCCCGGCCTCGGTGAAGGGCCGTCCGAGGATGTTCACCAGGTGTGTTCTGCTCTCCATCCATCCGTCCATGACTTCTTCGACGGAGAACTGTCCGCGGGCGATGTTCTCCGCGACGGTCGAGGGCGAATAGCCGCTGGCCTTCACGCGATCGAGGGGCGTGCGCCCTTCCGGCGTCTCGTGGCCGTAGAAGGACCGGGCCAGCATGTCCTCGGCATGGCGTCGGGCGGCGCGCGAGAGGGAAGGATGGAGCCGGAGGGCCGGGAGCCCCGCTTTGCGGCGCTCGGCGTTGACCCGGTCGAGCATTTCCTGGATGACGGCCTCGCCGTTTCCCAGCGAAGCGGTCCTTCGCGCGAAATCCTCCTGCATCGAAAGGCCGAAAAAGAGAACGTAAAGGTTGGCGCGGTCGAGACGGGACGTCCCGACGCCCAGGTCGTGCGCGGCCGGGTCGAGCGCCGTCTCCTTCACGTTGCCTGGCCACCCCGCGACGACCGATCGGACCGTGCCTTCGGCCTGGACTTCGAGCTCGGCGATGAAGCGGGGCCGGTAGCCAGCCTCCCCGGCGCGGCG
Source organism: Thermoanaerobaculia bacterium (assembly GCA_046261875.1). Lineage (GTDB taxonomy): Bacteria > Acidobacteriota > Thermoanaerobaculia > UBA5066 > Gp7-AA6 > JBHENW01. The sequence continues at coordinate 47,764 of JBHENW010000054.1, read as the reverse complement.
GAAGAGGACATCGTCGGGGAGCAGGTCGAACTCCGAGTCTCCCTCCCGCGCGATCTCGCGCGCCCGTTCCCGCGCGAGCCGGCAGAGGGAAGGATGGAGCTCGAGCGCCGCGAGTTCCTTGTTCGCGCGAAGCGCGTTGATCTCGCGGAGGAACTCTGTCGCCGCCGCCGCCTCGCGCCCGGTACCGCAGGTCGAGGCCGCCGGAGCTTCCCCGAAAGAGAGAAGAAGCGCGAAGAGGAGCGCGGTCAAGCCCCGAGGGCCTGGTCCAGGTCGGCGATCAGGTCTTCGACGTCCTCGATCCCGACCGAGATGCGCACGAGCCCCGGCGTGATGCCGAGCTTGTTGCGCTGCTCTTCCGGGATCGAGCCGTGCGTCATCGTCGCGGGGTGCGAGATGAGCGTCTCGACCCCCCCGAGGCTCTCCCCGAGCGAGCAGAGCTTGACCCGATCGAGGACCGAGCGGGCGGCCTCGTAGGAGCCGAGATCGAAAGAGATCATCGCTCCGAACCCGCGCATCTGGCGCTTCGCGAGGTCGTGCTGGGGGTGATCCGGCAGCCCGGGGTAATAGAGCTTCTGGATCTTCTTCTGGGTCGAGAGATGCTTCGCGATCTCTCGTCCGTTGTACTCGTGCCGCTCCATCCGCACCGCGAGGGTCTTGACCCCCCGCAGAACGAGCCAGGAATCGAAGGGCGAAAGGATCGCGCCGGAGCTGTTCTGGACGAAGGCGAGCCACTCGACGTGCTCGGCATTGGCCGCGACGGCCACCCCGCCGACGGAATCGGAGTGGCCGTTGAGGAACTTCGTCGTCGAATGGACGACGAGGTCCGCCCCGAGCGCGAGCGGCCGCTGGAGATACGGGGATGCAAACGTGTTGTCCACGACGACGAGCGCCCCGACCTCGTGCGCGTACTCGGAGAGGAGCGGGATGTCGCAGAGCGTCATCATCGGGTTGGTCGGGGTCTCCAGGTGGAGCATCCGGGTGTTCTTGCGAAGGGCTTCCTTGACCCGCTCCGGGCAGGCCGTATCCACGAAGGAGAACTCGACGCCGTAGCGCGCGAGGATCTTCGTGAAGTAGCGGTAGGTCCCGCCGTACGTCAGGTTCGAGCAGACGACGTGGTCGCCGGCCTTGACGAAGGTCGAGACGGCCGTGATCGCCGCCATCCCGGAGGCGAAGGCGCGCGCGCCGGCGCCTCCCTCCAGGACCGCCAGGTTCTCCTCCAGGGCGTGGCGCGTCGGATTCTGCGTCCGTGCGTACTCGTAGCCCTTGTGTTTTCCCAGGGCGTCCTGGACGTACGTGGAGGTCTGGTAGATCGGCACGGCGACCGCCCCCGTCCGGGGGTCGGGCTCGTTGCCGGCATGGATGGCGTCGGTGGAAAAGCCCATGTGCGTCTCTCCTGAAGGGTCCCGAAAGAAATAGGGGGTTTCAGGCCCCGAAGATTCCCTGCGAAGGGTACCGTTCGGCGCCGTCCGGAAGAATCGTGACGACCGTCTTGCCCGGTCCGAGCTCCCGCGCCACCCGGAGCGCCGCCTCGGCCGCGACGCCGGAGGAGCCGCCGACGAGGAGCCCTTCGGTCTTTGCCAGCAGCCGGCAGGCGGCGAAAGCGTCCGCGTCCGTCACGGTGATCACCCGGTCGATCATCGAGCGATCGAGGATCGGCGGATAGAACGACAGCCCGATCCCCTCGACCTCGTGGCGTCCCCGCTCCCCGCCTCCCAGGATCGAGCCCTGCGGCTCCGCCGCGACGCGGAGGAGGCCCGGTATCCGTTCGCGGAGGAAACGCGAGACGCCCGTGAAGGTCCCCGTCGTGCCGACGCCGACGACGAAGGCCTCGATCGCATCGCCGAGCGCGGAGAAGACCTCGGGACCGGTCGTCTCGTAATGGACTCGGGGGTTGACGGGATTGGCGAACTGGTTGGGGAGGTAGGCGCCCGGAGTTTCCCGGGCGATCTGCTCGGCCTTCTTGATCGCCCCGGGCATGTACTCTGCCGCGGGAGTCCGGATGACCTCGACGCCCATGGCCTCCATGATCCGGGACTTCAGCTGAGCGCTCCCTTCGGGCATGACGATCACGCAGCGGTAGCCCTTGGCGGCCGCGAGCATCGCCAGGGAGATCCCGGTGTTGCCGGAAGTCGGCTCGACGATCGTTCCGCCCGGCCGCAGGAGGCCCCGCTCCTCGGCATCCTCGATCATCGCCCGCGCGATCCGGTCCTTGACGCTCCCGCCCGGGTTCAACCACTCGAGCTTGGCGACGATGCGGGCGTGTCCGCGGGCGTAACGGGACAGCTCGATGATCGGCGTAAGGCCGATCACGTCGGGCAGGCGAGGCACGGGCCGGAGGAGGGTCTCGGGGGAGCGAGTCACGACGGGTCTGATCTTTTCTGTGGCCCCGTGGGGCGCGGGCAAGATAACAAAAAAGCCCCGGCGGCGCCGGGGCTCCGAGGTCGAGATTCGTGAAAAATCAGTACGCCTGCTGCGCGCGCCGAGCCGAGTAGCACTCGCGGCAATAGACGGGCTTTCCGTTGGTCGGGTTGAAAGGAACCTGCGTTTGCTTTCCGCACCCATCGCACGTCACGTCGTAGAAGGTGCGCTCGCGACCCTCTCCCGAGGCGGCCTTGCGCTTGTCGCGGCAGAGCTTGCAGCGCTTGGGCTCGTTGGTGAACCCCTTGCGCGCGTAGAACTCCTGGTCATCGGCGGAAAACAGGAACGTGGAACCGCAGTCGACGCAGGTGAGGTTCTTGTCGGTGTATTGCTGCATCATGGAAGTCGGCGATCTCCTGGGTTTTTCTTACCCTCCCGGGCGTTGTCGCTCCGGGTCATAAATGAAACGTTTTCGATTCGAGTGATTTGCCCCTCCCCGCCCGATGCGGGGAGCGGAAGAAGGTGAATCTCTAAGACCGGCCTCCTTTCGCACGCACGCACGTCTCCCCGCAGAGGCGCGCGGATGGGGAAAGGGCAAACATAAGTGTGTCGATCCGGATGTGCGGGTTTTCGTAAAAGTTGGCGCAACGTAGCACGCCCCGCAACCGGCTTGCAAGCGGTAATTGGTGCTCCCGAAAAGGCCGGAAAGCGCCTTCGCCGGAGGGGCGCCGGCCGCTTCCGGAAGGATCTAACTCGCGGCGGCCGAGCGTTTAACCGCCGTGGGGCGTTCCGATTCGACCTTGCTCCGGCGAGGAGGCGGTCGCGTAGCGGCGTCGCGGGATCCGACCGGCCAGACAGGCGTCGCGTCCCGCGCGGACCGCGTCACGCATCGCGCGCGCCATCCGGACGGGGTCCTTCGCGCCGGCGATCCCGGTGTTCATCAGGACCCCCGCCGCCCCGAGCTCCATGGCGACGCACGCATCCGACGCCGTGCCCACGCCGGCATCCACGATCACCGGAACCTGCGCACGCTCGAGGATGATCGCGAGGTTGTTGGGGTTCTGGATTCCGAGGCCGGATCCGATCGGCGCGCCGAGCGGCATGACCGCCGCCGCCCCGGCGTCCTCGAGCCTCCGGCAGACGATGGGGTCGTCCGACGTGTACGGGAAGACGACGAAGCCTTCGGCGACGAGCGTGCGCGTGGCGGAAAGGAGGGCCTCGTTGTCGGGCCAGAGGGTCTGCTCATCGCCCAGCACCTCGAGCTTGACCCACTCCGAGAGGCCGACTTCGCGACCCAGCCGGGCGGCGCGCACGGCGTCTTCGGCGCTGTAACAGCCGGCCGTGTTGGGAAGGAGCGTCATCCCCTTCGGCACGTAGTCGAGGAGCGACTCACGGCCCCGGTCGGTCAGATTCACGCGGCGGACGGCGACCGTGACGATCTCGGCGCCGGACTCGGCGAGCGCGGACCGCATCAGCTCGAAGCTCGCGTACTTGCCGGTCCCGACGATGAGGCGCGAGGAGAAGCTGCGTCCCCCGAAGACGAACGGGTCTGACGAGGCGCTTTCGCCCCGGAGGGCGTTCGGCTCGAGGGTGGAGGTGCTCATCGAAGGCTTCTTGTAGTCCTATCGGCTCTCGCCGCGCAAGACAACGTTGTCGATGAGACGGGTCTTCCCCAGGCGGACGGCGGCGGTCAGGGCATCCCCGGACCGGACCTGCGCCGCCCGGGCCATCGTCTCGGGCTCGACGAGCTCGACGTAATCGACCGCGAGCCCGGCTTCCTGGAGGCGACGACGCACATCCTCTTCCAGGGCGCGCGCGTCGGAGCCGACGTCGGTCTTCGCGGCGGCTGCCAGGAGGGTCCTCGGGAAGGCGGCGGCCAGGGAGCGCTCCGCGGGAGCGAGATATGCGTTGCGCGAGGACATCGCCAGGCCGTCGGGTTCCCGGATCACGTCCCCGACGACGAGCCGGATCGGAAAATCCAGGTCGCGGATCATCCGGCGGACGACGGCGACCTGCTGGAGGTCCTTGCGGCCGAAGTACGCCGCGTCCGGCTGCGCCTGGAGGAAGAGCTTCGCGACGACGGTCGCGACACCCCGGAAGTGCCCCGGCCGCGCGCCTCCTTCGCCACCCTCCGTGACGTCGCCGACCTCGACGGCCGTCGAGAAATCCGGCGGATAGAAACCGGCGGGGTCGGGAACGTAGGCCGCATCCGCGCCCGCCTCCTCCAGAAGGCGCCGGTCTTTCTCCGGCGCGCGCGGATATCGGTTCAGGTCTTCGCCCGGGGCGAACTGCAGCGGGTTGACGAAGATCGAGACGACCACGAAGCCGCACTCCGCCCGGGCCATCCGCACGAGCGAGAGGTGCCCCTGATGGAGAGCGCCCATCGTCGGCACGAGCCCGATGCGGAGGCCGCGCGCGCGCGCATCGGCGACGAGCTCCCGGAGTTGGGAGAGATCTTCGGCGGTCTTCAATAGACGCGGCGCAGCGCCCGCGTCTTCTCTCCCGAGAAGGACTCTTCCGCCGAAGGGAAGGCCCCGCTGCGCACGTCGCGCGTGAAAGCGCGGGCCGCTTCCTCGATCGCGGTCGTAAGGTCCGCGTAGCGGCGGACGAAGCGCGGGGAGAGGTCCCGCGTCAGCCCGACGACGTCGTGGAAGACGAGGACCTGGCCGTCGCAGGCGGGTCCGCCGCCGATGCCGATCGTGGGCACGGGGATCTCCGCCGTGATCTGCGCTCCGAGCTCCGCGGGAACGCACTCGACGACGACCGCGAAGCAGCCGGCCTGCGCGAGAGCCCGCGCGTCCTCCAGGATCTCCTGCGCGGGGCCGGCGGCCTTCCCCTGGACCTTGAATCCTCCGAACTTGCGGTACGACTGGGGCGTCAGGCCCACGTGGCCCATCACGGGGATGTCGGCCGCGAGGATGGCCTCGACGGCCGGGAGGATCCGGCGGCCTCCCTCCACCTTGACCGCCCCGCACCCGGCTTCCGAGAGGAAGCGTCCGGCGTTGTGCACGGCTTCCGCGGTATCCGCCTGATAAGAGAGGAAAGGCATGTCCCCGACGACGAGAGCGCGTTGGGCGGCGTGCGCGACGGCTTCCGCGTGCCGCAGCATGGTCTCCATCGTGGCCGAGAGCGTGTTCGGCTTGCCGTAGACGGCCATCTCGACGGAGTCTCCGACGAGGAGGACGTCGAGACCGGCCGCATCGAGCAGGGCCGCGGTCGACGCGTCGTAGGCCGTCATCATCGCGATGCGGTCGCGTCCCTTGGCGGCGAGCAGATCGGGGACGGTGACGGGAGAGGTTTCGGGCAGGCTCTTCACGGCGCGCTCCTTTCCTCTCGGTCGACGTCCGGGGATCACCGGATCGCCGCCGATAAGGGCGACAGAGAAATTATACAGGTCAAAAAAGAAGGGGGCGGGCCGCTGAGGACCCGCCCCATCCGGCGCGTTCGAGAAGGGACTACGGTTGGAGCGCCTCCATGGCGCGCGGAACGTCCGGCAGGCCTTTCCGTTCCGCATCCGCGTACAGGAAGATGACGTCGTAAACCTTGATCTCTCCGGAGCCTTTCCAGGCGCGACCTTCCAGCCAGAGGACGTTGCCGTGCTCGTCCCGGCTGTCCGCGAACCCATAGCCGTAGGCGATCGAGTGAATGCCGGCGGCCGCGAGACCGAGCAACTCCGCCGGCTCGGAGAGGCCGTTGTGATTGCGGTCGACCCACACGCGCAGCTCGGAGAACACCGCGTCGTCGCCGTCGATCATCCGGTTCTCGTTGCCCCCGAGGGCCTGCGCGTCGTAGTCCGCCAGCGGACGGAACCCGTGGGGGCTGCCCGCTTCTCCCGTGAGGGGCAACAGCGTCTGGCGGCCGAAGAGCTCCCGGCCGTCGTCGATGCGGCCGTTGCGGTTCAGGTCGATGGCGAGCAACCCGTCGTTGCCGGAAGCGTCGGTCCAGGTGATCCACTCCGGCTCACCGTCCGCGGTGAGGTCGAAGGAGACCGGGTCGCGGGCCCCGGACAGCCGAAGCCCGTCGCCATCCAGATCCACGACGAGCGGCGTATCACACCAGGAATAAGGATTCGGGGCGGGGCTCCATCCGCCGGTGCCTCCGGCCGGCGGCGGCGGAGGATCGACGCACTCCTGATGGCTTCCCCAGGCGTTCGAGCGGGAAGGCATGTTCGCCTCCACGCGCGCGCGGTAACACAGTCCGGGCGCGCCGATTCCTGCGAGGAAGGATTCTATGGATCGGGTCGGGCCGAAGCCTCGGTAGGCGATCAATCCGTCCATGCCGAACCCGTCGAAGCTGATCTTGTGCGAGCCGTAGATCTGCTCTTCCATGTTGTCGTGAGCCGGCGGATAGATCGTGTAGCTCGTCGATCCGAGGGAGGAGATCGAGCCGCCGTACCCACCCGTGATCGTGACGCTCCCGGTCAGGTGTCCGTCTCCGAGACCCCGGCCAGCGAGCCCGAGAATGGCGATCGTGATCCACAGAATGCGTTTCATGAGCAACCCCTCTCCATGGAAAGCAGGCGGTCGCGGTTCATGTCTGTCGAGACGTTGGTTTCCGGCGCCACGGCCGTATAGAGGAACCGGTCGAACGCTTCCCCCCAGAGCTTGCGCGCGTCGGAGAGCCCGCGGGTGATCAGGGCACACTGCGCCAGCGCGGACGCGTACTGAGTGGCGGCACCGGCTTTGGGATCTTCCTTGGACACCTTTCGGACGCGTGCGCTCTCGGCGACGTACTCCTTCGTCAGATCTTCGAGCTGGGACAGGAAATCGTCGCCGAGGTTCGCGGCCCGGGCCCGGATCCGGAACATCTCCTGGTAGTGCGTCCGGAACTTCGGATCTTCGGGGACGAGAGTCAGGTTGACGAGGGTCCTGAACAGCTCCGTCGGCAGAAGGAGCTCGGGATTCTCCTTTCCGGTGATCGAGCGGTAGCCGCCGGCCGCTGCCGGCCGTGTCGGCGCGAACCGGGCGTCCATCCGTTCCTCGAGAGTCCACTTCCAGGCTTCCTTCTGCGGACCGGCAGCCGTCGCGAACAGCGCCAGCCCGCAACCCATCAGTCCGGCGAAAACAGTTTTCATCTCTACCTCCTGTAAACGCGTGATCCTCGTCAGGATCGTTTCGTCATCGAGCCCGGTCTCTAGAGATGTATTGCCGCGAGAGCGGGTCGAGGAAAAAGTGGCTATACCCTCGCCGCGGGGACGTAGTACTGGACGCCGCGACGGGCGCGCTGGATCTGCGTCACGAGGTCATCGAAGTCCGCCGAGCGGTTCACGAAGTCGATCTCGTTGGTGTTCACGACGAGCAGCGGCGTCTCCTCGTAGTGGTAGAAGTAATAGTTGTATGCCTCGATGAGCTGTGCGAGGTACTCCGGCGTGATTCCCTTCTCGAACCCCCACGCCCGCTTCTTGACGCGTTTCATGCACGTCTCCAGCGAGCCCTGCAGGTACACGACGAGGTCGGGCTTCGGAATCGAGTCGGCGAGCAGCGAGTAGAGCTTGTCGTAGAGCATCAGCTCGGAGTCATCGAGGTTGAGACAGGCGAAGATCTTGTTCTTGGGGAAGTGGTAATCGGCGACGACGAGGTTGCTGAACAGGTCGATCTGCGCGACTTCGCGCTGCTGTTGATAACGGGAGAGGAGGAAAAAGAGCTCCGTCTGGAAGGTGGCGCCCTTCTTTCCCTTGTAAAAATCGGTCAGGAAGGGGTTGTTGTGAATGTCCTCGTGGATCTTCGTTCCATGGAACCGGTCCGCGAGGAGCTCGACGAGGGACGTCTTGCCCACGCCGATGGGACCATCCACCGCAACGTGGCGGAGCGGGACGTCCCCTTCGGACGGGATCGCCATCGGCGCGGATTCTAACGTGCAGGTTTTACGGTGAAGGAGGAGGAGGACGGCTACGCGGTGGACGCCGGGCCGCTCTACGACGGGGCGTACGCGAAGCTGCGCGATCCTTCGGGAGACCGGGAGTTCTACCGCGCTCTGGCGCGCTCGGCGGGCGGTCCGGTGCTGGAGCTGGGCTGCGGCTCGGGACGCGTCCTCCTGCCGATCGCGCACGAAGGGATCGCGTGCGTCGGGCTCGACTCGAGTCCGGCGATGCTCGACGCCCTGCGACGCAAAAACCCGCCGGCAAACCTCCGGCTCGTCTCGGGAAGGGTGGAGGCCTTCGACCTCTCCCCGGAGCGGTTTTCCCTCATCTACGCGGCATTCCGCGTGATGCAGCACCTCGTTTCGGTCGAGGACCAGCTCGCCTGCCTGGAAAACGTGCGCCGTCACCTCTCCCCGGGCGGTCTCTTTGCGTTCGACGTGTTCGCCCCGCGGCTCGAACGGATCGCCATCACGGAGGAGCCCGAGGCGGAAGACCTCCGGTTTCCGCTCGACGGCGATGAAATCGTCCGATTCGCGAGCGTGCGGCGCGACCCGTCCACGCAGCGCATGGAAGTCCGGTTCCGCTACGAGCGCCGCCGGAACGGGCGCGGCGTCGACTCGCGCGAGGCGAAAGCCCAGATGCGCTGGTACTTCCGCTACGAGCTCGAGCATCTGCTCGCCCGCAGCGGCTTTTCGCGCTTCGAGCTCTTCGGAGGGTTCGACCGCCGGCCTTACGACTACGTCTCCGGAGAGACGGTGGTCGTCGCCCGCCCGGACGGCTGATCGGCGCCTCAGCGCGCCAGGACGTCGGCGATCCCGAGCGCGCCGAGCGCGACCGAGACGAAGCCGTTTGCCGCGAAGAAAGCGGCGTTGACGCGCGAGAGATCCCCCGGGCGGACGATCGCGTGCTGGTACACGAGCGCCGCGGCCGTCGCGAGGATCCCGATGCCGAAGAGAAAACCGGAGCCCGAAAGCCGCCAGACGACGACGAGCAGGGCGAGCATCACGGCGTGAAAGGCCGCCGACACGGCCAGGGCGCCCCGCGCGCCCAGACGCGCCGGAATGGAGCGTAGCCCGGCGCGCCGGTCGAACTCCTCGTCCTGGAGGGCATAGATCACGTCGAAACCGGCGGTCCAGAAGAGCACGGCGAGGCCGAGAAGCACCGGCAGGAGTTCGAGGGAACCGCGCACGGCGATCCATGCGCCGACCGGGGCGAGGGCGAGGCACAGCCCCAGCAGGAGATGAGAGAGCGCCGTGAAGCGCTTCGTGTACGCGTACACCAGGAGCAGGGCGAGCGCGACGGGGGAGAGCAGGAGCGTGGCGCGGTTCAGGCTCGCCGCAGCCGCGAGGAAGACCAGAATCGAGACGGCGAGGAATGCGCGGGCGAACCCGACGGAGATCCGGCCGGCCGGGAGAGCGCGCGAGGCCGTACGCGGGTTGGCGGCATCGAGGGAACGGTCGGCAAGCCGGTTGTGCGCCATGGCGGCGCTCCGCGCGGCGACCATCGCCACGAGGATCTTCGCCGCCGTCGGGCCATCCGGCAGGCCCCCGGCGGCGAGCACTGCCGAAAGGAACGCAAAGGGAAGGGCGAAGACCGTGTGAGAGAACTTGATCATTTCCAGCGTCTCCGCGAAGGAGCGCAGGAAACGCGAGCCGCTCACCGGCTACGGCGCCGCGGAGAGGCGGCGCCCGGCGCGGCCCCCTTCCACTCGAACCGATCGCCGGAGACCGGGACGCCCAACAGCCGCGCGGCGCGGACGCAGTAGGCCTCCAGGAATCGCTCCATGTCCGGTGACCCGATGTAGAACGCCGGAACGGGCGGCGCGACGATCGCGCCCGCCAGAGTCGCTCGGCGCATGTTCTCGACGTGGACCAGCGAGTACGGCGTCTCGCGAAACGCCAGGACGAGCGGCCGCCGCTCCTTGAGACAGACGTCCGCCGCTCGCTGGAGCAGATCACGGGAAATCCCGTTGGCGATCGCGCCGAGGGTTCCGCCGCTGCAGGGGATGACGATCATCCCGCGGACGGGGTAGGAGCCCGAGGCGATCGACGCGCCGACGCGGTCGTTGGGGTGGAGCTCCATGCGCCGGCCGGCGGCGGCGCCGAGACGGAGGTTCGCCACCCAGTCCTGAGGCGTCCGTATGGAAGCATCGATCTCGGTGCGCGCGACCTCGAGGCTCGCATCGGAGAAGACGAGATGCACGCGTCCGACGCGGGTGGCCGAGAGGAGCACCTCGACGAAACGCCGCGCCAGGAGCGCGCCCGATCCGCCCGAGACCCCGACGATCACCGCTTCTCGCGCCACGGGCGGGATTATCCCCGCGCGCGCGTGCATGCCCCCGTCCGACTGACAAACATTTCAGCGGGCGACAGGACCGTTTGTCAGCCGTGCAAGCGGAGGCGGCGCAAGCGGTTGCCGCCATTCGAGGCGCGAAACCGGAAAACGCCTTGGCGGCCGCGCGGGCGGCTCGGCCGACGCCCCGCGCGGTAACCCCTCTGCGCTGAACGTTTCGCGGATTCCTCCACGCGGGCACGCCTTTCGCCCTTTCTCCGCTCCGAAAAAAGGAGGTGCCGATGGAGAACGCCTGACCGCAGGACCCGATGAGGACACGCAATCCACTCCGTATCGCGGATTCGAATCGAGATTCCTAACACGCGTCGATCGAAAGGAAACGCTGCATGCGATTCGCCCGTTCTCGTTCCCTGGGCACGGCGGCCGCCGTCGGGTTGCTCCTCAGCGCCGTGTCCCTGTCCATCCCGGCGGCGGGCGGCGCGGCCCAGGCTTCTCCCGTGCCGCGCCGGGTCAACATCAACCAGGCCTCGGCGGCGCAGCTTGCGTACCTGCCCCGGATCGGGGAGAAGGCCGCGGCCCGCATCGTCGAGTACCGCAGGGGGCATGGCCCCTTCTCGCGCCCGGAAGAGCTCATGGAGGTCAAGGGCATCGGAGAGAAGCTGTTTCTCTCGCTCAAGCCCTACATCGCGCTTTCCGGACCCACCACCCTGACCGAAAAAGTCCGCCTCGCACCCCGCCAGAACGCGGCCAAGCCCGCCGCGCGGAAATCCCCTCCCGCCGCCTCCGTCCCCCAGGGCAAGGGACGGTGATCCATTCGCCCGCCCGGAGCCGCTCGGAGGGAACGATGAGCGGCTTCGGGTCCCTCCCCTCTTTCCACCGCGGCGCCGCGGGGATATCGCCCGTCGAGCTGCTGCTCGCGCTCGCCGTCGCCGCGACCGTGTTGGCCGTCATCGTGCCGGGCGTTCATCACCTCCGCTCCTCGGTCGCCATCCGGTCGGCTGCCGGGCAGGTGCGGGCGGCGTTCTACCGGGCGCGAATGGTCGCGATCAAGCGCGGCGTGCTCGTCGGCGTCAAGTTCCGCAGGAACGGCGGGCGGCAGGAGTGGGCCCTGTATGCCGACGGAAACGGCAACGGGGTCCGCAATGCCGAAATCACGAGCGGCGTGGACCGGCCTCTGGGGGTCTTCTACCCCTGGGATCGCAACGACGTTCTGCCGGGCATCCTGACCGGTGCGCGAGTTCCCGATCCCGGGTCGCCCGGCTCTTATCTCGATCGGCCGGACGATCCCATCCGCTTCAACAACTCCGACATCTGCTCCTTCTCGCCGGTCGGAGAGAGCACGCCCGGCTCCGTGTACCTCTGGGACGGCCACGACCGCATGGCGGTCGTCCGCGTGTTCGGGCGGAGCGCCAAGATCCGAACTCTGTACCACCGCCGCGGCGAGCCGGGATGGCGGAAATGAGCCGAGCCGATCGCCTAACGGAGAGGATATGGAACCGCGGGGTCGCCCCCGGCGTTCCAGAGGAGAACGTCCTCGTACCGCGCGCCGTCGGGAACGGCACCGCCGGCCACGACGCAACGGCTGATCTCCGCTCCGGCTCCGATCGCCGCTGCGCTCCAGACGACGCTCTTCCGCACCCGTGCGTTCGGTGCGACCCGCGAGTGGCCAATGACGCTCGATTCCGCCGCGAGCTGGCCCGTTGGATCAAGAGCGAGGACCCGTGGTTCGGGATCGAAGACACCGGCTCCGGCGGGGAAGGGACCTCCCCGCGCGAGCGTTTCGAGCGACGCGCGGAGGAGATCGCCCGGGCGGCCGAGGTCGGCGAACGGTCCTTCGTGGAGCATCCACCCGATCTCTTCCTTCCCTTCCTTCAGGAGGGGACCCCAGAGATCCGCGACCAGCGCCCGCTCTCCGGGAGGGATTCGGGAGAGAAGACGCGGGGCTTGAACGGAAACTCCGGTAAAGAGCAGCGGCCGCCGGGTGTCCCCGCCGAATCCCGTGATGCGATCCCCTTCGGCCTGAAGCGGCGTGTACCTGTCGGGATCCCGATTTTCCGCGACGAGGAGCGTCGCCGCTCGCCCCGATTCGCGGTGCCGCGCCATGAGGCCCGCGAGGTCGGGGAAGATCGCCGCGTCCGAGTTCACGACGAGGAAGTCGCGGGCGGAGAGGAAACCGGCGGCGTTGGCCAGGGCTCCGGCGGTTCCGAGGAGGAGCGGCTCGCGGAAGAAGTGGAGCTTCGGAGAATCCGCCGCGCGATCGCGCAGGTGGCCCTCGATCTGATCGCCGAGGTGATGGAGATTGACGCCGATTTCCGACACGCCAGCGGCGGCGAGCGAGGCGATGTGGGCATCGATCAGCGGAACGTTCAGGAAGGGGATCAGAGGTTTGGGGATCCGGTCGGTGACGGGGCGGAAGCGCAGCCCGCGGCCGGCCGAGAGCAGCATGGCCCTCACGGACGGATCAGCTCCGCGAGATGAAGCGGCGAGGGGGCGGATGAATCACGGTCCGAAGAGCATGTCCGGCGGAAGCGACGGATCCTCGCGGCGCCGCCGCGCGTAGAGACTCGGATAGGAATAGGGGATCGCCTCGCTGAAGTCGAGACCGAGGTCGGAGACGATCCGGCGGATGGCTGCGGGGTTACCTTCGATCTCGAGGAAGCGTCCGATCGGCGTCTCGTCGAGAGACACGACGCACCCGCCGTGCTCCCAGGATTCCCGGTGTTTCTCGTATCGGAACCGTGGCACGAGCCCGACTCCGCAGAGAATCGCGGCCGCCTCGGACGCATCGGAGACCCGGACTTCCCGCTCCTCCCGGACTTTCAGGCCGGCGTCGAAACGCGCGGGCCCTTTGAACGTCAGGATGACTTCCGATCGCGCCGTACGGAGCCGCAGCGTGCAATTGCGGCCGGAGAGGTCTCCGCGGGCATCGTCGTAGAGGACGTTGTGCTCCGCGTGCCTCTCTTCCCGCAGGGTTGCGCCCTGCCCCCGCAGGTTCTCGCGAACGGAGTCGAGGTCCGCGCAGGGCAGCTTGATCTCCGTCTCTTCCGGGCGTCTCCCCTCGCGGTCCCGGTTCACGCGGAGAGAAAGGAGCGCGCCAGCTCCTGCGCGCGCTTCCCGTCCACGCGGCCCTTGTGACGCGCCATCAGCTCCTTCATGACGAGCCCGACGTCTCTCCGGGCGGAGAAACCCTTCTCCGCGATGATGCCTCGGATCGCCTGCTCGAGCTCCGCCTCGCCGAGGCCCTGGGGGAGGTAAGCCTCGAGGATCCGCAGCTCTTCCTCCTCGGTGGCCGCCAGATCTTCCCGCCCCCCCTTGCGGTACTGGTCGATCGACTCGCGCCTCTGTTTGACCGCACGGCGAATCCCCGCCTCGACCTCTTCGGAAGTCAGGTCCCGCTGCGCCTGGATCCGCTCGTTCTTCAATGCCGCCACGAGAAGCCGCAGGGTCGCGACCCGCCGCTTCTCTCCCGCTTTGAGCGCCTGCTTGAGGTCCTCCTCGATGCGCGGGAGCATGCGGGAAAGCTATCACCGGGCCGCACCTGCGGCGCGCCCCTAGAATGCCGCGCGTGCAGCGGTTTCTCGTCGGGACGGCGGGCCACATCGATCACGGCAAGACCGCGCTCGTGAAGGCGCTGACCGGGATCGACACGGACCGGCTGCCTGAGGAAAAGAGGCGCGGGATCACGATCGATCTCGGCTATGCGCACGCCGAGTGGGACGGAGTCCGCCTCTCCTTCGTGGACGTCCCCGGCCACGAGCGTTTCGTGCGTAACATGCTCGCGGGCGCCGGAGGGGTCGATGGGGTGCTCCTCGTCGTCGCGGCCGACGAGTCGGTCATGCCGCAGACGCGGGAGCATTTCGAGATCGCGCGCATGCTCGGGATCCGGAAGGGCGTGGTGGCGATCACGAAAGTCGATCGGGTCGCGCCCGAGCTCGTCGCGGTGACGCTCTCCGACGTCGGCGACCTGACGCGCGGGTCTTTCCTGGAAGGCGCGCCGGCGATTCCGGTCTCGGCGCGCACGGGTGAAGGACTGCCGGACCTCCAGCGGGCGCTCGTGGCCATGGCGGGGTCGGAAGCCGTTCCCGGCAGGGAACGGCGCCCCGCGCGCCTCCCCGTGGATCGCGCCTTCTCCGTCGCCGGCTTCGGTCCGGTCGTCACGGGCAGCCTCGTGTCGGGCACGATGTCGAAAGATCAGAAGCTGGAGCTCCTCCCCTCGGGCCGCCTCGTCCGTGTCCGGCGGCTGGAGGTGCACGGACGGGAAGTCGCGGAAGCGCGCGCGGGGGAGCGAGTCAGCGCCAACCTCGCCGGCGCGGAGCTCGCGGAGCTTTCCCGCGGCGTCGTGCTCGCCACGCCGGGGGGCTTCCCGGTCACCTCCCGCCTGACCGTCCGGCTGGAGCTGCTCGCCGGGTCGCCGGAGGTCAAGAGCGGCGATCGGGTCTCTTTCCATCACCATTCCGCCGAACGGCGCGCCAGGGTTCGCGTCCTCGATGGATCGATCGCGGCGCCCGGCAGGAGCGCTCGCGCCCAGCTGCGCCTGAGCGCTCCCATTCCGGCCGTGCCGGGCGACCGTTTCGTGATCCGCCGATTGTCCCCGGTCGAGACGATCGGCGGGGGAGTCGTCCTCGACCCGTTGCCCCCGATGCTCGCGAGCCGGCTCGGTCCTGCGGACCGTGCCGGCCTCGATCGTCTGGAAGCACCCGTTGCGGAGAAACTCGTGGGGTGGATCGAAGCCGCCCGGGAGAAAGGCGCCGACGAGACGGCGCTCGCCGCGCGAAGCGGTCTGGAGCCCGAGGAAGTCCGCGCCGCCCTCGCGCCGGATCTCGCCGCGGGGCGCATCCACGCTCTTCGGCGCTCTCCGGACCGCTACATGGCCGAAACCGTGCTCGCGGGCCTCGCGACGCGCGCAGCGGCGGAGATCGGATCGCATCTCGACTCGGGGACAGGCGCGCTCGGCCTGTCCCGCTCGACGCTCCTCGCGCGCCTCCTCCCCGGCTCGGACGCCGCGTGGGCGGATGCCGTGGAGCGGGCGCTCATCGCCCGCGGCGTCTATCTCGCGGTCGCGGATGAGGCGCGCCTGCGGGGCCGGGAAGAGCTGGCGGGGACCGAGCGCGATCTCTCCGAGCGCATCGCCGACATCTACCGGGCCCGAGGACTGGATCCGCCTTCGGCCGGTGAGGTCGCGGACACGCTGCGCCACCGGCAGAAGGTCATCGAAGGTCTGGTCGGCTATCTCGTGAAGAAGGGTCCGATCGTGCGGCTGCCGGGAGGATGGCTCATCGCGCGCGAGGCGGTCGATCAGGTCGTCCGGCGGCTGCGCGCATCCGGCCGGTCCACGATCGGGGTCGGGGACTTCAAAGAGATGTTCGGGCTGACCCGACGGCTTGCGATCCCTCTGCTCGAGCATCTCGACTCGACCCGCGTGACGAGGCGGGTCGGGGAGGTCCGCGAGATCCTCCCCGGGTGACGGCTAGCTCCCCCGCAACGCCCGCTCGGCCGCCATGGCCTCGCGTTCGAAGGAGATCTCGCGGTAGGCGCGCCCATGGTCCCGGCCCGCCCACCGCAGGCGCAGGTACTCCCGCAGGTAGCGCGTCAGGAACGGCAGAAACCCGAGCCTGCGGTACTGCGCGACGTGCGTCAGCTCGTGCGCCAGCAACGCGAGCGCTTCGCCGGATCTCCGCTCGAGCGCGTCCGCCGCGCGGGGAGACAGAAAGACGCGCCGGCCCAGGACGAACGCGTCGGCGCCCAGGCAGCCGGCGAGCAGCCGGGCGGGGAGACCCGAGTGCAGGCGCGCGCGCGCGACGAGCCCGCCGAAGACGGGAACGAGCTGGGACCCCATCGTTTCCGCCACCGATTTCCCGGCCACCGCGAGCCCCTCAGGAGCTCGCGAGCGGTTTGCGGAGCTGCCCGATCTGCCGGATGTCGACCGAGTAGGACACCTGGCCGGAGAGCGTCAACTCGTTCCAGCTCTCCACGGGAGCGTTCCCCAGCCTCGCGGGCCGCAGCGTCCAGCCGGGAATGCCTCTGCGGAAGTAGGCGATGAGGATCGGTTCGCTCGCGGCGATTGGGATGATGCGGTCCACCTTGCCGGCGGGGCTCACGCGCACCCAGAAACGCGCCGAAAAGGGGCCCTTGAACGAGTCCGGGAACGGCGTCCGTTTGGGCGCGGCGGCCACGTCCCCCTCTCCGACGGGCACGGTTCCGTCCCCCGCCGGCGCGGCCTTCAAACCCTGATACCAGCTGTCGTCGCTGCCCCAGTCGAGAGGGGCAGGCAGCGCGGTCGTCGGCGTGATCGGCGTCAGCGAAGCCTGGTCGACCCGGGGCGCTTCGACTTCGATCTGCAGATCCAGACGCAGAGGCGTCCAGGTCTCGACCTTCTGTCCGCCACGCTGCGCGGGCTCGAAGGTCCAGCGCGCCAGGTCCTTTTGCGTTTCCGCGGCGAGCGAGGGGATCGGGTCGCGGGCGCGACGGACCGAGAGCGGCTTGCCGGCGGGGTCCACCCGCAGCTCGACGAACATGGCAGCGGGCAGGACGGCATCCTGCAGCGGAGGCTTCGGCGGGAGCGCGGGCGGCGAGTCGAGCCGCGAAGCGAAAGGGTTCTCCGGCGGCAGGACACCGATCGGAACGGCCGGCGGGTCCACGATCCGCGCCGGCGTTTCCTGGATGACCAGGCGCCGCGTCGGCGTGGCCGTCGGAGCGGGCGCCGGGGGGGCAGGGGGCGTGCCTGGCGAGACGAGGGCGGGCGGCGTGGCGGCGGGGGTGGGCGTTCCGGGAGCTGCGGGCGGCGCGGGAGTCCGCGTCGGGGCGGGCGCCTCAGTCTGGCCAACCGCCGGGGACTCGGTCGGCGTCGTCTGCGCCGGGAGAGCGGCGGCGAAGATCCCGAGCACCGCCAGGAGGGCCGCACTCCGCTGTTTCATGGATTTGCGAGGAGTATAGCTGTCTGCCATCGTCACTTTGCCGAGAGCCAGTCGCGGCCGGCGCCGACCCCGACGTCGAGCCGGACCTTGAGCTGTGCCGCCCCTTCCATCACGGACCGGGTCAGCTTCTGCACGCGCCCGACCTCCTCCTCCGGCGCTTCCAGGACGAGCTCGTCGTGGACCTGCAGGACGAGCCGCGCCGCCAGTCCCTCCTCTTCCAGAGCGCGGTCCAGCCGCACCATGGCGATCTTGATGATGTCGGCGGCAGAGCCCTGGAACGGCGCGTTCAAGGCCATCCGTTCGGCGTTGCCCCGGACCTGGGGATTGGACGCGTCGATGTCCGGGATCGGCCGCACCCGCCCGAAGAGCGTCGTGACCTCTCTCTTTGCGCGCGCCTCGGAGAGGACCCCGTCGAGGCAGCCCCTCACGCGCGGGAACCGGTTGAAGTACGACTCGATGTACGACCTCGCCTCGCTCGTGGAGACGCCGAGGTCCTTTCCCAGGGTGAACGCCGCCATGCCGTAGAGCAGGGCGAAGTTGATCCGCTTCGCCGCAAACCGCATTTCCCGGCTGACGAGATCCGGCGTCACACCGAAGATCTTGGCCGCGGTCGCGTTGTGGATGTCCTGTTCCTGGGCGAAGGTCTCGATCAACGCCTCGTCTCCCGAGAGGTGCGCGAGGATGCGCAGCTCGATCTGCGAGTAGTCCGCGACGACGAGCTTCCGGCCCGGAGGCGCGACGAACGCTTTCCGGATCTCGCGGCCGGTCGCCGTGCGGATCGGGATGTTCTGGAGATTCGGGTCGGAGGAAGAGAGACGCCCGGTCGCCGCGACGGTCTGACGGAACGACGTGTGCACCCGGCCCGCTTCGTCGGCGAGGAGAGGCAGCGCGTCGACGTAGGTCCCTTTGAGTTTGGCGATCTCCCGGTACTCGAGCACGAGCTTGGGGAGCGGATAGCCCTGCTCGGCGAGCTCGTTGAGCACTTCGACCCCGGTCGAGGACGTGCGCGTCTTCGCCGTCTTCTTCAACACGGGGTACTTGAGCTTCTCGAAGAGCACGTGCGCGAGCTTCACCGGCGAGTTGACGTTGAACTCCTCGCCCGCCTCGGCCCAGATCCGCTGCTCGAGGTCGCGTAAGGTCTTGTCCATCTCCACGGACATCCGGTTCAGGAACGGGACGTCGATGGCGACTCCCAGGATCTCCATGCGCGCGAGGACCGGCGTCAGGGGCCGCTCGATCTCCCGGTAGATCTTGTCGAGGGCCGGCCGGGCGGCGAGCTCCCGCCGCAATCCCTCGGCGAGCTGCTGGGTCCCCGCCGCGCGCTCTCCGAGCCAGCGGTCGGCCGTCTCGATGGCGTAACCCTCCGGGAGGCTGCAGGCGGTCACGCCGGCTTCCTTGTCGGGGGTCATCGTCTGGCCGAGCCGCTGGAAGGCCATCACGGCGAACTCCGGGCTGCCCACCCCCGGAGAGAGGACGTACTGCGCGAGGCAGACGTCGAACAGGTCGCCGGTCACCCGACGGCCATGGCGTTCGAGGAGGGCATCGAGCGGCTTCGCGTCGGCGATGGCGATCGGGCGGCCGGGCCGGTCGATCGCGGACCATCGTTCCACCAGCGCGCCCTTGGGCTCTTCGACGATCTCGACGTTCTCGCCGTCGGAGACGGACAGGAGCGCCGTGTCGCGGTGTGTCAGGAGGGCAATGCCGAGCGGAGCCCCGCCGTTCAGGCTCAACGGAGCGCCGGGCTCGAGACGCCGCGCGGAGAAGACGGGAGGCGCGGCGGATTCCCCCTGGATCTCGGCGGCCAGGGAATGAAACTCCAGCTCCACGAAGAGCTGTTTGAGCCGCGGGTAATCCGGCGCCTCGCAGCGGAGAGCATCGGGCTCGAAGGGAATCGGGAGGTCGGCCGGGATCTCCACGAGGCGCCGGGACAGCAGGGCATTCTCCCGGTTCGCGCGAAGGCTTTCCCCGACTTTTCCCTTGACCTCGTCGCTCCGGTCCAGGAGCGTCGTCAGGTCGCCATAGGCCGCGATCCACTTTTTTGCCGTCACCTGCCCGACTCCCGGGACTCCCGGGACGTTGTCCACGCTGTCCCCCATCAGCGCGAGAACGTCGGCGACCTGACGGGGCGCGACGCCGAAGAACTCCTGGACCCCCTGCTCGTCCAGAAACTTTTCCCGGCCGGTGTGGAAGACCCGGATTTTCGGCCCGACGAGCTGGAGCATGTCCTTGTCGGCCGTCACGATGACCACGTCGAGCCCGGCGGCTGCGGCCTTGTGCGAAAGGGTGCCGATCACGTCGTCCGCCTCGTAGCCGGGCAGCTCGAGCACCGGGATCCGGTAGGCCGAGAGGATGCGCCGCACGTCCTGGATCTGGGAGGCCAGGTCGGAGGCCATGGCCAGCCGGTTGGCCTTGTAGTCCTCGTACATCTCGTGCCGCTGGGTTCGCTCCGGGCCGTCCCAGGCCACCGCGACGTAGTCCGGCCTGTGCTCCCGGAGCATCTTCCGGAGCATGTTGACGAAGCCGTAGATCGCGTTGGTGGGCTTGCCGGCCGTCGTGGAGAGCCGCTGGATCGCGTGGAACGCCCTGTGGATGTTGGACATGGCGTCCACGAGGTAGAGGCTTCGGCCGGTCTCCGACATCGGGGGTCGGATTCTAGCTTCCGGTGTCCGCCTCCTCTGGGGAAGGAGCAAAGCCCCTGGATTCGCGCGTTCGCGCGCGTCGAGGTCGCTCCGAGAGCTCACCCGCAGCCGGGCGGCGCGGCTCGAAGCGGTGGCCCTGCAGGAGCTTGCGCGATCGGGAAAGCGCGCGCCAAAACAAAACGCGCGGCCCGTTTCCGGTGCCGCGCGATTGAACGAAGAAAGAGTAACAAAATGGCGCGCCGCTGTCAAGCGAAAAACGCGCGCCGCGCGAGGCGATTCGAAGACGTTATCCCCGAGAGATTTAGACGCGCGCTAGAAGCGCTTGCGGACGGCCGCCAGAACGCGCGAACGGATTCGCTGGGCCTGCACCTGCAGGTCCGCGGTCTCCTTCTGCATCCGCGAAACGAAAGCGGGATCTTCGGCGCCGGCCAGGTTGATGCTCACGTTGAGGAGGGCGGCCTCCGTCGCCGCTTCGAGCAGGAGGGCCGCCGCGCCCGCGTCGGAGGCGGCGTTGGGGGTTCCTTTTTCGACGAGCTCCGGAAGCGACTCCAGCAGCCGCACCGCGAGGCGCGCCGTCTCCATCGGGATCTCCGCAGCTTGCCGCGTGGCCGCCGCGACGGCCCGCGCCCGCTTGCTCTTCTGTTCCTGGGACTCTTTCGGCAACCTCCGCGCCGCCACGACCGCGTCGTATGCCTCGGCGTCGCGGCGGGCGAGCGCCATGAGCTCCGCGCGGCCGGTGGCCGCGGCCTCCCCGATCGGTCGGACGGCCTCGTGGGCCTGTGCGTACTTCTCCCGCGAGAGTGTGAGCGTCGCGACCATGGCGGCCAGCGCGGCGCCCATGGCGCCGGCCACGGCGGCGGCCGTGCCGCCTCCCGGAGTCGGAGCTTCCGAGGCGAGCGCCTCGAGGAACTCCTGCAGGGTCTGACGGGAAAAATCGGTCAAGCGTGCGCGCCGAGAACCTCGCGTCCCCCGACCCAGACGCGGGAGACCAGGTTGACTCCCCAATGATAGATGAGGTGCCGGTCGTCCGGCGCGTCCAGCAGAACCACGTCTCCGCGCTTGCCCGCCTCGAGGGAGCCGACCGCGCCGGCGAGGCCGAGGGACGCGGCGGCGTTGAGGGTCATCGCGGTCAGCGTTTCCTCGACGGTCAACCCCGAGTCGAGGCATGCATGGGCCGCCACGGCCGGCAGCGATTCCGTATGGCAGGTCCCGGGGTTCGAGTCCGAGGCGAGGGCCACGGGCACGCCCGCCTCGACCAAGGCGCGCGCCGGCGCCCGGCGGTTTCCCATCCACCAGGCCGTCCCCGGAAGGATCACGGCGGCCGTTCCTGACCGTTGCAGCGCCGCGATCTCCTCGGCGCCGATCCAGAGGAGGTGGTCCGCGGAGTCGGCTTTCATCTCCGCCGCGAGCAGCGCGCCGCCGGAGCGGGCGAGCTCGTCGGCGTGGACGCGCAGCCCCATGCCAGCCCGGCGCCCCGCTTCGAGAATCCGCCGGGACTCTTCGACGGTGAAGACGCCCTCCTCGCAGAAGACGTCGCAGAAGCGGGCGAGCTTTTCCCGGCCCGCCGCGGGCACGATCTCCTCCGCGACGATGCGCACCCATTCGCCGCGCCGCTCCCGCAGCTCGGGGGGAACCTCGTGCGCGGCGAGGAGCGTCGGCACGATCCGCGGCAGGCGGTCGTCCCGGAGGTCCCGGAGGAGGCGCAGCGATCGGAGCTCCTGCTCCGCGGTCAGGCCGTATCCGGATTTCGCCTCGACGGTCGTCGTGCCGTGCGCGACCATCCGAGCGAGCCTCGCCCGGACGGTCTCCCGGAGAGCCTCATCCGGGGCCGCGCGCGTGGCCCGCACGGTCGCCAGGATCCCGCCGCCCGCGCGCGCGATGTCGGAGTAGCTTTCGCCCGCGAGCCGTCGTCCGATCTCTTCGCCGCGGTCGCCCGCCCACACCGGGTGCGTGTGCGCGTCGACGAGGCCCGGCAGAAGGGTCCCCCCGGCGGCGTCCACCGTCTCCGCCGCCGGCCGGTCCCGATACTCGCGGGCGTAGTCCGCCTCGGACCCCGCAAAGGCGATCCGGTCCCCCTCGAGGCGCAGCGCTGCGTTGCGGATCCGCAGGATCTCCCGCTGGGCGGCGCCGCGGCGCGCCGAACGGCCGAGGGGCGTGGCCAGGGTGGCCGCGTTGCGGATGGCGATGGAATGGGAGGGGACGGACGCGGAACCGGCGGCGCCCGATTCTCGACTACCGACTATCGACTTCCCCTTTTGGCTTCCGGGTCATGTAGGAGAGCGGCCGGTCCTTCTCGTCCTCGTCGCGGTCGAAGTCGAGCACCTGCTGGAAGAGCTCGATCATCTTCTGGAGCTGCAGGCGGAAGTTCGTCCGCTGGATCTTCAGCTCGTGGATCGCCTTCTCGATCTCCGCCGCCCGCTGCATCGCGTTGTGGGTCAGCCGCTCGCCCGCGTCCTGCGCCTCCTGGACGATCAGCTCGGCCTGCTTCTGCGCCGCCATCCTCAGGTCCTCGGAGGCGCGTTGCGCGGTCACGAGCGTCTCCTTGAGGATCCGCTCGCGCTCGCGGTGCTCCGCGTTCTCTTCCTGGAGATGGCGGACGCGCGTCTCCATGTCCGCGTTGCGGCGGGCGAGCTCCTCCATCTCTTCGGCGACCATCGCGAGGAACGACTCGACCTCGACGGGATCGATCCCCTTCCACTTCGGCGCGAACTCGCGCTTCTGTATCTCCAGTGGCGTCAGACGAGGGGGCATCACGAAAACCTCCTAGACTAGATCACCCGCGGCGAGGTGAGGAAGAGCCGGGAGAGAAAGATCTTCAGGAAGACGATCAAGAGGATGACGAGGATGGGAGAGAGGTCGATGCCCCCCGTGCGGCCGGGCGGAAGGAGCCGGCGGAACGGGCGCAGGATCGGCTCGGTCACGCGGTAGAGGAACTGCACGATGGGATTCCGCGGGTCCGGGCTGACCCAGGAGATGAGCGCCGCGGCGATGACGAGCCACTGGATCATGGTCAGGATGATGAAGACGACCTCGAGGATCGCGGCGAGGAAGGAGCCGCCGACGTTCATGCGGTCTCCCGCGCGCCGAAAAGGGCGGTCCCGATGCGGACTTCCGTGGATCCTTCTTCGACGGCGACCTCGAAGTCGTGGCTCATTCCCATGGACAGCTCGGGCATTTCCCGGCCGAACCGCTCCGCCAGCCGGTCGCGGGTTTCGCGCAGACGGCGGAAGTGGGGGCGGGAGGCGTCGGGATCCTCGGCATACGGCGGGACCGCCATCAGCCCGCGGACGTCCAGGTGGGGAAGCGCGAGGCACGCGGCCGCGAGATTTTCTGCCTCGTTCGTGAGCACGCCGGACTTGGTGGCTTCGGAGGCCAGATTGATCTCAAGCAGAACAGGGAGCGTGCGCCCGGTCTCCGCCAGGAGGCTCTCCAGACGCAGAGCAAGTCTTTCCCGATCTAGGCTTTCCACCGTTGAAAAGTATTGTAGCGCCGCTTTCGCCTTGTTCGTCTGGAGAGGGCCGATCAGCTTCCAGACGACCTGCGGAAGCTCCCCCTGGAGCGCCTCGATCTTCCCGATCCCCTCCTGGACACGGTTCTCCCCGAAGATCTGCTGCCCGGCGGCGGCCGCCTCGCGCACGCGGCCGACGGGCTGCCCCTTGGACACGGCGAGCAGCGATACGCTCGAAGGGTCCCGTCCGGCCCGCGCGGCGGCCCGGGCGATCCGGTCCCGAATGTCCTGCAGGCGCTCCGCGATTCCGGAGCCCGGAGCGGTCACGGCCCGATGTCGGGCCTTTCGCTGGCGTCCGCGCCGAGGTTGGCGAGACGGTCGGCCCGTTCGTTCTCCTTGCGGCGGACGTGGCTCAGCGAAAAACGCCGGAATCGCTTCGCGCGCTGGACCGCCTCTTCGAGCAGCGGCTTGAGATGCTGCGCCTTGATCCGGAACCGGCCGTTGACCTGCTCGACGAGGAGCAGGCTGTCCGACAGGATCTCGACCTCGTCGGCGGCGATCTCCTCGGCGCGCGTCAGCGCGAGCAGCAGGGCGCGATATTCGGCGACGTTGTTCGTCGCGCGGCCGAGCGGCTCGAAATGCTCTTCCTCGGGCTGTTCTCCGCGCGGAGGGACGTAAACGCCGGCGCCCGAAGGCCCGGGGTTGCCGCGCGAAGCGCCGTCGATGTAAGCGCGGAATTTCACGACTACGACCCTGAGTGATCGTAGTAAAGAATCCTCTTGCAACTGTCGCAGTAGGTCGCCTCGCGGCCGGCCTTCAGTATCTGGAGCGCCGCGGGACGGATCTTCACGTGGCACGCGGAGCAGGAACCTCCGGAGACCCGCGCGATCGCGACGCCCCCCTTCTTCTCGAGGAGCCGGTGGAACTCGGCCCGTTCCTTGGGCGCGATCTCCGCTTCGAGCCGGGCGATTTCTTCCTTCGCGGAGACGAGCTCCGCATCAATCTCCCTCTGTGTCACGCGCCAGCCCTTGAGCTTGTCTTCGTGCTCCTCGGTCTCCCCCGGCAGGTTCTCCTGCCGCTGGGACAGGTCCTTGCGCGCCTGCTCCATTTCCTCTTCGAGCGCGAGGACCCGATCTTCGGTCGTACGGATCAACCGATCCACTCCGTCGATCTCGTTCAGGACGGCCCCGTACTCGCGGCTGGACTGCACGTTGCGCAGCTGCGACTGGTACTTCTTGTGCTTCTCCCGGAGGTCCGACAGGTCCGCTTCCGCCCGCCGGCACTCGCGTTCGGCCTCCTGCAGCCGCGTGCGCAGGCCGCCGATCGTCTCGACCTTCTCCTGATAGGCCTTGTCCACCTCGACGAGGTCGGAGGGGATGGTGTCGCGTTCTTTTTCGCGCGTCTGGACGAAACGGATGCGGTCCTGGAGCCGGTAGAGCTGATCGAGTACGTTCACCGCACCGCCTCGAGGAGGAGTGGACCGGATCGGGCGGGGCAGGCGGGAGCCGAGCGCGCGGCTTCCGGCGCCGTCAAAAAGGGCGTCCTGAATACAGGACGCCCTTTACTTTCCCCGCTGACCCTTTCGTTTCGTGCGCGTTTATGAACCCTCAAAGCTCCCCGTTTTCCTTTTCCATTCTCCGTGGTGGGTCCACTCGGATTCGAACCGAGGTCTGACCGGTTATGAGCCGGTGGCTCTAGACCGCTGAGCTATGGACCCCGGCGCGGTTCGCTCCGAAATATAACAAAAGCGCTCCCCGCTTGGCAGCGATCACAAAAGCGCAAGGTAGCGACGCGGTCCCGGTGCGCGGCGCGAGGAGTCTCCGCCCTCGGAGGAGCCTCGCGCCGCGGGAGCGAAAGCGGGATCGGGGCAAGGCGAGCGGTCGAGGGAGATCCCCGAGCCGCTCGGCGGTGCCGGAGGCAGGCCCCGAACGAGCGGAAGCGACGTTATCGGATGGTCTCGAGGAACGGCTTGAGCTTCTTCGCTCGCGACGGGTGCCGCAGTTTGCGCAGCGCCTTGGACTCGATCTGGCGGATCCGCTCGCGCGTGACGTTGAAGGACCGACCGACCTCTTCCAGGGTGTGCTCGGAGCCGTCCCCGACCCCGAAGCGCATCTTGAGGACCTGTTCCTCGCGCGGGGTGAGCGACTTGAGCACCCGGCGCGTCTGGTCCTGCAGGTTCGAGACGAGCACGGCGTCGATCGGCGACAGGACCCCGCGGTCCTCGATGAAGTCCCCGAGATGCGAATCCTCTTCCTCGCCGATCGGCGTTTCGAGCGAGATCGGCTCCTGCGCGATCTTCATGATCTTGCGGACCTTCGAGACCGGCATGTCCATGCGCTTGGCGATCTCCTCCGCGTTGGGCTCCCGGCCGAGCTCCTGGACGAGCGAGCGGGAGGTGCGCGTGAGCTTGTTGATCGTCTCGATCATGTGGACCGGGATCCGGATGGTCCGGGCCTGGTCGGCGATCGCCCGCGTGATCGCCTGGCGGATCCACCAGGTCGCGTAGGTGGAGAACTTGTAGCCGCGGCGGTGCTCGAACTTCTCGACCGCCTTCATCAGACCGATGTTTCCCTCCTGGATCAGGTCGAGGAACTGGAGCCCGCGGTTGGTGTACTTCTTCGCGATCGAGACGACCAGCCGCAGGTTCGCCACGATGAGCTCGTGCTTGGCCTGGTCGGCTTCCTCCTCCCCCTCCCGCACCATTCGGAGCGTCTTCTTGACGTCTTCGTGGGAGACCCCGAACTTCTGTTCCAGCTCCCGCAGCGACTTGCGGTACTTGGTGATGCGCCGCTTGTAGAAGTCCAGACGGGTCGGGTTCTTCTCCTTCTTCAGGGTCGCCGTGTCCTGCCGGATGGTGCTCTCGGGCACCGCCATCTGCCGGTCGATGTCCTTGAGGATCCCGATCGCGCGGTTGAGGACCGCGGGCGTGAAATCCGCGGCCCGGATGAGCTTCGCCATTTCGGCGATCTTCCGGTCGATGGACGCCTCGATGCGCGCGAGGGCCTTGGTGCCCTTCTTGATCGTGCGCGCCTTGAACTTCATCCGCTTGATGTCCTTGTCCAGGGCGGCGATCTTCTTGAAGCTCCCGAGGACGTTCTCGATGCGCTGCGTGGCGCGCTCGTCCAGGTCTTCCTCGTCCTCCTCGGAGAGGTTGACCAGCTCGTTGACCATCCGGGCGTCCCGGCCGACGTTCTCGAGGAGCTTCAGGATCTCCTCGAGCACGACCGGGTTGTTCGCGAGCGCCTGGTAGATCTTCGCCTCGCCCTGCTCGATGCGCTTGGCGATGCGCACCTCTCCCTCGCGGTCGAGGAGCTTGACGGTCCCCATCTCGCGCAGGTACATCCGCACGGGGTCGTTCGTCTTCTCGACGGCCTCCCGGGCTTCCTCGGCGGTCTCCGCCTCGTGCGCCGCCCGCTTGCGCGCCGCGCGGTCCGGATCCGTCACGATCTCGATGCCGAGATCGAAGAAACGCTCGTAGACCTGTTCGAGCTCGTCGGGGACGGCCGTCGCTTCGTCGGAGAGGATCGTGTGGATCTCCTCGTAGAGGAGGTAGCCCTTCTCCTTGCCGCCCTTCAGCAGCACCCCGACTTCCGGAAACTTTTCCTCAATTGCCAAGGTCTTTTCCTTTCCGCGATTTCGTAATCTCGGCGCTCCGACGCTTGAGCTCCTGCTTACGGGTCAGTAGGTCGTCCATTTCCGGCTGCGGTCTTTCCGCCGCCTGCGCCCGGTCGATTTCTGCCTGTAAGGCAGCGCTCTTCCGGTCGAGGAAGAGCCCTTCGAGCCGCTGCAGCAGCCGCGCGACCTCCTGTTCCGTCGGCTCGGTCCCCTCCTCGAGCGCCAGACGGGTTAGGAGCGATTTGTCACTTTCTTCCTTAAGGTGGTCGATTTGCCTTTGGAAATCAATAGATTCGGCGGTCGGATCCGCTTCCCGGATGGCCGTGACCACCCGCTTCACGCCCGGGTGCGTCAGGAAGTCATCTCTCAAAGTACTCAAAATCAAGGAGTTATAACCGCCTGCCGCGAGGATCTGGAGGATCCGGCGTTCGAGGACAGGTATCTCCCCCGAAGATAACAGCCCGCCATTCCCGCCCGTTCCCTGGGCCGGGGGGGGCCCGGGGGGCTTTCCCTGCGGCTTTTCCCACAGCACCTCGATGGGTATGGACACCTCTTGCGACACCTTTCTCGTCTCCTCGTAGCGGAGGATCTGATCCGGTATTGCCTTGAGGATGTCCAGAATCTGACGGGTCCTCTCTTTCTTCTCGACGGAGGAAAGCGAGGAATCGGCCGGTCGCAGCTCCCCGAAGAGCCAGGGCAGGTACCGGGCCGCCTCGTCGATCCGCGAGGCGAGCGCTGAGCCCCCTCCCCTGGACAGCACGTCCCAGGGATCTTCGTCCGGCGGCATCGCGGCGACGGACACCGAAACCCCCTGCGCGAGCAGATGGGGCAGGGCTCCCCGGACGGCGGCGCGTCCCGCGGCGTCTCCGTCGTAGCAGAAGACGACTTCCGAAGCGAGCCGGCGGAGCCTCTCCGCCTGTTCAGGGGTCAGGGCCGTGCCCATCGTGGCGACCACCTCGTCCAGCCCGGCCATCACGAGCGCGAGGTGGTCGAAATACCCCTCGACGACGATGACCCGCTCCCGGCGCCGGATCGCTTCCCGCGCCTCGGAAAGACCGTAGAGCAGCCGCTTCTTCGCGAAGATCGGAGACTCCGGGGAGTTGAGGTACTTCGGCTCGGCGTCGCGCGCCAGGGCGCGCCCGCCGAAGCCGACCGGCCGTCCGCGCTCGTCGCGCACGACGAAAAGGAGGCGGTCGCGAAAACGGTCATAGGCGCCCCGTCCCTCCGGGCGCGGCTGCAAGAGACCCGCATCCACCAGGAGGCTCTCGGGGAAAGCGGGCCCGAGCGCCCGGGCAAGTGACTCCCAGGCGTCCGGGGCGTAGCCCATTCCGAGCCGGGTCCAGAGCTCCCGCGGGACGCCGCGCGCCTCGAGGTACGCCGCCGCTTTGTTCCCGCCGCGCGCGAGTTCGCGCGCGTAGAACTGGTGGGCGCCGCGGATCGCGTCGAGAAGCTTCTCGCGCCGCTCATCGCGCGGTCCGCGGACGGCGCGGCGGGGAATCGTCACGCCGAAGCGCTCGGCGAGGACTTCCACCGCCTCGGGAAAGTCGAGCCGATCCGCCTGCCGGACGAAGTGGATGACGTCGCCGCCCGCCCCGCAGCCGAAGCAGTGGTAGAGGCCCTTGTCGCGGTCCACGGTGAACGACGGCGTCCGCTCGTTGTGGAAGGGACAGAGGCCCTTCCACGAGCGGCCCGCTTTCTTCAGCCGCGTGTGGTCTCCGATGACCTCCACGATGTCGGCGGCGGAGCGCAGTTGCGCGAGCACGCCGTCGTTGATGTCGAGGTCGCTCATCCGAGCTCCACGATCGTGGCGCCGTTGCCCCCCTCCCGGGCCTCGGCCGACCGGACCTTCTCGACGGCCGGGTGCTGGCGCAGGTGCTCCCGCAGGCCGCTGCGCAGGCGGCCCGTCCCGTGTCCGTGGATGACGCGCATGCGGCCCGCTCCCGACAGAAGAGCGTCGTCGAGGGCCTTGTCCACCTCGCCGATCGCCTCCTCCAGGCGCCGGCCGATGACGTTGATCTCCCGCGTGGGCGCTTCCTCCGGACGCGGCGGCGCGGCAGTCCGGACTTCGACGGCGGGGGCCGAGCGCGGCGCGCCCGCCGGCTCCAGCTCCGCCCGCGGAACCCGAACGCGCTTCCCTTCCACGGACAGCCAGGCGACGTCGCCTTCCAGCGAAGAGATCGTCCCGACGGTCTGGAGGCCTCGGATGCGGGCTGAATCTCCCGCGCCGAGCGCGGCCGAGCGCGTCAGCGCCTGGGCCCGCGCTTGCTCGATCAGGTCGTCCGAGACTCCGATCTCCGCTTCGCGGAGGATCTCAGCGGCGCCGGCGGGCTCGGGCCTGGAAGCCCGTTTTTGCCGCATCTCTGCGATCGCGGCGTCCACGCGGCGGGCGAGCTCACGGCGGGATCGCTCGAACCGGTCGAGCCCCTCGCGCAGGATCCGCGTCTTCTCGCGCTCCAGGCTCTCTTTCTCGGCGTTCAGCTTTTCCCGAACCCTCCGGACTTCGTCGAGCGCTTCCGCTGCGGCGCGTTGCTGGCGCCGGAGGCCGTCGAGGAGCTCCTCCGCTTCCGTTTCGGTCGCCTCGCGGCGCTTCCACGCCTCCCCGAGGATGGACAAGGCCCGGTCGAGGACCTCCTCGGGAAGCCCCTGCTCGCGCGCCACGGAGATCGCGCGGCTGCGGCCGGAGAGGCCGGGCCGCATCCTGTAAGTCGGGCGTCCCGTGGCCTCGTCGAACTCCATGGCGGCGAGGAGCGCATCCGCGCGGCCCGTGGCGAAGCTCTTGATGGCCGAGAGGTGCGTCGTGACGATCGCGCTTCCGCCCCGGTCCAGGTAGGACTCCAGGTACGCGACGGACAGGGCGCTGCCCTCCTCCGGATCGGTCGCGGCGCCGATCTCGTCAACGAGCGCGAGCGTCCCCGGAGCGGCATGGTCCAGGATCCCGGAGAGCGTCTCCATGGAGGAGGAGAAGGTCGAGCGGTCCGAGAGGATCTGCTGCGCGTCGCCGATCTCGGTCCGGATCGCCCGGAAGACCGGAAAGCGCGTTCCCCCCCCGGCGGGGACCGGGAAGCCGGACTGCGCGAGCAGGCAGAAGAGGCCGGCGGTCTTGAGGACGACGGTCTTGCCGCCGGCGTTTGGGCCGGAGACGACGAGCAGCCGGGTCGTGGCCGGGAGAGCCAGGTCGAGGGGGACCGCGTCGCGGGCGGCGCGCGTCTCCCCGAGAACCCGGCGGCGCAGCGGCGCGAGACGCGCGTCGAGCAGGGGGTGGCGCGCTCCGACGAGCACCCACTCGCCCTCTTCGGAGATCTCCGGGATCCGCCCGCCGGAAATTTCCCCGAACTCGACTTTTGCTTCCAGCGCGTCGAGCTCCGCGAGGACGGAGAGGGCCTGCCGGAGCTCCGCCCGCGCTTCGAGGACCGCGCGTCCGAAACGCGCCAGGATCCTCTCGACCTCGCGCCGCTCCTCCGAGGCGAGCAGCGCGAGCTCGTTGTTCGGCTCGATGATCTCCATCGGCTCGACGAAGACCGTCTGTCCCGAGCCCGAACGGTCGTGCACGATGCCGGGCATCCGCGCCCTCGCGGAAGCCACCACGGGGATGCAATAGCGGTCGTTGCGCAGGACGACGAGGGCTTCGTTGATGAGCTCGCGCCGGGCCTCGAGGATGCGTTCGAGCTCGCGCTGGATCTCTCCGCGGCGTCCGCGCAGCCGCCGCCGGATCGCGGAGAGCTCCGGTGAGGCGTCGTCGCGCAGCCCGCCTTCCGGCGCGAAGATCGCGCGCGCCTGCCTGAGGAGGTCCTCGAAGCGCGGCAGGGACTCGCGGCGGGCGGCGAGGCGGGGCGTCTCCGCCGGCTCGAGCGCCTTGCGGGCGGCCTGCGCGGCGCGGGCGAGGGCGAGGATCGGGCGGAACTGTTCCGGCGATCCCGCGCCGCCGCTCTCCTCGAGCTCGGCGAGGATCGGGGCGACGTCGACGACGCCGGCGAGGGAGAGCCGCCCGTGGGCGATCCGGAAGGACCACGCCTCGGCCGTCTCCGCGAGCGCCTCGCGGACTTCCGCTTCCGTGGAGCGGGGTCCGAGGGCTTCGATGAGGGAGCGGCCGGGTGGGGTCCGCGCGAGATGGGCCGCGAGTTGGAGGACGACGTCGAGCTCGAGCGAGCGCCGTTCGACGTCGTCCCCCGGAAGACGGTTATCTAGGGAGTGGCCCGACGTTCCTCCGACAGTTTGCGAAGCATCTTCTTGCGGGCCTGGATCGCCTTGCGCTTGCGCTTGGCGCTCGGCTTCTCGTAATGCTGGCGCTTCTTCAGTTCCGAGAGGATTCCGGATTTCTCGCACTTTCTCTTGAAGCGCCGCATGGCGTTCTCGAAGGATTCGTCTTCTTTCACGTGGACCAGCGGCACGAACACTCACCCCCTTCACCCCGGGCAAACGAGCGAAGCATGATAGTGGGGCCCGTTTTCCCTGTCAACGAAACGCCCCGTTTCATTGGGGTTTCGCCCGTCCGGCGGGCCGGTTCAGTCCTTCGTGTCGCATAATGCAAGGACTTGAGCGAGACCGAAGAGCGCCTCCGGCAACTGGAGGCCGAAATCGAGCGGCGGCTGCTCGAACGCTTCGCAGCCTTGCGGGACGAGTTCGACCGCCTGCGTCTGGAGGCGGACCGCCGCTGGGCCGGGTTCCTCACCCGGTTCGACCAGGACTTCACGGGCGTCGTGCCCAAGGAGCTCCTCGCCCCGCCGCAAGCGGCTGCGGAGCCTTCCGATGCATCCCGACCGCCCGCGTCGGGACAGGTTGACATCGAGGACGTTCGGACGCTCGACGCCGGCGAAAACCAGGTCGAGGTCCTCCGCCGGTTCCTGGACCTCTGCGGCCGGCACGGCTCGCGGGCCGTCCTTTTCGTTTCCCGCGGCGCATCGCTCGAAGCGTGGAAGGCGGTCGGGTTTTCCAACCGCGGAGGAGACGACGAAGCGGTCCGGAATGTCTCCGTCGCGGCGGGCGACGAGACGCTGCGCTGCGCTCTCGACGGAGCGGCCGTTCGCCTCGGCCGGGACAACGTTCTGTCTCGCGCTCTGGACGCGGGGGACGTATCAGAAGCGATCCTCGTTCCGATGGTGGTCCGGGAGAAGATCTCGGGACTGGTCTACGCGGACTGCGCCGCAGGGGAAGAGGAGACCTTCCACCCGGAGACGGTTGCTCTTCTGACGTACCTCGCGGGCACCGTCGTGGACCGCCTTGCCTCCCGCCGGCTCCGGCCGTCCCCTTCGCTCAAGCCGATGGAGCGCCTCGACTCCGGGAGCGCGGCCGAGCCGGAGCGGGCGCCCGAGCGGGCTCCGGAACCGCGGCCCGCGCCTCCACCGGCGCCGCCGGCTCCTCCACCCGTCCCGTCCGAACCCCCGGCCGCGGAAGCCGCCCGCGAGTTCGAGCTCGCGGAGGAGGCGGAGCCGGCCGCGGCGGAAGCGCAGCCTCCCTCCTTCGCTTCCGCCCCCCCGCCGGAGCAGCCCGCCGCTCCTCCTCCCGAGCCCGCGCCGACGCCGCCTCCCACGGCCACGGGCTCGTGGCAGGCGGACGTCGAGCCGCCGCCGATGCCGGCCTCGATGGAGCCGCCGCGCTCCATGGAGCCGTCTCCCGAAGGTCCGCTGCCGCCTCCTTCGACCTCGACGCGCCGCCTGGCCGGCCCGCTCGCGCCGCTCGAAGGAGACGAACGGCGCGAAGAGGCGCGCCGCTTCGCGCGCCTGCTCGTCTCGGAGATCAAGCTCTACAACGAACGCGCTGTGCTCGAAGGCCGCCAGCGCGGCGACCTCTACTCCCGGCTGCGCGAGGACATCGACCGGAGCCGGCAGATGTACGACGAGCGCATACCGCAGGACGTGCGGTCGAATTCGAACTTCTTCTACGAAGAGATGGTGCGCATCCTCGCGGACGGCCGTCGCGAAGCGCTCGGTCTCTGAAGCCCCGTCCCTCCCCGTATCCCGCGCTTCCCGTCTGAGCGGTTCCGCCGCCGCGCGACCCTCGCGGCGACGGCCCTCTGGCTGGCGGCCGCCCGGCTGGCGAACGCCGACGTCGGTCTGCGTCCCGTCACGCGCGACTTCGACGCGGAGTTCGCCCGGGCCGCGGACCTGCTCGAAGCGGGGGACCGCGCCCAGGCCGAAACCGTTCTGTCCGAAGTGCTGCGTCAGGCCGGCCAGCCGGCTTGGGAGGCGCGAGCCGCTTTTCTGCTGGCGGGTGACGACCTGAACCGAGGTGCTTTCGCCGCGGGCATCGAGAGAATGCGGAAAGCGCCGGCCGCGTCGATCGGTCTCGAAGCGTACCGGCACGACCGCCTCGCGCGGCTGCTCGCGGCTGCCGGGCGCGGCCCCGAGGCGGTCGCCGCGTGGCGAACCGCCTTCGAGCTCGAGGAGTCGCGTCCCGTCCGGCCCCGGATCGCCCGCGACCTCGCCGCGCAGCTCGAAAAAAGCGGGCGCGGCGCGGAGGCGCTGGGGATCCTGGAGAAGGCGTCCGGCGGCGCTCCCCGCAGCGAGCTCGAGGGGCTCGCCTTCGAGCGGATCCGCCTCGCCGGGGTCCTGCGCCGCCCCGCTTCCGCGCACTCGGCGGCGCGAGACCTCCTGCTGCGGGCCCCGCGCGCCGATGCCGCGGCTTCGACTCCGGCAGCGGCCCGCAACGCAATGCGCCGTGAGGAAAGGCGGCTGGCGCCCGCCGATCGCGCGCGCCGGGGAAGGGCCCTCATCCTCGCCGGCGACGCGAAGCGGGGTGTTCGGATGATCCTGGCCGTCCCCTCGTCGGCCTGGCCCGCGTCCGAACGCCCCGCGATGCTCCTCGCCCTGGCGCGCGGCCAGCTCGCTTCGGGCAAACCGCGGGACGCAGAGCGGACGGCCGCGGCCATCCCCCCGGCTGCCGCGGCCGAGTTCGCGGAAGGCCGTCTGCTGCGGAACGACATCGCGCTGGCGCGCATCCGCGGCCCCCGGGACGACGCCCTCGCCGCCGCCGATCCCCGGGTGGCCGAGCTTCGGCGGGCGCTCCTTTCGCTGACCGCCGCCGACGCGCCGCGCGCCACCCGCAAGGCCGCCCGTGAGCGCCTCGTCCGGATCGCGGAGGAGCTCGAGGACTTCGAGTCGGGCCTCGAAGTGGCCGCGGCGCTGAACCGGGAGGAGCGCGGAACGATCGCGGGCTTCGAGTCCCTCTGGCACCTCGCGTGGCGCAGCTATCGCGCGGGTCGTTTCTTCGAAGCGCGCCGCCGGATCGAATCTCTCGAGGCCGTGTACGAGGACGTCTGGAGAGACCGCCGCCTGGCGTACTGGCGCGGGCGATGCCTCGAGCGGGAAGGCCGGGCCGCGGAGGCGTCCGCCGTTTTCCGGCAAGTCGCCTCCGCCGACCCCGCCGACATCCACGCGCTCTTCGCCCGGCGCCGCATCCGCAGCTTCCGGAAGGTCACGCTCGCGCCATTGCCCGATCCGACGACGGCCACGGCGCGCTACCGGCGCGTGGACGAGCTGCTGCGGCTACGCATGTTCGAGCAGGCAGCCGCCGACGCGCGCGCGCTCGAGCCGACGCGCGGCCGCGATTTGCGCGTCGCGGAGGCGGAGTTCGCGCTGGGACGCTTTCTGCCGGCCGCGCTCGCCGTGAAGCGCGCCTTCCCGGAGATCGGCACGGCCGAGGAGGGCCGGGTGCCGGACGGGTGGCGACGGCTGCACTATCCGCTCCCCTCGGGCGAGCTCCTGACGAACGCGGCGACGGAGCACGGACTGGATCCCTCCGTCCTGCGCGCGCTCGTCCGGCAGGAGAGCGTGTTCGACGCCGGAGCGCGCTCGCGGGCGGGGGCCATTGGGCTGACGCAGCTGATGCCGGCGACGGCTCAGACGCTCGTCCGGTCCGTTCTGCGCGTGCGGTACCGCCGGGCGTTCCTCTACGATCCGGACGTCAACGTGCGGCTCGGCGCCGCCTACCTCCGGCAGCTGCTCGATCGGTTCGACAGGAAGCTGATTTTCGCGCTCGCCGCCTACAACGGGGGGCCCACGCGCATGGCCAGAATCTTGCGAGAGAATCCGAGCCTCGCAGATGATGAGCTCCTGGAGTCGCATCCCTTTTACGAAACGCGGGAATACGTGCGCCGCGTGATGCTCTATGCGGAGTCGTACCGCGTGCTCTATCCGAGGTGATCCCGTGTCGAAGGTGCGCGAGTTCCAGGTCAAGACCACACGAAAGATCGAACGCGTGGACATCACGCGTGACGTCGAGCAGGCGGCCGGCGAGCTGGCCGTCGAGACCGGCGCGCTCCTCGTCTCCGTTCCTCACACGACGGCGGCGGTCACCGTCGGGGAAACGTGGGATCCCGAAGTCGCCACGGACGTCGAGCGCGCGCTCGCGAAATGGGTCCCGGACGTCCGATTCGAGCACGGGGAGGGAAACTCGCCCGCCCACTTCCTTTCCGAGGCGATCGGCGTCTCCTGCCTCGTCCCGCTGGAAAAGGGCAAGCCCGGCCTCGGCCGCTGGCAGGGAATCGTTTTGATCGAGCTCGACGGCCCGCGGCGGCGGACCGTCCGGGTCCGCGCACTGGCCGGCGCCTCGTAAGCGTCGAGTCAATGACCTTCGCAATCGCTTACGTCCTCTTACTTCTGGTCGTCGCCCTCGGCCTGTTCATTTGGGACTACCTGTCCGTCGACATCGTCGGGCTCATCGTCCTTTTGCTCCTGACGATCCCGGGAATTCTCTCCGCGAAAGACGCCATCGCGGCGTTCGGTGACACGACGATCATCGTCCTGATCGGCCTCTTCGTTCTCACGACGGGAGTCGTGAAGACAGGAGTCGTGGAGCGGTTCGGCCTGCGTCTGGCTGGACTCGGAGGGAAGAACCCGAATCGCCTGCTCCGCTTCGTTCTCCCGGTGGTCACAGCCCTCGGCGTGGGCCTTTCCAACACCGAGAGGACCGCGGTGTTTTTGCCGATCGTGATCGGAATCGCGCGAAGGGCGGCCGTGCCGCTTTCCCGAGTGCTGATGCTTCTGGCCTTCGCGGCCCTTCTCGGTGGCGGTCTGACGGTCATCTCCACTTCGACCAACCTTCTGGTCTCCAGCCAGCTTCCCCGCTACGGCCTCGAGCCGATCGGGTTTTTCGAGATGACCGCCGTCGGAGCGTGCATCGCCATCGTGGGTCTGATGTACGTGCTCTTTGTGGCGCCCCGGCTTCTACCGGACCGCTCCCAGCCGGAAATGACCGGCCAGTACGACTTGCGCCGCTACCTCTCAGAGGCGGTGATCACGCGCGGGTCCCGCCTGGCCGGAAAGACCCTTGCGCAGAGCGGTCTCGGCGCGGCGAACCTGAACGTCATCGGGATCGTTCGCGACAAGGATCGCATTCTCGCGCCAGGCCCCCGAGCGCAATTGCGAGAGGGGGACGTTTTGATCATCGAGGGAAAGGCGGAAGACATCCTTTCCGTCAAGGACCGGGAAGGGATCGACATCCGTCCGGAGGTCAAGCTCTCCGATTTCGACCTTCAGTCGGAGGACGTCCGCATGATGGAGGCGATGGTCTTCCCACGCTCGGATCTAGTGGGACGGACCCTCGAGGAATCGAGTTTTCGGGAGCGTTTCGGGCTGACCGCTCTGGCCCTCCATACCGCCGGGGGCGCCGACCGGATCGAGAAGATCTCGCGACAGAGGCTCAAGGCGAGCGATGTGCTCCTCCTCCAGGGCCATTCGGAGGACTTCAGGCGCCTGCGCGAGGGTGAAGATCTCATGCTCCTGGAAGACGTGTCGGGACATCATCCGCGCAGCGGCCGTGGAAAACTCGCCGGCGGCATATTCGTGTTCTCGATTCTGCTCGGCGCCTCGGGTGCGGTCTCCCTCCCGGTCGCGTTTCTCCTGGGCGGCCTCCTTCTCGTTCTGACGCGATGCGTAACGACTCAGGAAGCGTATGAGGCGGTGCCGTGGCACCTGCTCGTGATGATCGCCTGCATGATCTCCTTCGGCCTGGCCATGGAGAAATCGGGCGCAGCCGCTTTTCTCGCCGGCGGAATCGTCGAACTGGCACGTCCCCTTGGGCCTATGGCAGTTCTCGCGGGGTTCTTTTTCCTGACCATCATCCTGACGCAACCCATGTCCAACCAGGCAGCCGCCCTCGTCGTCCTTCCGGTGGCGATCACGGTGGCGCGGCAGCTCGAGCTGAATCCCCGCTCTCTCGTGATGGCGGTGACCTTCGCCGCGTCCTGCTCGTTCCTGACGCCGCTCGAGCCATCCTGCCTGCTGGTCTATGGACCGGGCCGCTACAAGTTCTTCGACTTCGCGAGAGTCGGGGCGCCTCTCACGGTGCTGGTCTTCGTCGTGGCGATGATCCTGATTCCCATGTTCTGGCCGCTCGATGCAAAGCCCTCCGCCGCTCCGAAGGAATCACCCCGCGCCGAGCGCGTCGAGCGACCGCTCTTCACGGGCCGTTTGGGACTCCCGGCGCCGCACCAGGCCCGGTAGCGGCCGCCGGGCCCCGTCGCGGTCATCCTCCTGCGCCAGCAGCCGGAGGCTCCGCCGCCTCGGAAGTCATCGGGCGGCGGCGACCTTCTTGAGGCCCATGTCGCGTCCCAGAACCGGCTGGAGGATCTCCGCGTCCGCTGCCCCGGCTTCGAAGCCGAGCAGCGCCCCCACGGTCCGGGCGATCGACAAGGGCGAGACGCGCGCGTCCCAGGACCCGGCCCGCACCCCGGCGCCCCACGCGAGCAGCGGGACCCTGGCGTCGTCGTCGTTGGGCTGCCCGTGGGTCGTTCCGGCGTCGCGCCCGTAGGACCACATCCAGCCAGGCTTGAGGATCACGAAGACGTCGCCCGACCGGTCCGGCCGGAACGAGCGCTCGACCGGCAGCGCGTGGGGGGCGGTCGCGGGGAGCCCGTTCAGGATCTCGGTGTTCGTGTACGCCGTGAGGACCCCCGGCACCCTCTTCGCCCAGTCCCGGACGTCCTGCTTGACCCGCTCGAGCGCGATCCCCCGCCGCGCGAGGGCCGCCCGGTTGAGATAGAGAGAAGGCTCCTCGAAAAGGAGAACGACGCTCTCGGCAGCGTTCGGCGCGTCCATCCGGAGCGCGTAGCCGTACTTCTTCGCGAGCGACTGTTCCAGGCGGCGGCGGGGCTCCGAGACCTGCGCCACCGTCGCCGCGTCCCCCGGGCCGTTGTTGAAGTCCACGCGCCCCGCGAGGTCGCGGTCGTCGCGGCCTGTCGCCTTCCGGTGCTTCGCGAGGGCGACCTGCGGGATCGGCTGGACGCCGTGATCGCCGGTCAGGAAGATCAGCGAACGGTTCGCGCCGACTCTCGCGTCCAGCCAGCGGAAGAACGACTCCAGTGTCGCATCGAGCCGGACGATGCCCTCGGCGATCTCTTTCGAGTCGGGGCCGAAGTTGTGGCCGTAGTAGTCCGTGGACGACATGCCGATGAAGAGCAGGTCCGGGTGGCCGTCGGCCTGGCGTCCGAGCGAGAAGTCCTCGATGACGTGGCGGGCGAACTCCAGGAGGAGATCATCCCCGTAGGGCGAGTGGAGGACGGCCCGGACGGTCGGAAGCGGATGGGGGAACGACGGTGTGCCTCCCGGGCCCGCGATCTTGGAGCCGTAGAGCTCCGGCGGGTCGAACGTGATCTTTTCGAGCGCGGCGGCCGGGATCTTCCCCGAGAGCTCCCAGGTCTTGCGTTTCGCGAAGAACTCCGGGAGGCGCTCGTTGAACTTCAGGAGGCTCGGCCGCGGCGGGTAGTACGTCGAGGTCAC
This sequence comes from Thermoanaerobaculia bacterium, assembly GCA_046261875.1. Taxonomy (GTDB): domain Bacteria; phylum Acidobacteriota; class Thermoanaerobaculia; order UBA5066; family Gp7-AA6; genus JBHENW01. The sequence continues at coordinate 8,924 of JBHENW010000054.1, read as the reverse complement.
GAATCGTCCGAAACGGTCCTCGAACCAGATCGCCGCGTCCGCCTTGCGGCCGGCCATCAGGACCGGCGAGCGGTCCTTGAGCCCCACGGCCACCACGCGCGACCCGGGAAACTTCTCCTTCAAGCGGTCGCCGAGCGAGTCCTCGGTGAGCTGAACCGGAGAGGCGGGCTTCCAAGGGATCTTCCGCGTCTCCGTTTCCGCTCCGACCCATGCGGTGCGCGCGTCCTCGGAGCAGTACGGCGTGTGCCCGGATTGAACGTCGTACCAGCGGTTCCCGATGATCCCGTGATCTCGCGGGTCGAGCCCGGTACCGATCGACGCGTGACCCGGTCCGGTGAACGTCACCGCGTGACGGTGGCGGGTCTCCGGAAACTGCGCGCCCCGCTCGAGGAAACGGTTGAATCCGTCGCGGCCGAAGTACGGCCGGAAGCGCGCGAGATAATCCGTCCGCATCTGATCCACGGTGATCACGACGATGAGCCCCGGTTTCTCCGCGGCATCCAAAGGCGCCGCGGCGGCCGCGGCGAGCAAGAGGAAAGCGAGGACCATGACCGAGGCGCGGTTTCTGAGCTTCATGCGCGCGATCTTTTCATGCCTCCTCGTCGGGCTCGCGGCCTCCTGCGGGAACGGCGACCCGGTCCGGGAGAGCATCGGTCGCGTCGTCGCCGCGGCTGAGAAACGAGACGCGGCCGCGGTCGTCGAGATGCTGTCGCCGGACTTTCAGAGCGCGGAAGGTGCGGCCAGGGCCGACGTCGAGTCGCTGCTGCGGCGCTATTTCGCCGCCTACGAGAACCTGGATGTCGAGATCTCGGATCTCTCGATCGAGCGGGCCGAGCGCGCGGCGCGCGCAACGTTCCGCGCCGACCTCTCGGGGAAGGTCCGGAAGATCGGCGGCCTGGAAGGGATCCTGCCCAGCGGCTCGTCCTGGCGTTTCGAGGTCCGGCTCGTGCCGGCGGAGGATCGCTGGACGGTCGCCTGGGTCTCCTACCAGCCGGCCCCGGGGCGTTGACACCCCGGGCGGGCTCCGTTATCGTTCGCGATCCGCTCTTTTCCTCAGTAGCTCAACGGCAGAGCATCCGGCTGTTAACCGGAGGGTTGTAGGTTCAAATCCTACCTGAGGAGCCATTCTCATTCACGCGCGTACCGGCGCGGGCTGCGCGGCATAGACGGGACGGCACCAGGATCGGTACTTCTCGATGCGGCCGCGCACGATCTCGTCGTAGAGGCGCTTCAAGTCGAGACCGATCCGGCCCGCGGATCCGCTTCCGATCCTGCGGTGGTCGATCCGGGTGACGGGGACGATCTGGACTCCCGTGCCCGCCAGGAACGCTTCCTCCGCCAGGTAGACCTCGGTCCGATCGATCGACCGCTCGATCACTTTCAACCCCATCTCGTCGCGGAGAAGGCCGATCAGCGTCCGACGCGTGATGCCTTCGAGGATGTCGTCCGTGATCGCGGGCGTGATGACCTCGCCGTGCCGCACCATGAAGAAATTCGAGACGGACGCTTCCGACACGTGTCCGTTCTTGTTGAGGAGGAGCGCGTCGTCGAAGCCCGCCTTCTGGGCCGCCGTGCGCGCGAGGGCGGAGTTGACGTAGCCGCCGGTGATCTTTCCGCGGGCGGGGATCATCCCGTCGTGGATCCGCAGCCAGGCGGAGAACGTCAGGTGGGCCTCGTCGTTCTCCATGTACTTTCCGAAGGGAAAGGCGACCATGGAAACGGCGGGCGTCAGGTCGTGCAGGCGGACGCCGAGCGTCTCGTCGGAGAGGAAGGCGAGCGGGCGGATGTACGAGTCGGTCTTGAGGTCTTCGCGCCGGACGAGCTCCAGCGCGTGCTCCACCAGGTCGTCCTCCGTGAAGGGCAGCTCCATGGCGAGGAGGCGGGCGGACTCGAGGAAGCGGCGGAAGTGGTCGCGGGGCCGGAAAACGAAGAGCTGTTTCTCCTCGGAATTCCAGTAACCGCGCAGGCCCGCGAAGCATCCGGTTCCGTAGTTGAGCGCGTGCGTGAGGACCCCCACCCGCGCGTCGGCGTAGGGGACGATCTTCCCGTTGAAGAAGGCGTAGCGGGGTAATTGCATCTTGCGACTCTCCCCTCTGCTCCGACGTCATGGGCCAATTGCCGGTCCAATCCAGTCGACTTCGCAACTATTGTTCGTTTGCAGGTGCCAATTCAAGTACCAGTTGGATAGAATTGGACTGATGACGGCTCAAGAGCTGGTCGGCGGCCTGTCGCGCTGGCGGCAGGGCGAAGGCCCGGCCTATCAGCGTTTGGCTTCCGCTCTGAAGGACGCGATCGAGAGCGGCGGCTACCCCCCGGGGTACCGGTTCCCGGCCGAGCGCGCCCTCGCCCGCGCGCTCTCGGTCAGCCGGACGACCGTCGTCGGAGCTTACGAGCAGCTGCGCCAGGAGGGCTGGCTCAAGAGCCGGCAGGGCAGCGGGTCGCGGGTGATGCGCAGAAACCGTTCCGGCCAGCGTCCGACCGAGCGAGACGTCCGGGCCTCGCACGCCTTCGAGCGCAACACCGTGTTCCGCTCCCTCGTGGAGTCCCCGGGCTCGACGGTCGAGTTCCTCGGCGCCCATCTTCCGGGAGCGGCCGAGTTCCTCGACGAAGCGCTGCGTCACACGCGAAAAGACCTCTCGCCGTGGCTCTCCCATCCCGGATATACGCCGATGGGCCTGAGGCCTCTGCGGGAGGGCATTGCCGCGCACCTGGAGCGCGCGGGTCTCCCGACGCGGCCCGAGCAGGTCCTCGTGACGCACGGCGCGCAGCAGGCGATCGTCCTCGCCGCGCAGCTCTATCTCCAGGCGGGGGACGCCGTCGTGCTGGAAGATCCGACCTATCTCGGCGCGATCGACGTCTTCACGTCGGCGGGCGCCCGGCTGATTCCCGTGGCGATGGGGGAACGCGGCGCGCGGGTCGATTCTCTCCGCGAGGCTTTCTTCCGCGAGTCCCCGCGCATCGCGTACCTGATGCCGACCGTACACAATCCGCTCGGCTCGATCCTTCCGGAGGCCGCCCGGCGCGAGATCGTCCAGATGGCCGGGAGCCGCGGCGTGCCGATCATCGAGGACCACACGCTCGCCGACCTGACCCTCGGCGATCCGCCGCCGCCCCCGCTCGCCGCGTACGCCCGCGCCGGTACGATTCTCACGATCGGATCGCTATCGAAGCTGATCTGGGGGGGGCTCCGGGTCGGCTGGATCCGCGCCGAAGAATCGATGATAGCGAGCCTCGCGCGGCTGAAGGTCATGAGCGACCTCGGCAACTCCGTCATCAGCCAGGCCGTCGCGACCCGCCTGCTCTCCCGCGTCGAGGACATTCGCGAATCCCGGCGCATTCTGCTCGGCGACCGGCTCAATCTGGCCACGCGCGAGCTCGAGCGCCGGCTGCCCGACTGGCGCTGGCACGAGCCGGCCGGGGGGCTGAGCCTCTGGGTGCGGCTGCCGCGCGGCAACGCGGCGGAGTTCGCGGAGGTCGCGCTCCGCCACGGGGTCTCCGTCGTCGCCGGGTCGACCTGCTCTCCTCGCGGCGCCTTTCCGGAGTTTCTCCGGATTCCTTTCGTGCAGGAAGAGGAAGTCCTGCGGGAAGGCATTCGCCGGCTGGCGGAGGCCTGGAAGGCGTACGCCCCGTCGGCCCGGCCGGCGCGAACGGAGCGGGCGAACCTCGACGTGCTCGTGTGACGTCCGAGGCAGCGCACGGACGCGCGGCGATCGACGCGCGCGTGGAGCAGGCGCTCACCACGCTCGGAGTTTCGTTCCGCCGAATGCCGTGCGATCCCGCCCTCGCGGATACGGCGGCCTTCTGCGCGCATTACGGCGTCCCGCCGGATCGCACCGGGAACACGATCGTCGTCGCTTCGAAGAAGGAGCCGCGCCAGCACGCGGCCTGCCTGGTGCTCGCGACGAGCCGCCTCGACGTCAACCACATGGTGACCCGGCTCATGGGCGTCAAGCGGCTCTCCTTTGCCACGGCCGAAGAGACGCGGAGCCTGACCGGGATGGAGATGGGCGGCGTGACCGTCTTCGGCCTGCCCGACGGGATGCCGCTCTACGTGGACAGCCGTGTCATGGCGCTGGACCAAGTGCTCGTCGGCGGCGGGAGCCGCTCGTGGAAGTTCTGGATTGCTCCGGAAGCGCTGTTGCGAATCCCCGGCGCGAGCGTGGTCGACGGCCTGGCCGCCCTCCCCGGTTGACCTCTAAGACGTGGCGCGGGCGAGCCGTTCCGAGATCGCCCGCCGCAGTCCGGAGGAAAGGGTGGCGATCTCGAGGGCGCGGGTGGCGATCGCGACGTCCATGTCCGTCGAGAAGAGCAGCCGCGTCGCGTCGAGCACCGTCACGCCGGCGGGGTCCCGGGACACCGTCTCGATCGGGTCTCCGGCGCCGAGTTCGCCTTCCTCGATGACCCGAAGGTAGAAGCCGGTTCGCCCGCTCTCGAGGAAAGGCTTGAGGAATGCGGGCGACCCCATCTTGACTCCCAGCTTGAAGCAGGGAGAACGCGGCTCGGAGACTTCGACGACCGCGGTGCCGACCCGGTAACGGTCGCCGATGCGGACGTCGTCCTCCTTCATCCCTTCGACCGTCAGGTTCTCGCCGAACTGCCCCGGCGGAATTTCTCCACCCAGGCGCTCCGCCCAGAAGCGCGAGTTCTCGAGGTCATAGGCATAAACCGCTTTATCGCGACCGCCGTGGACGCGCAGATCGGCCTGACGGTCCCCTTCGAGATTGAGGAACCTCGCCCGCACGCGTCCGCCCACGGGCTCCTTGTAGATCCCCGTCCAGACCCTACGGCCCCGGTATGCGATCTCGCGCGGAAACGCCACGTTGACCGAGGCCAGCCGCATCGGGGCGCGCTCCATGCTATGAAAGACTACGCCGGCGATCGAGGCCGGGTTTCAGCGAAGCCTCGAGGCGCCTCGACTCGGGTTTCTCATGGGAGAGGACATGGTGAGAAGGAGCAGACGGGACGACGAGATTCACACGGGCGACGGCGCGGCCAATCCCGAAGACGAGCTGACGCGGCCGCTTCGAGCGGGCGATATCCTCGGCGAGGACGAGCCGACCAGGCCGCTCCGGCGCGACGAGATGCGCGCCCTCGGTCGTGCGGCCCTGCGGACCCCCGCAGGGGGGACCGCGGAAGGCGAGGACATCGAGGAGGACGACGAGGACGAAGATGAAGGGGAGCTCGAGGACGAGCTCGATGAAGACGAGGAACTCGGCGATAACGGAGACCTCGACGAGGAAGACATGGACGAGCTCGAAGAGGACCTCGAGGAAGACGACGACGAGGACGACGACGAAGAAGACGGCGACGAGGAGGCCTGAGCAACCGCCTCTCGTCGCGCACCCGGCTACTGAAAGTAGCCGTTGACGTCCAGGACGAGGTGAGCGGTCCCCGCGGCCTGGTCGGACCGAACCGAGATCTCCCCTGACGCGCCCAGCCCGCTGACGCCGTTGTTGGCGCGCGTCTGACCCGCCCGGTAATTGATCGTCGAGGCTCCGGGAGGCGCCCCCGCGCCCGGGTAAAGACGGAGCGATCCTGCCTGGGAGGGCTGCGTGACCGTGACGTTGAGGGAGACGGCGCGCGCGCCCACCGGAATCCCGCAAATCCCCGCGAGGCGAAAGGACCGGGTCGCGCCGGCGGCCAGGGCCGGCCCGCCGCGGGCGCCCACGGCGCCGCGGGTGTCCACCAGCCGGCAGGGAGTCAGGGTGTGGAACGAGAGAGGGGTTGCGGGCGGATCTCCCCGCCATCCGAGCTGGATCACCTCGAAGTCGCCCGCGTTCAGCGCGCGAAATGCCGGGTTGAGCACGTCGTTGTTCCACCGCGTGTCAAACGTCCCCGTGACGTACATGTCCGCCCCGTTGTCCGCCACCATCAGGCCATGACGCTTCATCGCGCGGAAGATCTTTTGGAGCGCAGGCGGGAATCCGGAGATGTCCTTGTCCGCTCTGAGCCGGAGGCGCGCGCCCATGGGGAGGGCGGCGGGGGTCGAGCCGGCCGCATGCGACGCGGGGAAGACGTAGCCGTTCGTCGCGCGCACCGTGACGCGGAAGGCGTGCCCGATCTCCGCCGAGCCGTAGGCTTCTTCGTACCGCACGAGGCCAGGAAGGATCGCAAGGCCGGCCGCGTCGGCGGAGGTCCACCCCTCCGGGCGCCGGCCGTTCGCGTTCATGTCGAAGAAGGCGCCCGAGCCGGCGCGCCACGTCGCGCCGTCGTAAAAGACGTTGAAGAGCTCGTAGAGATACCGGTTGTCGCGGTCCACGAGGATGAGGTGCCGGTCGGAAGAGGATCGCAGATCCTGATTGCCCGGCTGGCCCCGTTCGATCCAGTGAGCCTGCGTGATGGCCTCGTCCGGAATCGGGTAGAAGGGGTAGCTCTGCCCGGTGGCCTGGTTCACCCCGTCGCTCTCCCGCCAGTAGTGGAACTGGACGGCCTTCTTCGGCTGGGTTCCGTCCACGACGACATAGGGCATCCCGTAGATCGCGACGCTTCCCGGCGAGACCTGGCCGCCGAAGTCCGGATGCAACCGGCGTGTTGCGCCATTGTGGATGAAGGCGATGTACGCGGCCGATTGGGGATCGACCGGCGCAGAGGAAACGTCGAGGTTCCACCAGTTCGTCGGCGGGAACAGGGGGAACGGCCCGGGCAGCGCGCCGTTGGGTGTCGGCGCGGAGAGGATCGCCGGGGGCGCGAGGGAGAGCAGCACCGCGAACGCCAGCGATCGGAAGGCGGCGCGCGGAGAGCACCGGGAGGGCCCGTGGTTCTGCATCTTTTCTGGACTGGAAAACCAAGGATGCCCCGGCCGGGGCGATAAATCAATTCGCGGCGCCCGACTCCAGCTCGAAGATCATGCGCCATAGGCTGTCGATCTCGCCGCGCTCGATGACTTCCAGCGGCTTGAGGCCGCGGAAGGCGCGGTTCGGGGTCTCGATCCAGCTCCCGATCGAGGCGGGCTTCATGACGCGCGCGAGGGCCTCCTGCAGCCGCCGGATCTCGGCGATGCGCTGCTTGCTCGAAGGTGAGAGCGCTCGGCCGCCTTCCCAGTTCGCGATGGCCCGCTCGGAGTAACCGGTCAGGCGAGAAAAGGTCTTTCGGTCCACGCCGAGGTCCTGGCGCACCTCCGTGACGAGGGGAATCTCACGCCGGGATTTGCCGCGCCGGGTCACCATGTCTTCCACCGGATCCTTCCGCATCCCGCTGCGCGCGTCAAGAACTATTTCATGAAATATTTCCGGCAGTCCCCGCCTGCGGGAAAGCCTCCTGGCCGAGTACGCGCAGCGCCCCGGGTTTCGCGCGCTGCGGGAACACGACGAGGTTCCAGCCGGAGGGGACCGGCGCGGAGGGGGCGCGCAGCCCGTCGAAGCCGGCCTCGTGGGCGGCCCGGCCGATCGCCTGGGTCAACGCTTCGCCTCCGGCGGCCTGCCGCTCCCGCCACGGCTCCTGCCGCAGCGCCCGGCGCGAGACGCGCAGCAGCGAGCGCGTCCGCGGGTCGGTCAAGTCCAGCACCGCGTCGAGCTTCGCCTCCAGAGCGACGACGACGCGGGGCATCGCGTCGGAAATCGGGATGCCGTAGTGGCGGAACGTCGCGAGCGCCTCCGCGACCGCCGTCTCGGGGGAGGAGCTCCCATAGACCGCGCTGAACGCGCCCGGAGGGTTCCAGCGGCCGCCGTGCTTGCGCGCTCCGAATCCGGAAAGCAGGTCCGCCGATCCGGCGTACCGCGGCGTCGCGGACCGGTACACGGCGCCGGACCATCCCGCGGCGCTCTGGCGGGCGGCGCCGGCGGCATTGCGGAGTCGGTCGGAGTCGGAGTGTGGCTTCAGCACGAGAGGACCGGGTCGGCCTCCCACTCTGGCCGGGCGCTGCGACAGATGCCGTCCGCCCGAAAAGGAGGACGCCCGATCGGCCGGAAAGGAAAAGTGGAACGCCGCGGGCGTTCCCCTCGCGTCGCGAGCCGGGCGGTCAGAGACCGCGATACTGGGCGGACAGCCCCTCCATGCGGGTGGACTGGCCTGCGGTGAACAGGTACATGCAGAAGTCGTCGGTGTAATCCATGAAGTTGGTGATCGGGTCCAAACCGGCGGTGCCTTTGCAGGTGTCGCGGCCGACAGGGCAGCGAAAGGCCGGCGAGCGCTCGGGCGGTGTGTCCGCCACGAAGTCGTTCTTCGACGAGCAGGCGTCCTGGAAGGTGTGGAAGAGGCCGAGCCAGTGCCCGACTTCGTGGGTCGCCGTGTCTCCCTCGTTGTACGGAGCAGCGGTCCCCCCGGGCAGCGAGGAGTAGAGGCACACGATGCCGTCGTCCGATGGGTTGTCCGCATACCAGAACGGGAAGGTCGCCCATCCGAGAAAGCCGGCGCCGTCGTTCGTGTAGAAGTTCAGGTCCGCCGCGCCGCCGACGCGCAACGCCGCCTTCATCTGCGCTTCCGCCGCGGTCCCCGGGCCAGCCGAGAACCACGAGTCGTTGACGGTCCGGTCCACTCCGGCCAGCTCGAACGAGAAGGGCGTCCGGGCACCCCCCGTGCCGCCGCTGAACGAGGCGTTGAGGACGCTGATCTGATCGCGCAGCATCTTGTCGGTGACGTTTCCCTCTCCGGAGCTGGAGATGATCACGTGGTAGTAGACGTTGATCGTCGACCCGGCGCCGGGACTCCGCCCGCGATTGAAGCCTTGCAGAGACCGGTCGACCGCGTCCGCTTCCGCGGCGTCCGGCTGTTTCGTCGCGCAGCGCTTCCCGTGTTCGATGAACGCCTGCTGGCTCTTCCAGACCGTCCCGCCGACGGTGAAGGACTCGTCGTCTCGCGTCTGGCCCGGTCCAGCCGCGAAAGCGGGCACCAGAGCTGTACAGAAAACCGCCAGAAACAGAATGGCCTTCCTCATGCGCTCCCTCCTCGGTTTTCCCCGATTAGCGAATCGGCGGGGAGTCTAACGC
>JBHENW010000053.1:0-5533 GCA_046261875.1 Thermoanaerobaculia bacterium | reverse complement strand
GAACACGCCGACGGATGCGGACACGGTGGCCGGCATCGAGAGACTGCGCGGACTGGCCGACAGCTGGGACCGCAAGCAGGACCAGGACACTTTCTTCTTCAAGGCGGACTGGGAGATGTTCTCCAACAGCCGCCTCTCGCTTCGCTACAACCGGCAGGACTTCACCGGGGTCGGCTTCGAGAGCGGCGGATCGAACATCGCTTTCGAGCACACGGGCGATTCCCTCGTCGAGACCGACACGATCGCCGGCTCCCTGACGAGCTCGTTTACACCGACCGTCTTCAACGAGCTGCGCGGGCAGTGGGCCAAAGACCACGAGCCGGGCACGGCCAACAGCAACAACCCGGAAGCGACCATCAACCAGAGCGGTGTGACCGTCCTCATCATCGGCGAGAACTTCTTCTCCCCGCGCGAGACGACGATCAAGCGTTTCCAGATCGCCGACACGCTGACGTACCTTCTCGGGAACCACACGCTGCGGGGAGGCGCCGACTACCTCCAGGACGAGATCTTCAACTACTTCCCGGGGAACTTTTTCGGGTCGTACACCTTCGCTTCCATCGGCTCCTTCCACCGGGGGGTGCCGAGCGGAACGGGTGAGCGCTACGTCCAGGCCTTCGCCGGGCCGGGCACCTCCGGGCCGGTGACGAATCCGGATCAGACCGACATTTCCGGCTTCCTGCAGGACGAGTGGCGGATCCGTCCGAGCTTCACCCTGAACCTCGGCGTGCGGTACGACTACCAGGACATCACGCAGCCCGACGTGCGCAACATGGATCCGCAGCTCCTCGCTGCCGGGCTCTTCACCGACGTCATCCCGGAGGACGAGGACAACTGGGCGGGCCGCCTCGGCTTCGCCTGGAGCCCCAACGACCAGACCGTCATGCGGGGCGGGTACGGCCTCTTCTACGGCCGCACGCCGGCGATCATGGTCGGAACGGCGCACTCCAACAACGGGATCAACGTCTCGACGATCACCTTCACGGGCGCTTCCGTCCCGACCTACCCCAATCGGTTCGATTCTCGGCCGGCCGGGGCCGCCGCGGCGGTCCCGAGCATCGCGCTCTTCGATCCGCAGTTCGAGAACCCCACGGTGCACCAGGCCTCGATCGGCGTGGACCGCGCGTTGACCAGCGACCTGGCCATCGGCGTCTCCTATCTGTACGTGAAGGCCGAAGATCTCCCGCGTTCCATAGACATCAACGTGGGCACGCCGGTGGACACGCCCATTCCGATCCAGGGAGACGGGACCGCGACGGTCCGCCGCTACACGACCCGGCCGTTCCCGAACTTTTTCCGCGTCGTCCAGTTCCAGAGCTCGGCGGAGTCGGAGTACAACGGCCTGACCCTCGAGTTGAACAAGCGCTACTCGCGCAACTGGCAGGCCAAGGTGGCCTACACCTACTCGAAGGTGATCGATACGAAGCCCGACGCCACGGCCGTCGTCGTCAGCTCGACCGACGACGCCAAGTACGCGATGGATCCCCTCGACCTGGAAGGGGACAAGGGCCCGGGCGACAACGACGTGAGGCATCGCGCGGTCCTTTCCGGTGTCTGGAACCTGGACTACTCGGCAGGCATCCAGAATCCGTTCATGCGCGCGCTCGCGTCGGGCTGGACGATCGCGGGCATCTTTTCGTTTCAGACGGGGATGCCCTATTCCCGTCAGGTCAACGGCGACCTCAACAGCGACCGCAACGACCGCAACGACCGCTCTCCGGGAGCCAAGCGCAACGCGGAGCGGCTGCCGAGCACCGCATCGTTCGATCCCCGGATCTCGCGCCACATCCCGATCGGCCCCGTGGACGTCGAGCTCATCGTCGAGGCGTTCAACCTCTTCAACAAGAGAAACACCGTCGGCCTCCTCGCCACCGAGTATCGGACCGTCGTCGTGGCCGGGCAGACGCAACTCGCGCCGGTGCCCACGTATCTCGACCCGTGCGCGGGAGGCCGCGGCTGTACGGCCCAGGCGCCGCTCTCCACGACCACGGGGCCGCGCATCATCCAGCTCGCGGCGCGGGTCAGCTTCTAGAGGATCCGGAGTGAGGGCCAGGCCGCCGGTACCCGCCGCACCCTCGTCGGCGCCCTCGCCTACCAGGAGTCGCGGCTCAAATAACGAGGCGCGCAGTCCCGTCGGGGCGATCGGCGTCATGCAGGTCATGCCCGCCACGGCCGCCGGGTATCCGGTGCAGATCGCGAACGTGCACGAGCTCGAGCCGAACATTCACGCCGGCGTCAAGCTGCTCCGCTTCATCCGCGACGATTTTTTCAGGAAGGACCCGATGGACCGGCTGAACCGGAGCCTGATGACGGTCGCTTCCTACAACGCGGGGCCCGGCCGAATCTCGCGCCTGCGCAAGAACGCGGCTGCCGAGGGGCTGGATCCCAACAAGTGGTTCAACAACGTCGAGCTCGTCGTGGCGCGCGAGATCGGGTGGGAGACGGTGGAGTACGTCAGCAACGTCCACAACTACTACCTCGCCTACACCATGACCCTGGAGCGTCAGAAAGCGCGCGAGCGGGCCCGCTCCGCGAAGTAGACGACGACCTCGCGGCTGGCGTCTCGCTTGAAGCGCGCGCTCTCCCGGAAGCTCAGCTCCTCCAGAACGCCGCGGACCTCCGGGCTCGAGTCCTTCGAGTAGATCGCGACGGCGTCGGCGCCTGCCGCCATCGTGCGGACCGCCGCGGGGGACAGGGGGCGCGAAACGGGGATGTCGCGGATCTCCGGGCCATTTCCGAGATAGAGGCGGCCGCCGAAGGCCCAGTCCTGCTCGAGGGCGACGACCCGCGCGTCCGGGAGCTCCGCGGCGATGTGGCGGGCGGCCAGGATGGCCGATTGGGACTTGTCGCGGAGGAGCGTGAGCGCGCGCTCCAGGCCGACGGGGACCGTGAGGACGATCGCGGCGGCGGCCAGCCACCGTCCCGCCCGAGACTTTTCGCGCAGGCGCTCCCAGCCCGCCGCGGCCGCCAGCGCCAGGAACGGGACGGCCGCCTGGAGGTACCGCCAGGCCTTGAAACGGAAAAGGGAAAACAGGAGCACGATCGCGCCGAAGAGAAGGATTGCCCGGCGGCCCCGGGGGTCGCGCCAGCCGAGCGCGGCGAGCAGGAGGGCGAGCGGCCCGGCCCAGCGAAGGGGGGTCGTAAAGTACCAGACCAGCGGCTGATCGGTGCTGGGCGAGGCGGGAGGGGCGCCGGCCGCGAGAAGGCGGAGATATTCGCGCAGGCTCGCGAAAGGGCCTCCCCAGGTCGCGAGGTCGAAGAGGCCCACGAAGAGGACCGCTCCGAGCGCGAAGCCGGCGCATACGGAGGCGACACGCCGCAGGTCGCGCGACCGCCACCACACGTCGGCGAGGAGAACGAGGAGGACGGCGCCCTCGCTCCAGCGGACGGCGAACGCCGCGGCGGCGAGCACGCCGGCCGCCGCGTCCATCCAGACCGTGCGTTCCCGCCGGCTGACGAGCAGGAAGGCGCCGACGAGGAGGACGGCCGAGACCGGCCGCGGGAAGTGCGTCGCGCCGTATCCGAGCGGCAACCAGTGGAAAGCGTAGAAGAACGCGGCCGCCCGGCTCGCGGCTTCGGAAAAACCGCGCGCGCGCGCCAGGGAGTGGAGCAGGTACGCGCCGGCCGTCGAGATGACGGCGGTGGGGATCGTTCCGATCCACGTCAGCACCGCCGGGTCGCGGAGGCCGAACGCGTGCGCGAGCTTCAGAAGGGGCCAGACGAACGTCAGGGGATGAAACAGGCACCGCAGGTCCCACGGCTCGTAGTCCAGGCCCCACGCGTAACGCGCTGCCGTCTGGAGCACCTCGAGATCGTCGCCGGTGAGAAAGCCGGGAAAGCGCCAGGCGAGGAGGAGCTTGACTGCCAGGACGCTGCCCAGCAGCAGCGCCCAGAAGAGGGCCCGGAGCTTCAACGGGCCGCTATTATAGGAACGGCGGACGGCACGCCTTGATCCGATCTTCAGGCGCGCTTCATGCGGCGCACCGGACTTTCCCGCAGAATCCGCGGGGCACACCGCCGCCGACGAGGAAACGTGAAAGAACACTTCGCCGAACAGCTCGAAGAGCTTCGCCGCAACCTGATCCTGATGGGAGGCGAGGTCGAGCGCCAGATCCAGCGGTCCATCGAGGCATTGACCGAGGTGGATGCGGAGAAGGCCCGCGCGGTGATCCAGGCGGACGAGGAGATCGACCGCTTCGAGGTCGCAATCGAGGAGCAGGCGATCTCGCTCCTCGCGCTCCAGCAGCCCGTGGCCGTGGACCTGCGCTTCCTCGTCGCGGCGCTGAAGATCAACAGCGATCTGGAGCGGATCGGCGACCACGCGGTGAACATCGCGGAAGGCGCGGAGCGGTTGAGCGCCCAGAAGCCCTTCAAGCCGTTCATCGACCTTGCCTTCATGGCCGACGTGGCCATGTCGATGCTCAAAGAGTCGCTCGACGCTTTCGTCCACCGCGACGCGGACCTGGCCAAGAAAGTCATCCGCCGCGACGACATCCTCGACGAGAAGAACGTCTCCTGATCCGAGAGCTGCTGACGTACATGGCGGAGAATCCCGCCCTCATTACCTACTGTATCGAGCTCATCTCCATTTCCAAGAACCTGGAACGCGTAGGCGACCTCGCGACGAACATCTGCGAGGACACGATCTTCATGGCCGAAGCCCGGTGGGTGAAGCATCACGCCACCCAGATCATCTAGCGGCGTCCTTTCGAAGTAGGTCCAGCAAGCCTTTTGCGGCGTCGTCCGCTGCAACTTCGATTCTCGCTGCGGGCGACTGCTGAACCCCCGAAGGAGAACGGAGGACGCCCCGCGCTCCTGTCGAAGAGCCAAAGCCTGAACTCAGAGCGCTGCATAAATAATGCAACGCTCAGGGTGAAAAAGGGGGGAGTGCCGAGTGTGTGATGCAGCCGCGGAGGTTGTTTTGGCTGGTGCGGATGGCTTCGAGGGCGTCGAGGAGGGAGAAGGTCAGGTCGTAGCGGTCACGGGGTCGGCCATTGGCGAGTGTTTGCTTGGCGAGTTTCCAGACGCCCTCGTCGGGATTGAGTTCTGGGGCGTAGGCGGGAAGGCGGTCGAGGCGCAGGCGCTTGGATCGGCGACAGAAATCCCGGACGAGGCGGCCTTGATGAGGGCGACCGCCATCCCAGAGGACGATGAGGTAGCCGCGCAGGTGCTTGAGGAGGTGGCGCAGGAAGTCGCGGACCTCGGCCTGCTGGATGTTCTTCTCGTGGAGCTGGAAGTAGAGGTTGAGACGCCGGCGCTTGGGGGAGACAGAAATGCCGGAGATGGCCGAGATCCTGTCGCGCCGGTCAAAGTGGCGCACAACCGGCGTCTTGCCTACCGGAGCCCAGCTCTTGGCGACGGTCGGGGTTAAGAGGAAGCCCGACTCGTCGGCGAAAACGAGGTGGGCACCCAGCCGCGCGGCGTTTTTTTTACCCTCGGCCAGTCCTGCCGAATAAAGCGCCGGATCTGCGCCTCATCGCGCTCCAGCGCCTTCTTCTGCGGCTTCTGGTGGCTCCAACCCAGACCGTGCAGA
>JBHENW010000052.1:0-3066 GCA_046261875.1 Thermoanaerobaculia bacterium | reverse complement strand
TCATGAAACACAGCACGATCGCGGCGAGCAGGTACTTGATGAATCTCTGGAACGGCTGTGCCCCCTCGACCCGCCCCATCCCGAGCCAGAGGTAGTAGTTGGCGGCGAGGAACAGATTCCCGATCAGGACGGCCTGGATGATGAAAAGCCATGAGAAGGCGCCGCCCATCATCGTGAGGCCGAGCGTCTGCGAGTAGGCGTAGATTTCCTTCGCGAGCCAGTACCCGGCAAACGGGAGCGGGAGGAAGGCAATGATGGCGACGAAGTTGCCGATGTATCCCATCCAGTCGTAGTGCGCGCGTTCCTCGTCGGTGTCCGCCTGCAGGAACTTGAAGGCGGCGTACGCAGCTGCCACCGATCCGCCGAATGCCACGTTCGCGATGACACGATGGACGTTGATCGGCATCCACGTGAAGTTGTACACCGCGTCCATGACGGAGATCAGCGCCCCCGTCTCGGAGACGCCCTTCGGCGACATCATGAAGGTGAGCCAGGCGTTGGCGATGAACATGATCGCCGTGCCGACGACATTGAGGCCGAGTCCGAGACCGAGATGAACCAGCGGGTGGAACTTCCCCCAGCCGTAGTAATAGGTGTAGAGGAAGAACGCCTCGGCGAAGAAGAGCAGCACGTACGGCAGAAACGTCGGCGAAAACACGCTCATCAGGTAGTTGGTGAACTTCGGGTACAGCGCGATGAGCATGAACGTCAGGAACGCGCCGAAGGTCGCCGTGAGAGAGAAGGAGACCGAGAGCAGCTTCGTGAATTCGTACGCGAGCCGGTCGTATCGCGGATCACCGGTCTTGTACCCGATCGCCTCGATGATGAGCGCGAAGATGGGCACGGCAAGGACGAAGGCCGCGAACAGGAGGTGGAGCTGCGCGACCGCCCAGATGGCGACACGGCTCCCGACGACTGGGAACCGGCGGTACTCGGCCTCCACGTAGGGCTTAGCCCGAGCCTGGCTTTCCGCGTCGGCTTTCTCGGCGGCGAGTCCCTCGACGCGGGGCGTCGGATCGACGGCCGCGGAGGGAGCCCGGTACGGCTCCTTGTACTCCCGGTTGAGCAGCCACGTGACGACGAACACTACCCCGCCAAACATGACGAGCGCGGTGATAGGACCGAGCACGAACAGCAGCTTACGATTCATCACGCCGTTCATTGCTTCTTCTCCGCCGGTGCGCCCGCCGTCTTGTCCGCCGCCTTGTCCGCCGTAGCCTTGGCGGAGGCGGGAGCCTCAGCCGGGGCGGGCGAACGGGCCGCACGCTCGCGCTGAAGCTCCCGCACGTAGGCGATGATCGCCCACCGGTCCGCCGGCGGGATCGGCCATTTGTACCCGGCCATCAGCCCTGTCCCGTGGGTGATGACGTCGAAGATCTGGCCGTCCGTGTACTTGAGGATCTTCTCCTGGTGGAACGAGGCCGTGGGAACGCTGCCTCGCGAGAACATGATGCCCTTGCCGTCTCCGCGAGCATCGTGGCAAGGCTGGCAGTAGATGCGATAACGTTCGCGCCCGCGCGCGACCGCCTTCTCGTCTGCCGGAACCGGAGTCGTCGCGACAAACTGCCCGTCCGCACCTTTTCCGGTAAAGAAGGCTTCGTCTTCCTTCAAGCCGCCGATCGCGACCGTTCCGGGAACGGGCTCGCGCATGCCGGCGCCGTCGCGGAAGAACGTGCTGGCCGCTTGCGGGCGAACCTTGGGCTGGTTGTCCATGCTCGGATTGAGGTGGATCGGCGGCCGGCTCGACGTGCAGCCGCGCGCGCAGCCGGAGAGGCAGACGATCGAGGCGAACGCAAGGGCGGCGAGCGCGCGCGGCCGCGGGGGAATCATGCCGGCACGCCCTCGAGCTCGGGATTCGGATTGCGCACCTTGGACAGATAGGTCGTCCGCGGTTTGGTGTTCAAGTCGTCGAGGAGCGCGTAGTTGCGCGGGTCGGCCTTCGCCTTCACCACCGCGCTCGAGGGATCTCGAAGATCCCCGAACTGGATGGCCGACGCGGGACAGGCCTGCTGGCAGGCCGTCTTGACGTCCCCGTCCCGAAGCTCGCGCCCGGCGAGCTTCGCATCGATCTTCGTGCGATTGATCCGCTGCGTGCAGTACGTGCACTTCTCCATCACGCCCCGCGCACGGACCGTGACGTCCGGGTTCATCGCCAGTTTGAGAATCTCGGGCGTGCCCTTGGTGTAGTTGAAGAAATTGAACCGGCGGACCTTGTAGGGACAGTTGTTCGAGCAATAGCGCGTGCCGATGCAGCGGTTGTAGACCATCACGTTGAGGCCCTGGGCGTCGTGAACGGTCGCGGCCACGGGGCAGACCTGCTCGCACGGGGCATCCTCGCAGTGCATACAGGGCACCGGCTGGAAGACGACCTCCGGGCTGGTCGACGGCTCGCCGGAGAAGTACCGATCAACCCGGATCCAGTGCATCTCGCGCCCTTTCGCCACCTGGGTCTTGCCGACCACCGGCACGTTGTTCTCGCTCTGGCACGCCGTCATGCACGCGTTGCAACCGATGCAGGCATTCAGGTCGATCGTCATCCCCCACTGGTGCCCCTGATCGTAGGTGTGCTCCTTCCAGAGGGAGAAGTGATGCGTCTTCTCGGGGTAGATACCGTAAGCGCCGGGAGTGCCCTTGGGGGCCTGATGAGGAGCGGGCGCATGCGCCCCCTCCGTCGGCGCCGGCCCGGCTGCGTGTTTCGCTTGCAGCTCGGCGAGCGTGGACTCGCGAACGATGGGGCGGCCCTCCATGCTGCCGTGGTTCTGGGTAGCGGAGAGCGCGTACTTGCCGCCGCCCCTGGTAAGCGTGCCGCCGCTGCCGAAGCCAGGGGCTGTGGAGGCCCGGACTTTGAACGTGTCGAACCCGACTCCTGATCCGATCCGTCCCGCGCGCGACCGGCCGTAGCCGAGCGTGAGCGCGACGACGTTTTCCGCCATGCCCGGGAGGATCGAGACCGGAAGCTCGAGCGAACGGCCTGCATACTCGACCCGGACGAGGTCCTCGTTTGCAACACCGAGCGACTCGGCGGTCTTCGGACTCACGAGCGCGGGGTTGTCCCACGTGAGCTTG
>JBHENW010000051.1:0-28221 GCA_046261875.1 Thermoanaerobaculia bacterium | reverse complement strand
GGCGTAGGAGCGGCGACGGTGTTCACAAGGCCTGATGGGCAGGGTTTCGCCGTCCGCGAGCTCCAGAGAGCCTTCTCGGTGGCGAAACGGCTCTCCGGGATCCGGGGCGAGCTGACGCCGCACTCGATCCGGCACACCTTCGCCTCCTGGCTGGCGATCGCAGGGACCCCGCTGCGGACGATCCAGGAGCTCCTCGGCCACGCGGACATCCGCATGACGATTCGCTATTCGCACCTCTCGCCGGCGCATCTCCGGGACGCCGTGGAGGCCATCGAAGCTGCGGAAAAGTCGATCGGGCTGCGCGAGGGCTGCGCGTCGGTGCCGGCGGAAGGAGCGGCGAACGCCGCTAACTCCAAGGGAGAGAAGTGGTGGCCCCAACGGGACTCGAACCCGTGCCGCGGCCTTGAAAGAGCCGTGTCCTAACCACTAGACGATGGGGCCGGACAGGGAAAAATCTAGCACGGTCCGTCGCTCTCGCTCCCCCGGCGCGAGGCTCCTCTCCAGGGGGTTCGGGGGACCGCAAGGTCCCCCGCCGAGCTTCGGCGCGATCGTGAGGTCGCGACGAAGGCGGAAGAGGGCGGAGACTCCTCGCGCCGCGATGCGCACGACGCCGCGGAACTATGACTCGAATAAAAAAGACGGGGCGCCGGGCCCCGCCTTCGTCAGCGATTCGGAGGGCTCAGTACTTCTTCTGAGGGTCCTTGTGCTTGCCGGCTTCCATCTTTCCGACGTGGAGCCAGGAGGCCCACATCTTTCCGTCCTGCTCGGCAGCCTTGAAGCGAACCATCTCCCCTTCCTTCAGCTCGCCACCCTCGACCTTGGTCGAGTCGTTCCAGTAGATGTCCCACTCTTTCCCGTCTTTGTCCTTGACGACCATCATCTTCTGGGCTGTGTCCAGCTTGCTGATGGTGCCCCCCATCTTCCCCGCCCCCTTGTCCCCACCGGCCAGGGCCACGAGAGAGACGCAGAGCATGACGGCCACCGCGATCCCGAGAACCTTCTTCATGACTCCTCCTTATGTGATCCGAGCGCAGGATGCGCTCCCACCAACCCATGTCGAACAGTGCGCGGCGGGATTTCGTTCCCGTTTTTACATCCGCGTTGTTCGGATTCTGATCAAACCTGGCACTTCACTTGCTCCTTCTGGCCCGATCCCGGCGCCCGCGGCCGGACAGGAGGTTTCCATGAAGAAGCGGACCCTACTGCGGCTGGCCATTCCGATCTCGGTGGCCCTGGGCTTTCTCGCCTGCGATGACGACGACGATGTCACCGGCGCCGGACAGTCGCTCGCGCGGGTCAGCCTGGACACACCCGACAGCGCCCGATCCGGGGACGAGTTCGAGCTGCAGGTCACGGCCGAGAACATCGGAATCTCGGGGATCCGCAATGGCCGGGTCGACGTCACCCTGCCGCTCCCCCTGCTCGTGATGAGCCTCGGTACCTCCGCCGGCACGAATGCGACTTTCAGCAACGGCCTGACCGGGGGCCGGGTGACCTGGGATCTGGGCACGCTCGATTCCAACTCCCAGTCCCGCTTGACGATTCGGGCCATCGGCGTGCTCACGCCCGGCCAGGGCTCGACGCGCGTCACGGTCGAGGCGAGCATGACGGGCCAGGGAATCAGCCCCGGCGATGCCGTCGCGCGCGAGGACGTGACGATCAACCCATAGCCGGGAATCTGACGAGCGCTGAGGGCCGGGCCGGTGCCCGGCCTTTTCATTCCTCCCGCAGCGCGCGCGTCATGAGCCGCTCGACCGCCGTTCTCGGCTCGACGTTCTCATAGAGAACCTGGACGACGGCTTCGGCGATCGGAGCTTCGACACGCACGCGGGCCGCCATCGTCGGAACCGCCACGCACGTCCTCGCGCCTTCGGCGACCTCCGGCGTGTTCATGAGGACGTCGGCGAGCTTGCGGCCGCGGCCGACTTCCTCCCCGAGCCGGCGGTTCCGGGACTGCTGGCCCGTGCACGTGAGCATGAGGTCGCCGATTCCCGCGAGCCCGTGGATCGTGCGCTCCTGCCCGCCCCAGCGGCGCACGATGCGGCCCATCTCCGTCAACCCCCGCGTCACGAGCGCGGCGAGCGTGTTGTGGCCGAAACCGAGTCCCGAAACGATCCCCGCGGCGATCGCCACGACGTTTTTCAACGCCCCGCAGAGCTCCACCCCAACGAGGTCGTCCGAGCTGTAGAGGCGCAGCTGGGCCGTCGAAAACTCGCTCTGGACCTGCCGCGCGAGTCCGGCGTCGTCGCCGGCGATCACGGCCGCCGACGGGTCGCCGCGCGCCACGCCTTCGGCGAAGGTGGGCCCCGAGAGCGCCACCACCGGAGCATCGGGGTGATATTCGCGGATCACCTCGGACATCCGCGCGAGGCTCTCCGGCTCGATCCCCTTGCCCGTCGAGATGAACCGGAGGCCATTTCCGTTCGCCGTCGGGCAGGACCGGAGCAGCGCCCGGAGCGAGGCGCATGGCACGGCCAGCACGAGCATTTCGGAACCCCCGAACGTCTCCGCGAGGTCCGTCGAGATGCGAACGGCATCGGGGATGGCGATCCCCGCGAGCCGGGTCGGGTGGCTTCGATCCGAGCGGATCCTGTCCATGACCGCGACATCGCGCCCCCAGAGGGTCACGTCGTGGCCCGCGCGGGCGAGGTGGATCGCGAGCGCCGTTCCCCAGGAGCCCGCCCCCAGGATGCTGACCTTCATTTGCTGCCGAGGCGGCGCTCTTCTCCGCGCGCCAGCCGTTTGAGGTTCTTCACGTGCTTGAACATCACGAGGACCGCCGTCGCGGCGGCCGCGGCGACCGTGGGACGCGGCGCACCGAGAAACCCGGCGAGCAGCGGCAGGAGCGTCATGGCGACGACGGAACCGAGCGACACGTAACGGGTCACGAGGACGAGGAGAAGAAAAACGCCGATGGACACCGCCATCGCCGCCGGGGCGAGCGCGAGGAACGCCCCGACGGCCGTCGCGACCCCTTTGCCCCCGCGGAAGCCGTAGAAGAGCGGGAAGACGTGGCCCAGGACGGCGGCCAACCCCGCCGCAGCCGCGTATCGCGGGTCGGCCGTCACCAGTCGCACGAGGAGAACGGCCGCGGCTCCTTTTGCGACGTCGAGCAGGGCGACGAGGATCGCGAGCCTCTTTCCGTGGGCCCGAAGCACGTTGGTCGCGCCGGCGTTGCCCGAGCCCTCCTGCCGGATGTCGCGGCCGGTCTTCAGCCGCACGAGCAGGACGGCGAAGGAGATGGAGCCGAGGAGGTAGCCGACGACCACGAGGACCGCCGCGGGAAACCTCATTCGGGAGCCTCGCGCGGAACTCGGTCGAACGTCCATCGGGCGATCGGCGTGTGGACCGCGCCGTCGGGCGAGAGGCGGCTGGAATAGAGCGCGCACCCGCCGGCCGGCCAGGCCGGGAACTTCCAGGCGCCGACCGCCGCTTCGTAAGACGCCACGGCCTCCCGCGGCCAGGGGTGCCGCACCCTGGCGAGCGTCACGTGCGGCCGGAAGGGCCGGTCCTCCCTTTCCGCGCCCTCGCGCCGGGCGATCCGCTCCGCGTCCGCCGCCAACCGGCGGATCTCCTCGAGCCCCGCCGTATCCGCAAACCCGACCCCCAGGACCCGGGCGGCTCCGCGCCGGGGCAGAGCCACGGGACCCCTGGCGGCGAGCTCCCCTGCCTGGCGCTCGGCGGCGAGCGGCGCGAAGCCTTCGAGAAAAGCCTCCAGGACTTCCTCCGAGACTTCACCGAGGAATTTCAACGTGAGGTGCCAGCTCGGAGGCCGCGTCCACGACGCGTCCGGAAGGGAAGGACGCAGACGCGAAACGAGCTCCGCCGCGCTCTCCACCCAGCCGGGATCGGGGGGCACGGCGAGGAAAGCCCGCACCCTCCGGCCGGCGCTCACCGAGTCCCCGCGGCACGCCGCCGGATCAGTTCGAGCACGAAATGCGAGGCGGCGCGGCGAATCGTCGCGCGGTCTCCTCCGAACACCCGTCTCTTGGCCGTCTCCTCATCCCCCGGGCCGTATACCGCGAGGAAGACCGTGCCGACCGGCTTGTCGGGAGACCCTCCGGAGGGCCCGGCGATGCCGGTCACCGCCGCCGCGAGGTCCGAGCCGAATCGCGCGCGAGCGCCGCGCGCCATCTCGCGGGCGACTTCCTCCGACACGGCGCCGCCCCGGCGCAGCGTCTCGGATTCCACGTCGAGAAATTCCTCCTTCGCGGAGTTCGCATAGGAGACGACGGAACCCAGGAAGTAGTCGCTCGATCCGGGAACCTCGGTCAAGAGCGCGGAGACGAGTCCGCCCGTACAGGACTCCGCGAGCGAAAGGGTCATCCCCTTCTCCCGCAGCGTCCGGCCGACGGCTTCCGCCAGCCCTTCCTCGTCCCGCCCGTAGATCCGCTCCCCCAGGATCGCGCGGAACTCGCCCTCCATGGCCTGCAGGACGCTTTCGACTTCTTCGGGCGCGCCGCGGACGCAGAGGTGAAGCTGGACCTCGCCGGCGCCGGCCAGGATCGTGACGGGATGCTCGGGGAACCGCGCATAGACCGGCGCCACCAGCTCTTCCACGCTCGACTCCCCCATCCCGCCGATCTTGAGCACCCGGCGCCTCGCGATGAGGCCCTGCGCGCGCACCCGGAGCTCGGGAAGCACGCGATCCTCCATGATCTCCCGCATCTCGGAGGGAACGCCCGGCAGGATCACGATCTCGACGCCATCCTTGGCCGCCCAGAAGCCGGGCGCCGTGCCCCGGGGGTTCTCCAGGACGCGCGCTCCGGTCAGGAAGTCCGCCTGCTTCTCGTTGACCGGCGGCATCCGCATGCCCCGGCGTTCGAAGCGCGCCCGCATGCGCGCGAGGAACTCCTCGTCCCGCCGGAGCGGCACGTCGAGCCATCGCGCCACCGCGGAGACGGTGACGTCGTCGGCCGTCGGGCCGAGCCCGCCGGTCATGAAGACGAGGGACGCCGCGCGGCTCGCATTCTCGAGCTCCTGCGCGATCTGCTCCGGCTCGTCCCCGACGACGGACTTCCGGACGAGCGGGATCCCGATCTCCTCGAGGCGCCCGGCCAGCCAGAGCGAGTTCGTGTCGAGACGCACCGGCCCGAGCATTTCCGTGCCGACCGCGATGATCGCGGCGCCGGGTCTCAACGTTCCCCGGCCAGGGAGGCGCCCTCGGTGTCGTCCTCCGAGAGGCGCCCCCACTCTTCGACCATGGAGTCGAGCTGCTCCTTGAGCGACGTCCGCTGCGCTGCGAGATCGCGCGCGGCGACGGGCCCCAGAGTCAACGCCTCCTCCCAGAGACGCGTCTCGAGGGCCTCGACGGCCTTCTCCGTCTCGGCGATGCGCTCTTCGAGCGACTTGATGCGGCGTCGGCGCTTCGCGGTTTCCTTCGCGCGGGGATCGTCCTTGCGCTGCTCGCGTCGCGCCGTTGGCGCGGCGGCCGACGGAGGCGGCTCCGGAGCCGCAGCCGGGACAATCGCCGGCCCCCCGGACTGTTCCGCCCTCTTGCGGCGCTCCGCGCGGGCCGGCGCGGTTTCCGTGTAGTTGCCGGGAAGGGCCACGGCACGGCCGCCGCGCAGGTCGAGCACGCGCGTCGCGAGCCGGTCGATGAAAGCCCGGTCATGCGAGACGAAGACGATCGAGCCCGGAAAATCCTCCAGCGACTCCTCCAGCGCCTCGCGGGAGTCCAGGTCGAGGTGGTTGGTCGGCTCGTCCAGCAGCAGGAGGTTGTGCCGCTGCCGCATCACGACGGCGAGGGTCAGACGGCCCTTCTCGCCGCCCGAGAGTCCCGCGATCGGCGCGAACACCTCGTCTCCCCGGAAGGCGAAGCGAGCCAGGTAACCTCGCATCTCCTCCTCGCTGTCCCCGGGGTGCCCGTCCCAGACGGCGTCGATGGCCCGCTTCCGCGGATCGAGGTCCGAAAGCTCCTGGTCGTAGTAGCCGATGGAGACGTCGTGCCCCGGCTCGACTTTCCCGGCGAGCGGCGCGAGCCGCCCCGCGAGCGTCTTGAGCAGGGTCGTCTTGCCCGTGCCGTTCTCTCCGAGGAAGGCGAGGCGCTCCCCGCGGAGGAGCTCGAAGGAGACGTCGCGCACGACCGGCGCCTCCGGCCCGTACCCGGCCGTCAGGTGACGCGCGCGGAGGAAGCTCCGGCCGCCGATGCGCGCCGCATCGAACCGGAAAGCAACGGAGGTGCCGTCCTCGACCGGGCGCTCCAGCCGCTCGACCCGCGCCAGCTTCGTCCGCCGCCCCTTCGCCTGCCGGGAGTTCACGCCGGCGATGTTGCGGCGGATGTACTCCTGCTCCTTCTCGATGAACTCCTGTTGCTTCTCGTAGGCCCGCGTCGCCGTGAGGACCCGCTCCGCTTTCTGCCGGCGGTAAGCCGTGTAGCCCCCGGAGTAGGCGGAGACCCTCCCGGCTTCGAGCTCGATGATCCCTTCGGCGACGCGGTCCAGAAACCGCCGGTCGTGCGTGACGACGAGGTAGGCGCGCTTGGAGCGCGCGAGGTACTCCTCGAGGAACTCCACGGCCTGGAAGTCGAGGTGGTTGGTCGGCTCGTCGAGTAGCAGGACGTCCGGCGCCGACAGGATCGCGCGCGCGAGCATCGCGCGGTTCTTCTGTCCTCCGGAGAGCTCCGCGAGCGGGCGCGGGAAATCCGCTTTGTCGAAGCCGAGGCCGGAGAGCGCTTTGTCCACCTCGGAGACCATCTCGTAGCCGCCCTCGTTCTCGAATCGGTGGGCGAGCGCGTCGTACCGGTCGTGGAGCGCGGCGGAGTCGTCGCCGTCGGCCATCGCGTGCTCCATACGCCGCAGATCGCTCTCGATCGCGTGGAGATGGGCGAAGGCGCCGGCCGCGTAGTCGTGGACGCTCTCGGAGAGGTCCGCGGGAAGGGCCTGGTCCACGGTCGCGATCCGGACCGCGCTCGCCTTCAGGAACTCGCCGGCGTCCGGCTCCTCCCGGCCGAGGGCGATACGCAGCAGGGTGGTCTTCCCGGCGCCGTTGCGGCCAATGAGGCCGACCTTTTCAGCCGGGTTGTGCTGCCAGGTCACCTCGCGCAGCACCTCCCTGGGCCCGTAACTCTTGCGGACGCCGTCGAATCGATAGAGCACGGCGCCGATTTTAAGCGCCAGCCCCCGAGCTCAGCCGACGTGCTTAGAGTTCTTCGAGAACGAGCTCGCAGGGGGCGGGCTTCTGGTCGCCGATCGTGAAGAGGGCCGCGAGCTCGCGCTCCATGTTGGGACGGGGCGCCGGCCGCTCCCCCAGGCAGAGGAACGCGAGCGGCTCGCCCGCCTCGACGCGGTCCCCCACCGTCTTTTCGACGAGGAAACCCGCCGCCATGTCGATCTCGTCCTCCCGGCGCCTTCTCCCGCATCCGATGTCGATCGAGAGGAAGCCCATCTTCTCCGTCGCGATCTCGGTGACGTAACCGGCGCGCGGAGCCACGGCCGGGGTCCTGCTCTTGGGCTGAGGCAACCGGCCGGGGTCCTCGACGACGCGCGGGTCGCCTCCCTGGAACGCGATGAGCTCCTCGAATTTCCGCGCGGCTTTCCCCGATGTCAGCGCCTCCTCCAGCCGCTTGCGGGCCGCTTCCGGCGTCAGGGACGGCTCGGCGAACCGGAGCATGTCGGCGCCGAGGAGGTAGCAGATGTCGCGGACCCGCTCCGGTCCCTCGTTGCGCAGCACCCGGACGGATTCTTCGGCCTCGAGAGCGTTGCCGACCGCGTGCCCCAGCGGGCGGCTCATGTCCGTGATGCGACCCGAGGCCTGTCGGCCCGCCGCGCGGGACGTGTCGACGAGCGCGCGGCCGAGCGCGCGCGACTCCTCGATCGTCTTGAGAAACGCCCCGTTGCCCGTCTTGATGTCGAAGACGATCCCCGTCGTTCCGGACGCGAGCTTCTTCGACAGGATGGATGCCACGATGAGGGAGAGGGACTCGACGGTCGCGGTGACGTCGCGCAACCCGTAGAGCGTCCGGTCGGCCGGCGCGACGGAGTCCGTCTGCGCGAAGAGCGCCGCCCCGACCTCGACGAGCGCCTTGCGGACCCGCTCCTTGTCGAGGTCCGTCCGGAAGCCCGGGATCGCGGCGAGCTTGTCGAGCGTCCCGCCCGTGTGGCCGAGTCCCCGGCCGGACATCATGCCGACCCGCCCTCCGGCGGCCGCGACGAGGGGCGCGAGCACGAGGGTGACCTTGTCGCCGACTCCGCCGGTCGAGTGCTTGTCCACGACGGGCGCGATGTCCGAAAGGTCCCAGGCCTCTCCGGAATCCCGCATGGCCTCCGTGAGCGCGGTCGTCTCGGCGATCGAGAGGCCCCGGATGACCGCGGCCATCAGGAAGGCGGAAGTCTGGTACTCCGGGATCTCCCCGGACACGACGCCGGCGACGAGCCAGCGGATCTCTTCCGGCGTGAGCTCGCCGCCGTCCCGCTTGGTCCGCAGGATCTCGTAGATGCCCTTCATGGCTTCTTCGCCGGCTCTGTCTTCGCGGGGCCGAGCGACGCGCGCACCTTGGCCCGCCACTTCAGCGCGGCCGCGAGGACTTCCGCTTTGTTGAGCGTCCTGGCCACCCCGTTCGCGAGGAGCTGGCGCCCGTCCACCCAGACGTCCGTCACGTCGGCGTCGTTTGCGGAGTAAACGATGGCGCTGTAGGGGTCCTCGAAGGGCTGGATGTGCGCGTGGCGGGTCTCGATCGCGATGATGTCCGCCTGTTTGCCGGCTTCCAGAGTCCCGATCTTCGAACCCAGGCCGAGGGCCTTCGCGCCGTCCCGGGTCGCCGCCGCCACGATCTCCCGCGCGGGCAGCACCGTGGGGTCCATGGACGTCGCCTTCGCCAGCTTCCCCGCGAAGTCCATCGCGTCGAACATCGAGACGTCGTTGTTCGATCCCGCCGGGCCGTCGGTCCCGAGCGACCAGAGCACGCCTTCCCGCTCGAACTCCGTCACAGGCGCCGTGCCGGAGGAGAGCTTCATGTTCGACTCCGGATTGTGCGAGACAGCCACGCCGTACTGCTTCAGAAGCGTCCGGTCCTTCTCGTCCACGCAGATGGCATGGTTCGCGAGGATCGGGACTTTCCTGCCGTCGCTCGCCGGGTCGAAGAACCCGATCGAGGCGAGCTGGTGAACCGAGGACTTCCCCCACTTCCGGCGCGCTTCCGCGACTTCCTGGCAGGTCTCCGCGACATGGATCAGGATCGCGATGTTCGCCCGGTGCGCGAAGTCGCGCGCCGCGATCAGCGTCTCAGTCCCGGTCGTGTAGATCGCGTGCGGCGCCACGGCGGGCGTGATGCGGGGGTGGCTCTTCCACTTCGCCAGAAAGCCCTCCATGAACTCGAGGGTCTCCGGAAGGTCCTTGTGGTCGGGGACAGGAAAATCGATGAAGGTCTCCCCCAGGACCGCCCGCAGCCCGGCCTTGTCCACGGCCCGCGCGGCGTCGGACATGAAGTAATACATGTCGGCGAAGGTCGTCGTGCCCCCCTTGATCATTTCGAGCGCGGCGAGGAGGGTCCCGTCGTAAACGAAGTCCGGGGAGACGTTCTTCGCCTCCGCGGGAAAGATGAACTCCTTCAGCCAGCGGTCCAGCGGCAGGTCGTCGGCGATCCCGCGCAGGAGGCTCATCGCCGCATGCGTGTGGGCGTTGACGAGGCCGGGCATGAGGATCTTCCCCGTCGCGTCGTAACGCGACCGCGCGGAGAAGCGGGCGACCAGGTCGGCCGGAGCGCCGACGGCGAGGATTTTCCCGTCCTTGATCGCGATCGCCCCGGGGTCGAGCACCGTGAACTTCTCGTCCATCGTGAGGACGATCCCGCCGGAAAGAAGCAGATCGGCCGGGGCCCGCTTCGCCGGCGCCTGCGCGCCGAGGAGCAGAAGCACGGCCAGGGGACCGAAGAAGATGAGGAGGACTTTCCCTTCCCGACTCCCGACTCCCGACTTCCGACTCACGGTCTCACGTCCTTCTCGAACTCGAAAGGCTCCGGCAGAAGCTCGCGGAGCTTGAAGCGCTTTACTTTGCCTCCGAGCGTGGAACTGACGACGTCGATGTCGCCGGCGAATTCCCAGAGGATCTGGCGGCAGGCGCCGCAGGGCGGCGTCGGCTCGTCCGCGCCGGTGACGACCGCGACCGCCCGGAATCGCCGCACCCCTTCCGAGAGCGCTTTCCAGACCGCGACCCGCTCGGCGCAGACCGTCAGTCCGTACGTCCCGTTCTCGACGTTGCAGCCCCCGTACACGGCGCCGTCCTCCGCTTCGAGCGCGGCCCCGACCGCAAAGCCGCTGTAACGGCACATGGCGTTCTCGCGGGCCCGCCGCGCCGCTTCGACGAGCTCGGCCTCCCGGGCGCGATCCATGCTACTTCTCCACCGCTTTGGCGATCCGCGGGACGAGGTCGGTCAGGAGCGCCGAGAACCGCTTGGCGACCCGTTTGCCCGTCGCCACGACCTCGTCGTGCACCAGCGGCTGGGGGAGGATGCCGGCCGCCATGTTCGTGATCGTCGAGATCCCCATGACGCGGACCCCGGCGTGCCGCAGCGCGATGGCCTCGGGGATGGTGGACATCCCTACGGCGTCCGCTCCGATGCTCCGGTAGGCGCGGATCTCGGCCGGCGTCTCGTACGACGGGCCCGAATTCCCGAGATAAACACCCTCCCGAAGAGGGATCTTGAGGCGCCGGGCCGCGGCCCGGGCGAGCTTTCGCAGCTCGGCGTCATAGACGGCGCTCATGTCCGGGAAGCGGGGCCCGAGCGCATCCTCGTTCGGGCCGATGAGGGGGTTTGAGCCGAAGGCGTTGATGTGGTCCGAAATGAGCATCAGGTCGCCGGGCTTGAAGGTCCTTCGCACCCCGCCCGCCGCGTTGGTCAGGATCACCGCGGAGACGCCGAGCCGCGCCATGACGCGGGCGGGGAAGACCACGTCGGTGAAAGGCCGACCCTCGTAGTAGTGGATCCGACCGGAGAAGACGATGACGGGCGTCCTCGCGACGTCGCCCAGGACGACTTCTCCGGCGTGGCCCACGACGCCGCTCGAAACCGGGAAGTTGGGGATCTTCTCGAACGGGATCGCGAAACGGTCTTTCAGCCCTTCGGCAAAGGCCCCGAGACCCGAGCCCAGCACGAGCCCGACGCGCGGTCTGGCTTCCCGGGGCTTCCGGATCGTCGCGGCCGCCGCGTCCAGCCGCGCGAGCAGGTCGCTCGGCGCCGTCATCCGGCGAGCAGGCCCGCGATCGTCGCCGTGAGAAAAGTCGCCAGCGTCCCGCCCAGCAGCGCCCGGAAGCCGAGCTGGGCGAGGTCGGCTTTGCGGGTCGGCGCGAGCCCGCCGATGCCGCCGATCTGGATTCCGATCGAGGAGAAGTTGGCGAACCCGCAGAGCGCGAAGGTCGCGATGAGCTTCCCCTTCTCCGTCATCCCGGCCTGGAGCTTGGCCAGGTCGAGGTACGCCACGAACTCGTTGAGGACGAGCTTCGTTCCGAAGAGTTGGCCGACGGCGAGCGCGTCCACGGACGGAACGCCCATGATCAACGCCAGCCACTGAAGGAGCTGCCCGAAGATCCATTTCAGGTTGAGCTGGGGCAGACCGATCCGGGAGCCCAGCCAGGCCAGGCCTCCGTCGATCATCGAGATCAGGGCGATGAACGCGATGAGCATCGCGACGATGTTGATGACGAGGATCACGCCCTGCCCGGCGCCGGAGGCGGCCGCGTCGATCACGTTGACGTGCGTCCGCTCGACTTTGAGCGTGACCTTGCCCGCCGTGACGGAGGGCTCAGTCTCCGGGAGAAGGAGCTTGGCCATGATGAGCGATGCCGGCGCGGCCATGACGCTCGCCGTGAGCAGGTAGCTCGCGTTGATGCCGAGAGCGATGAAGGCGCCGAGAACGGCCCCCGAGACCGTCGCCATGCCTCCGATCATCAGGGCCAGGAGCTCGGACCGGGTCATGGTGGGAATGTAGGGGGCGATGACGATGGGCGCCTCGGTCTGTCCCATGAAGACGTTCGCCGCGGCGGCCAGCGATTCGGAACCGGAGGTCTTCATCGTCCTGGCCATGAGGATGGCCATGGCGCGCACGACCTGCTGCATCACGCCGAGAAAGTAGAGGATCGTGAAAAGCGACGCGATGAATATGACGATCGGCATGACCACGAAGGCGAAGATGACCGGACCGACCGGTTCGCTGCGGATCGCGTTCAGGAACGTCTGGTCTTCGGCAAGCCATGAGAAAACGAAGCGCGATCCGAAACCCGCGTACCCGATGATCGTCGAGATGAAGTCCGCCACCGCCTTGAGCGCCACCTGACCCGGAGCCCAGCGCAGGACGACGACGGCGAAGAGGATCTGGAGCGCGAATCCCCACAGGATCGTGCGCCACCGGATGGCGCGCCGGTTGGCGGAAAACAGGTAGGCCGTTCCCAGAAGGACCACGATGCCGATCAGCCCGATCCAGCGATCCATAGGCCTCCTCGGTGCGCGGCCCGCTGTCCCGGAACCGCCGGCGGCGCGCGATCGCCGGCACCCTGACGTCCCTGCGATGCGTTCGAAGTCGTCTGGAGCCGGCGCGAAGGATATCCGCAAACGCTCGTAGCCGCGGCCGTCCTAATCGAATTCCGCCCGCTTCCCGGACTGCTCCGGGCCCACGCGGCCCGCGACGATCTCCGCCTTGAAGTAGTTCTCTCCCCGGACGGGGGCGCCTCCCATCCGCCGCAGCATCGCGATCTGGCCGATGTGCGTCAGCGCGTCCGCGATCGGCCCCTGGAAGATCTTCTCGGGGGGCGCTCCGAGCGCCTCGTCCGACGCGAGGTGGCCATCGAGCGCCGCGAGGGCCCGGAAGAAGCGGGCCTCCCCTTCCGGCCACGGCAGGGGCGGCGAGTCGTGCCACGTGGGCTTCCCCAGCGCGATCGAGAGTCCCCAGTCCAGCAGATCCCCGACGTGCGCCAGAATCTCGCCGGGCGTTCTCGTCGTCTGCGCCACGCGGAGATCGGCGAAGCCTTCCGGAGCTCCCCGGATTGCCTTGCCGCCCCGGTACGCCACCGTTGCCAGACTGTGGCGGAGCAGTGCCCGTTTTCCTTCGAGGTCCGTGGCGCTCATCGGATGCCTCCTGATCTAGAAAGACGCCCCGCGCGCATCGTACCGGCGTCCGCGCCAGAGGACCTCGCGGCGGACGAGGCGCCTGTGAAGGGACCGGACGGTGATCCCCAGCCAGACGGAGACCATGAGGGGATTCGTCAGCGCCGTCCAGAGCGGGTGGCGCAGCGCGAGCGCGACCGGCAGACGCGCCGCGACGGCGAGGGCAAATCCCGCCGCCGCGAGCACCACGTTTCCGCTTTCGACCTGGGCGCCCAGGATCGCCGCGATCAGGACGAACGCCGGAAGCAGCGCCGGGATCGCCGTCAGCAGGGTGAGCGTCAGGAAGAGGAGCCCGAACGGGCCCTGGAACACGAACGCGAGGTTTTTCGTGAAGCCCTCCCAGATCTCGGAGAAGCCCCGGTAGATCCGGACCGAGAGCCGGTCCTCCGCCCGCACGCCCCAGCACCGGAACCCGGCTCGCTTCACGTTGACCGACAGCCGCACGTCGTCCACGACCGAAGTCCGGAGCGCCGCATGGCCCCCGGCCGCGTCGTAGGCCGCGCGGCGGACGAGGTTGCCGGAACCGGCGCCCGCCGCCAGCCACCGGAGCCGGTCGGAGTTCGCCAGGATCGCGGGCCCGAAGAAGTAGGCCAGCGGAACGTAGGGCATCAGGACGTTCTCCCAGAACCCGCGCATCTCGAAGGCCGGAAGGAGCGCCGCGAGATCCAGCCGCCGGGATTCCATGAGCGTGACCGCTTCCCGCAGCGTCTGCGGGTGGTACACGATGTCCGCGTCGGCGAACAGGATGAGGTCGCCGCGGGCGGCCTCGCTCCCCTGGTGGAGCGCATGCGGCTTGCCGAGCCATCCATGGGGCGGCTCTTTCCCCGTGAGGACGCGCAGGCGTCCGTGCGATCGGGCCAGCTCGCGCAGAATCCGAGGCGTTCCGTCGCGCGAGCGGTCGTCCACGACGACGACCTCGAAGTCCGGGTAGTCCTGCGCGAGCTGCGACCGGACGGCCTGCTCGACGGCGCGTTCCTCGTCGCGCGCGGGGATCACGACGGAGACCGACGGCCAACGGGAGGGCGGCGGGAGCGCGGCGGCCCGGGACAGGCGCGGGTAAAGAGCAAGGTTGAACGCGACGACCAGGATGACCGCCCCGCCGGAAGCGAGGCAGAAGAGAAGGAGCGCGCGAAGCATCAGCCGCGTGGCGGCCGGACCAGATCCTCGAGAGCGCTCCTTCCGCGAGGAGCGGGAACTCCGAGCCAGTCGCCCGCCGTGGCGGCGAGGTCTGCGAAGCCCGACCGGATCCCGATGTCCACGTCCTCCCGGATCGCCGGTCCCGCCGCGATGAGCGGCACATATTCGCGCGTGTGGTCGGTCGAGACGTCCGTCGCCTCGCAGCCGTGGTCCGCCGTCAGAAAGAAGAGGTCGTCCGGCTCGAGCGCGGCGAGCAGCTCCGGCAGGAGCCCGTCGAGCGACTCGAGGTTCTTCGCGAA
This sequence comes from Thermoanaerobaculia bacterium, assembly GCA_046261875.1. GTDB lineage: Bacteria > Acidobacteriota > Thermoanaerobaculia > UBA5066 > Gp7-AA6 > JBHENW01. The sequence goes on along the minus strand of JBHENW010000051.1, from coordinate 13,689 downwards.
GCCCTTCGGGTCGTTGCGGTGGCCGTACTTGCTGTCGAAATCCACGAGGTTCGTGAACACGACGTCCGCGCGCCGGTCGCGCAGGGCGGCGATCGTCACCTCGACGCCTTCCCGGTCCGACCCCGTGTGGACCGAGTCGCTGATCCCGCGGCCCGAAAAGATGTCCACGATCTTGCCGACGCCGAAGACTTTGCGGCCCCCCGCGACGAGGCGGTCGAGCCACGTCTCGCCGGTCGGCTCGACGGTGAAGTCGCGCCGGTTCGCCGTGCGCGTGAAAGCGCCGGCCGTGCCGACGAAGGGACGCGCGATGACGCGGCCGACGGCGTGCTCACCCGTCAGGACGCTCCGCGCGAAGCGGCAGAGGTCCCAGAGTTTCTCCGGGGGCCAGAGGTCCTCGTGCGCGGCGACCTGGAAGACCGAGTCCCCCGAGGTGTACAGGATCGGCCGCCCGGTCGCGAGGTGCTCGGGGCCGAGCTCCTGGATGATCTCCGTGCCGGATGCGGCGCGGTTACCGAGGACCTTTTGGCCGGCGTACTGCTCGAAGGCTTCCACGACCTCCGCCGGGAATCCGTCGGGGTAGAGAGGGAAGGGCCGCTCGACGACGAGTCCCATCATATCCCAGTGGCCGGTCGTGATGTCCTTGCCGGCGGACAGCTCCGCCGCCTTCCCCCGCGCGCCCCGGCCGCCGCCGCGCGCCGGGTCGAGCACCGCGAGAAGTCCGAGGCGCTCGAGGTTGGGGAGATCTGTGGGGAACGCATCGAGGACATGGCCGAGCGTGTCGCTCCCCTCGTCTCCGTACCGGTCGGCGTCCGGCGCCGCGCCGACGCCCAACCCGTCGCAAACAACGACGACGACCCGGCGCGTCACGTCGGCTCCCTCTCCTAGGAGGCGGGGACTCTCTGCTGGGCCTCGGAGCGGTAGGGAGAGTTGGGGTAATCGGCGACGAGGCGCCGGTACGTCGCCTTCGCGTCTTCGCTCGAGCCTGCCCGCTCGTAGATCTCCGCGAGAGCGAAGAGCAGCGCGTCCTTCGGAGCGGGAGACTCGGGACTCTCGATGGCGCGTTTGAGACGGTCGATCGCTTCGGCCGTCTTTCCCTGGGCGGCGAGCAGGCGCGCCGCGTCGAGTTCGGCGACCGCGGCGATTTCGGCCTCTCCATCGCGCGCGGCCCGGGTGAGGACTTCCTGGGACCCGGCTCCCTTCTCGACCCTCGCGGCGAGCACGACTTTCGCCGCGCGGCCCGCGGCGGTCCCTCCGTACGAAGCGGCCTTCGTCAGGTGCCTCTCGGCTTCCCGCGTCCGCTCGGCCGCCGTGGGATAGGTCTTCGGGGCGCCCTGAGCGGCAGCCTCCGAGGCGAGCGGCGTCTCGAGCGCGGCGAGCCCGGCCGAGAGCGCCGTGCCGGCCGCGCGCTCGCGGTAGGAGCGCACGAGGAAGAAGCCGGCCGCGAGGAGGACGACCCCGGTGGCGACCGCGACGATCTCCGTGGCTCCCCGGCGATGGTGCGACACATAGTCCACGGTCTTGCCGACCGTCTCCGCGAGCTCGTTGCGCTTGAGGTCGCGCCGGGACAACTTCTGCGCCATCGCGGGCGATTATCGTTGAGAGCCGGAAACGGGGTCAATTTGCCCTGCCCGCGCAAGGATCCTCCGCGGCGCGGGCGCTATACTCGATTGCGCCATGGAGAGCGAGATCAAGATCACCGGCGAGCCGTCTTCCGCGGGGGATCGCTGCAAGTTCACGGTGGACCGCCCGCTCCTTCCCGACCAGTCGGCGTTCTTCGCGGATCCTCAAGCGGGCGCGTACTCCCGCCTCGCCGCCGAGCTGCTGGGGCTGGCGGGCATCGGGTCGGTTCTCGTTGCCGACAACGTCGTGACGCTGACGGCGGAGTACCCGGTGGACTGGCCCGCGCTCGGCATCGGCCACGTGATCCGCAAGCACATCCGGACCGGGCAACCGATCGTGGACCCGCGCTACTTCGAAGATCTGCCCTCCGAGGGCGATCTGAAGTGGGCGATCTCCGATCTGCTCGACCGCGAGATCAATCCGGCGGTCGCTCAGCACGGAGGCTTCGTCGAGCTCATCGACGTCAAGTCGAACAACGTGTTTCTGCGGCTGGGAGGCGGCTGCCAGGGATGCGGCGCGGCGGACGTCACGCTCAAGCAGGGCATCGAGAAGGCGATCCGCAGCCTCGTCCCGAAGGTGGGCGAGATCCTCGACACGACGGACCACGCGGCCGGCCGGAACCCCTACTACTCCCCCGCCAAATAGCCGATCCGAAACTCGAGCCGGCGGTGCGCTTCGCGCAGCGCGGCCTCGGCCCGCTCGGGAGTGTCCGCGCGGCTGAAGATGAAGCCGAGGTAGCGCGATCCTTCGGGAAGTGGAACGAGGCGCTGACCCGGGTGGGCGGAGATGGTCACCTCCTCGATGCCGGCCGTCGTTCGCGCTTCCTCCAGCCCGCCGACCTCTTCCAGTACGCCGGCCTTCGGTATCGGGATCATCATCACGCCCGCCGCCTGGCGCTCCCGGCCCGGCTCCGGGGGAGCCTGGCCCAGAGCGTGACGCAGGATGAGCTCTTCGAGAGACATCGCGGCCCCGAAGCGGAGGACGCGGGAGCAGAGACCCCCGATGGACCGCGCGGCGATCTCGATCAGACGGACACCGTCTGGAGCGCAGCGCAGCTCGGCGTGGACCGGGCCGTCCCGGAGACCCAGAGCGCGGCACGCCGCGGCGGTGACGCCGGCGATCTCGCTCTGGAGCCCGGGCGGCTTGCGCGAAGGGGTGACGTAGATGGTCTCCTCGAAGTAGGGCCCTTCGAGGGGGTCCGGCTTGTCGAAGATCGCGAGGACGGTGAGGGCGCCATTCCGCAGCAGTCCCTCGACGGCCACCTCCTCGCCCGGGACGAACTCCTCGACCAGGATCTCCTCGGCCGCTCCTCCACCCTTTTCCCGCACGTCCGGCTCGTCCAGGATCTTCTCGATCCGCTTCCATGCGCGGACGAACGCGTTCGGGTCGTCCGCCCGGATGACGCCCCGGCTGGCGGACAAAAACGTCGGCTTCAGGACGCAGGGGTACGTGACCTGCTTCGAGGGCGCGCGAGGATCGTCGGTCCGGTGGAAGAGCCAGTGATGCGGGGAAGGCACCCCGGACTGCGTGAGGGCGGCGCGGAGCCGCGCCTTGTTCCGGGCCGTGGCGACCGCCTCCACCGGGTTGTGCGGGAGCCCGAGAGCCGCCGCGATGGACGCGGCGGCCACCGCCGTCTCTTCGTCCACCCCGATGACGGCGTCCACCGGGTAGCTCCGCGCGAAGTCCACGGCTGCCTCGGTCGAGCGGTCCCGGTCGCCGAACGGCAGCGTGATCAGGCCGGCCGGGTTCAGGTTCTCCAGCGTGCTCGGTCGCTCGGATCCGACGGTCACTTCGAGCCCGAGCTTCTCGGCCGCTGCCAGAAAGTCCGACGCCCGGTAGGTCGTCGTCGGCAGGAGGAGCAGGACGCGCGCCACTCGCCGATGCTAATGCGCTAGCCTTCGGCCGAGGAGATTCCCGCCATGAAGAAGCCCGCGCGTTCCGCCGGCCGGAAGGCCGCCGCAAAGAAGAGCACCGCGAAGAAGACGACCCGGAAAAGGAAGGCGGCGCGCCGCAAGCCGATCATGCGGCACTCGCGAGAGGGATAGACGCCGCTTAAGAGGCTACGCCAGCTCCTCGAAGTACCCGTGCAGGTCGCGGAGCGCCTGACGGTTGATGGACCGCTGCCGCAAGGACTCGCGGAGCAGCGCGATCGCGGCGACACCTTCGGGGACCATCTTCAGCTCCTCGATGACGGGAAGCGCGGCGAGAATCTCCCTCTCGGCCTGAATCTCCTGCCCCGAATCGAGGAGAAGGTCCGCGATCACGAGCTGAATCGCTGCCATGTCCGCGCGCATACCTATCTCGCCGAATTCCTGCTGGGCTTTCCGGAACATCTCGATCGCTCCGGGAAGATTGCCCTGATCTCTGAGAAGGTAGGCCAGCCCCCACTCCAGCTTCGCAATCCCTACGCGATTCTGCTGCTCCTGGAGCAGAGGCAAGGCTTTCCGTGATTCCAGTATCGCCTTGTCCGCATCGCCGAGAAGTGCATGGATCTGAACGAGGTTGTAGCGCGCAATACCCTGCAACTTGCGGTTGCCCAGGGACTCGGAGTCACGGCAAATCTGCTCGAAGGTTTCGGAGGCTTCCGTGAGTTTCTCCGTCTCTTTGAGTGCGGCAGCTTCGAGGAACCGGCACTTGAGCGCATCTTCGGGCATTTCCAGCTTTACGAAGCTTTGAGTCAGGGAAGGGGCCAGCTCGAAGACTTCTTCGAATTCTCGTTCCTCCGCACGCAACGCCAGCCGCTGATAGGAGAGACGGGACCACTCCGCCACCGGGTTCATCGTGTGGCGAAAGGCTGCCTCCGCCCGGTCGAACCAGCGTCTGGCTTCCGCACGCAGACCGAGGAAGCGACAGGCCGTTCCGGCGATGAGCGCAGTCTCCCCGAGGAAGTAATCTCTTTCGTCGAACAAGCCGACGGCCCGCCGTGGCTCCTCGATGAAGCGATAGAGAAAAACCGCCTCGTCCCGGACAGAGGCGGGAGCGGTCTCCCACCTTTCCCGCAAGCGTCCGCAGAGGGACAGAAGGGTTTCGGGCTCTTCCAGTTGCAGCTCGCGTACTCGCTCGGTGCGGTCTTCGATGGGAACCGCGAGCACCCGGTCAGCAGCCGCGCGGCCCTGTTCGAGAGAAAGGGATCGCTGCGGGAATTGAATGAGTCGACCCTTCACAGTCGATCCTGGTCGAGGCCTTCGGCGAGGTCGGTCGCAACCTCGGCGGGCTCTCGCGAGAGAAGCTGGTTCAAGCGCGAGTCGTTCGAGAGGGCGCCCCCGAGCTTCCAGAATTGGAATGACCGGCCGTACTGACAAGCCGCTGACAACAGTGAGATGCGAAGAGCCTTAACCGGCATCTGACTGCCGCCACCGCGGCGGGAGAGCCGATGAAACCAGACGTGGAGATCCTTTTCTGCTTCGGACGCTTCCTCCTCGCTCAACCGGTAATAGGAAACGAGTGCAGCCCGAATAACTGGTAGGGCGCGACTGAAGACCGCTTCGACTTCTTCGACCCTGCCTGACGTCAGCTTGTTCATTACTTGTCGCGGAGAGCTCATTCAAGAGTACACCCGCTCTCCGGCGAGCCAGCAACGTCCCGGCTCAGAAACGGGTAAAGAGATGCTATAAAAAGAGTTATCGCTACCCGGGGATCCCCGTGAGCAATCGGATCGGCTGGCGGCGCGGCGTTCCCGGCCTGGGCCAGTTGGCCCGAGGTGTGGAGGGGCTATCCGGCGGCGCAGGCAGCCGCTCGGGCGCCGGGGCGGGATGGGTCGAAGAAGTCATGGCCGTCTCCTTTGCCAAATCGCTCGGTCGCGCCGAGCAGAACGAATCCGTTTTCCAAATTGGATCACAAATCTGGCCAGAGGGATCGAGGAATCTCGCAGAAGCGAAGCAAATTGCCAAGTCGTTGCGCAGAAATGCCTTGCCCCGCTTGAGCTCGCCTCTCGTCGCCCCGGGACAAGGGAATCTCGGCCGGGCTGCGCCGGTTGAAACGTGGCTCGGCGAAGAGGCCGCTGAAAACTAGAATCGCCGTTCGCCGACGGGAGGAGTTTCCATGTCACGTATGCGGATTTCCGCCGCTGTTCTGCTGACCGTTCTAGCCGGGAGCGCGATGGCTCAGACCAAGCCGACCCAGACCACGCCGAAACCGAAAGCCGCAACCGACTCGATCCTTCCCTTCCAGGCGACGGAGAAGACCCTCGCCAACGGACTGAAGGTCATCGTCGTTCCGACCGGCTTCCCCAACCTCGTCTCGATCCAGATCCCGGTGCAGACCGGCTCGCGCAACGAGGTGGAGCCGGGCAAGTCGGGCTTCGCCCACTTCTTCGAGCACATGATGTTCCGCGGCACGAAGGAGTATCCGCCCGACCGTTACAAGGACATCCTGACGGCATCGGGCGCCCGCCAGAACGCGTATACGACCGACGATTTCACCAATTACCACACGACGTTCGCCAAGGAAGATCTCGAGACGATGCTCAAGGTCGAGGCGGACCGCTTCATGAATCTCTCCTACGAGCCGGAGGCGTTCAAGACCGAGGCGCGCGCCGTCCTCGGGGAGTACAACAAGAACAGCGCGAACCCGGTCGTGAAGATCGAGGAAGTGCGCAACGACAAGGCCTTCACGACACACACGTACAAGCACACGACCATGGGCTTCCTCAAGGACATCGAGGACATGCCCAACCAGTTCGAGTACTCCAAGACCTTTTTCGACCGCTGGTACCGGCCCGAGTACACGACGGTCATCGTGGCCGGCGACGTGAATCCGCAGGAGACGATCCGCCTCGTCGAGAAGTACTGGGGCGGCTGGAAGCGCGGGACGCACACCGTCGAGATTCCCCGCGAGCCGGAGCCGAAGGGGGCGGTCTATGCCCACGTGCCCTGGACCAGCCAGACGCTGCCCTGGGTCACGGTCGCCTTCCACGGCCCGGCCTTCTCGGAGAGCGAGAAAGACTTCGCCGCGATGGACATCCTGATGGACCTCTACTTCGGCGAGACCTCGGAGCTCTACAAGCGGTTGATCGAGCAGGAGCAGAAGGTGGACGGCCTCTTCACGGACAACCCGGGCAACGTGGACCCCGCGTTGACCGGTGTCTGGGTGCGGGTCAAAGATCTCAAGGACGCCCTGTACGTGCGCGACGATGTGCTCAAGACCTTCGCGGAGGCACGCTCCCGAACGGTCTCCGCCAAGCGTTTGGCCGACGCAAAGTCCAACGCCCGGTACGGCTTCATCCGCACGCTCGACAACACCGATCGGATCGCGGCAACGCTCGCCCGCTTCGTGCGCTATCGCCGCTCGTACGACACGCTGAACAACGTCTATCAGGTCTTCGAATCCCTCACGCCGGAAGACCTCCAACGGACGGCGCAGAAATACTTCACCGACAACCGCCTCGTCGTGACGACGCTCTCCGACAAGCCCCTCCCACCGGATATGCAAAAGGCGCCCGCGCTCGCGACGCTCGAACCGGGCCGTCCGGCACCCGGCGCGGCGGGAGCCGCGGGGTCGGAGCTGAAGGTCATCCCGGTGAAGTCTCCTCTCCCTCAGCTCAACGTGAAGCTCCTGTTCACGGTGGGGTCCGCGCAGGACCCGAAGGGAAAGGAGGGGCTCGCCGCCCTCGCCGCCTCCATGATCGCGGACGGGGGCTCGAAGGAAATGCGGATCGACGAGATCAACCGCGCCCTCTATCCGATGGCCGGCATCTTCCGGGCGCAGGTGGACAAGGAGATGACGACCTTCACCGCCTCCATCCACCGCGACAACTGGAAGCCGTTCGCGGAAATCGTGCTGCCCCGCCTCATCGATCCCGGCTTGCGGGAAGACGACTTCAAGCGCCTCAAGGACAGCCAACTCAATACGCTGAAGGAAGACCTGCGCAACAACAACGAGGAAGAGCTCGGCAAGGAGGCCCTCCAGGCCTACATTTTCGAAGGCACGCCTTATGAGCATCCGCCGCTGGGCACGGTCGCGGGGATCGAAGCGATCACACTGGACGACGTTCGCAACTTCCTGAAGACCGCCTATTCCAAGGCGAACCTGACGGTCGGCATCGCCGGCGACGCGCCGGAGGAGACCCTGCGCCGCTTGAAAGACGATCTCGGCCGGCTCCCCGCCGGGACCGCACGGGCCGCCCGCGAGAAGATCGCCGGACGCAAGCCGCGCGGGATGGAAGTCCAGATCATCGAGAAGGAGACGCGCGCGACGGCCATCTCCTTCGGTCATCCCATCGAGGTGACGCGTTCGCACCCGGACTACGCCGCCCTCTACCTGGCGCGCACGTGGCTCGGGGAGCACCGCTCTTCGACCTCGCATCTCTACCAGAGGATCCGCGAGGTCCGGGGGATGAACTACGGCGACTACGCCTACATCGAGGCATTCCCCGGCGGCATGTTCACCATGCTTCCGAACCCGAACGTCGCGCGCCGGGCTCAGATCTTCGAGGTCTGGATCCGGCCCGTGGCTCCCGAGAACGCCCACATGGCGTTGCGCATCGCCGTCCACGAGCTGGAGAAGCTGATCCAGAACGGTCTTTCCCAGGAAGATTTCGAGCGGACCCGGGACTACCTCATGAAGAACGTCTTCGTCATGACGGCGACCCAGGATCAGCAGATGGGATACGCCCTGGACTCCGACTGGTACGGGATCGGGGAGTTCACGCAGTTCATGCGGTCGGCCCTGCAGAAGCTCACCCTCGAGGACGTGAACCGCGCCGTGCAGAAGCACCTTTCCGCAAAAGACCTCGCCGTGGTCATCGTGACCAAGGACGCGCGGGGGCTCAAGGAGAAGCTCGCGGCCGACGCGGCCTCGACCATCAAGTACGACGCGGAGAAGCCGCCCGATCTGCTCACCGAGGACAAGCTCATCGGCGCGCGGAAGCTGAGCATCGCCGCGGAGAAGGTGAAGATCTCGCCGGTCGATCAGATCTTCGCGAACTAGATCCCTTCCGGAGCCCCGGCGTCTCTGCCGGGGCTCCGTTTGTCTTCGCGCCGCAGCGGCGGCGATATCCTCCGCGGCAGCGCTCTCCGCGGAGGTTGACGTGAAGACACGACGGATCGCCCTGCTCCTCCTGCTCCTTCCCCTTCCCGCCTCTTCTCAGAGCCTGACCGTCGGGGGTATCACCGCGCGCCCCGGCGAGAAGGTCTCCGGCTACCTCGAGGTGCCGGCGGCCGCCGACGAAGGAACCCGGATACCGGTCTCGGTCGTTCACGGCGCGCGGCGGGGGCCCATTCTGGCCCTCGTCGCCGGGACGCATGGCTACGAGTACACGTCGATCCTCGCCTTGCAACGTCTTCTGCCGCGGCTCGACCCCGCGAAGATGACCGGCTCGGCGATCCTCGTCCACATCGCCGGCCCGCCGACCTTTTACGGGCGGCGGATCTACTACGGGCCGGACGGCAAGAACCTCAACCGCATGTACCCGGGACGGCGCGACGGGACGGTCAGCGAACGGATTGCCGAGGCGATCACCCGGGAGGTCATCGCGCGCTCGACGCACCTCGCCGACATGCACTGCGGCGACGGGAACGAGTCGCTTCGCCCCTACAGCTACTGGATGATCAGCGATCAACCCGCGGTGGACGAGGCGTCGAAGGAAATGGCGCTCGCGTTCGGCCTGGACCACATCGTGATCGATCGGGACCGCGGGCGGGATCCCGCGAAGAGCGCGTATACGGCGATGACGGCGATCCTGCGAGGCAAGCCGGCGATCACGACGGAGTCCGGCGGCATGGGGCTGACGGATCACGCCTCCGTCGCGGCGCAGGAGACGGGCGCCCTGAGCCTCCTCGCCCACCTGAAGATCCTCAACGCTCCGTCGGTCCGCGTGGAACGGCCGGTCTGGATCGACCGGTCGGAAGTGCTCCGGACGCCGCAGACCGGCATCTGGCACCCGGCCGTGGAGAAGATGCAGGTCGTCTCGACCGGCGCGCTGATCGGGCGCGTCACGGACCCGTTCGGGAAGGTGCTCCACGAGGCGCGCGCCCCTTTCGGCGGGGAGGTCCTGTATGTCGTGGGGACCCCCCCGGTCACGCAGGGCGAGCCGATCGCCTTCATCGGCTCGATCGCGCGATCGGAGTGAGCTCCGGCCCGGCGCCCCACATCGTCATCCTCGGTGCCGGCTTCGGCGGCCTCTACGCCGGCCGAGCCCTGCGGCGCGCCCCGGTGCGCGTGACCGTGGTGGACCGCCGCAACCATCATCTCTTCCAGCCGATGCTCTACCAGGTCTCCACGGCGGCGCTTTCTCCCGGCGACATCGCGTACCCGGTGCGCTCCGTCCTTCGCCGCCAGCAGAACGCCCGCGTTCTCCTGGCGACCGCGAAGGCGATCGACACGCAGCGCCGCGAGGTGGTCCTCGAGGACGGAACCCTGCCGTACGACTACCTCATCGTGGCGGCGGGCGCCCGGCACGCGTACTTCGGACACGAGGAATGGGAGAAGCGGGCTCCGGGCCTCAAGAGCCTCGAGGACGCGCTGGAGATCCGCCGGCGCATCCTCCTCGGCTTCGAGAGAGCGGAGGGGGCGGCCGACGAGAGGGCACGTCAGCTCCTCCTGACCTTCGTGATCGTCGGAGGAGGACCGACCGGCGTCGAGATGGCCGGCGCGATCGCCGAGATCGCGCGTCACGTCCTCGCCCACGACTTTCGATCCATCGACCCGCGCGAGGCGCGCATCGTCCTGCTCGAAGCGGGTCCGCGGATCCTCCCCTCTTTCTCCGAGAAGCTCTCGCGCAAAGCCGCGGCGTCGCTGACCAGGCTCAATGTAGAGGTGCGGACCGGCACCCCGGTCACCGGGATCGAGCCGGAGGCGGTCCTCCTCGGCGACGAACGGCTTCCCGCGAAAACGGTGATCTGGGCGGCGGGCGTCGCGGCGTCTCCTCTGGGGCGGACCCTCGGAGGCCCCCTCGATCGGCCCGGCCGCGTGGTCGTGAACCCGGACCTCTCCGTGCCCGGACAGCCTCGCATCTTCGTGATCGGCGACATGGCCGCCTTTCGCGGCGCGGACGGCGAGCTCCTTCCGGGCGTCTCCCCGGTCGCGATCCAGCAGGGGCGCCATGCGGCCGCCAACGTCCTCCGCGCGATCGCCGACGAGCCGCTGTGCCCCTTCCGGTACGTGAACAAGGGCACGATGGCCGTCATCGGCCGGGCGGCAGCGGTGGCGGAGTTCCCCGGCGGCTTCGGGATCTGGGGCTTCCCGGCTTGGCTCGCCTGGTGCTTCGTGCACATCTTCTTCCTCATCGGGTTCCGCAACCGCGTGGTGGTGATGTTCGAGTGGGCGTGGGCGTACTTCACCTGGCAGCGTGGCGCGCGCCTCATCACGGGGCGCACTGACGAAGCGCCGTAACGGCCTGGCGAGCATGCGCCGGGCTGCCCCCGCCGTCGCTACCCTTGATCCTCGCGCCGCGGCAAGACCCGGTCGGCTCACAAATCGAACAGGAGGCCGCGATGCGCCGGGCGAGTTCGGGTTCCGCTGTCCTTCTTGTCGTCCTGACCATCGGAAAAAGCGCGGCATCTGCGCAGAATCCGGGACGGAGGTCCAGGCAATCGTTCCGGTCGTGTCTCCGCGCCGGGCGTCCCCCCGTCGCTCTTCCGCACGGCGGTCCAGATCCACAATCCCACGGACGTGGGATCCGCGGGCAGATGCTCTTCCGGCCGCAGGGAGCGGGGCCCGGGACCCGAGCTTCTTGAGGGGTCAATCGTGCATTCCTGCATCTTTGCGGTGGAAAGTGCAATATGCACGATTGACCCCTATAAAATGCACTTTTTTTTGAGGCGCTCCGGCGCCCATCGAGGAGGCCACGGTGCACGCTGACCCCTGCCGAGCCCGCCGGGCTCTTTTGGCACTCTTTTTCGCCGTTCTCGTCTCGGCCGCGGTCTTCCCGGCGACGGGATGCGCGGCGCGTCCCGCCTCCACCCCCCCTCAGGCGTCGGCCGCGCCACCGGCGGCTGTCGTCACGCCCGCCGCGCCGGCTCCTCCTTCGAGCCGGCTCGAATACCCCGCGGCGGAGGCCACGGATTTCGCAGAGGCGCTCCACGGCAACGACGTGGCCGATCCGTACCGCTGGCTCGAGAAGGTGGACGATCCGAGGACGACGGCCTACGTAGAGGCCCAGAACGCGCTGACGCGCAGCGTGCTCGACCGGCCCGAGCGCGCGGCAGTCCAGCAGAGGATCACCGAGCTCTACGACTATCCGAGGATCGGGCTCCCGAAGAAAGCGGGCAAGAAGTATTTCTTCACGAAGAACACCGGGCTCCAGAACCAGTCCGTCTATTACGTGCAGGAAGGCCTCGCGGGCGAGCCGCGGGTCGTCCTGGACCCCAACGCGCTCTCGGAAGACGGCACGGTCGCCGTGACGTACTTCAGCCCGACGGAAGACGGCAGCCTGATCGGTTACGCCATCTCCCGGAGCGGGAGCGACCGGCAGGAAATACTCGTACGGGACGTCGCCACAGGTCGGGACCTCCCCGACAAGCTCCTCTGGGTGAAATTCTCCGGCATCTCCTGGACGGCCGACCGCAAGGGCTTCTACTACACCCGCTACCCCGAGATCGGGAGCGTGCCCGCCGGCGACGAGCACTACTTCCCGAAGATCCATTACCACCGCCTCGGCGAGCCTCAGGCGAAGGACCGGATGATCTTCGAGAAGCCGAACGAGAAGGAGGTCGGTGTCGGCGCCTTCGTCTCGGACGACGGCCGGTGGCTCATCCTCCAGCCGGCCAAGGGAGCGAGCGACAAGGCGGAGGTCCACGCGCTCGACCTGCGTCGCCCCGGGGCCCGGCCCGTGCTCGTGCTCAAGGGCTTCGAGCACGCGTACGACCCGATCGAGGTCATCGGCGAACGTCTTTTCCTGACGACGGACCGCGATGCGCCGATGGGGCGAGTCATCGCCGTCGACCTCCGGCGCATCGCGAGGGACTCCGCCGGAGACGCCCGGTTCGTCGAGCTCGTTCCCGCGGCCAGGGACAAGCTCCAGGGGGCGAGCATCGTCAACCGCAAGCTCGTCCTCCGGTACCTTCGCAACGCGAGCACCACGGTCGCCGTGCATGGCCTCGATGGAAAGCTGGAAAACGAGATCGCCCTGCCCGGCGTCGGCACCGTCGGCGGCGTCTCCGGCGAGCCGGACGAGAAAGAGATGTTCCTCTCCTACGTCTCCTTCACCGAGCCGCCCACGACCTTCCGATACGACTTCGACGGGCGCCGGCTGATCGTCTTCCACAAGACGGAGGTCAAGCTCGATCCTTCCGGTTACGAGACGCGGCAGGTCTGGTATCCGTCGAAGGACGGCACGAAGGTTTCAATGTTCCTGACCCACCGCAAGGGGCTCGTCCCGGACGGGAATCGTCCCGTCTACCTCTACGCCTATGGCGGCTTCAACATCTCGCAGACGCCGAGCTTCTCGGCGACCCGCTACGTCTTTCTCGAGCGCGGCGGGGTGATCGCCATCCCCAACCTGCGCGGGGGCGGCGAATACGGCGAGGACTGGCACACGGCGGGGATGCGGGAGAAGAAGCAGAACGTCTTCGACGACTTCATCGCGGCGGCCGAATGGCTGATCGCCAACAAGTACACCAGACGGGAGCGCCTCGCGATCGGAGGGGGTTCCAACGGCGGCCTGCTCGTCTCGGCCGTCATGCTCCAGCGGCCGGACCTCTACGGAGCCGTGATCTGCCAGGTGCCCGTCGCGGACATGCTGCGGTACCACAGGTTCACCGTCGGCCGGTACTGGATCGCGGAGTACGGCGATCCGGACATGGCGGGGGACTTCGATTTCCTGATGAAGTACTCGCCGTACCACAACGTCAGGGAAGGCGTGGAGTACCCCGCCACGCTGATCACGACGGCGGACACCGACGACCGCGTGGATCCGAGCCACGCCAAGAAGCTCGCCGCGCGGCTGCAGAAGGCGACGGCCGGCGACGAGCCGATTTTGCTCCGCGTGGAGACGAAGGCCGGGCACGGCGCGGGCAAGCCCACCTCGAAACAGATCGAGGAGGCGGCGGACATCTACACGTTCCTGTTCTGGCGGCTGGGGCTGCTGGACGAGCCGGTGGGGTGACTCTCAACCGCAGGGCGCTCTTCACC
>JBHENW010000050.1:0-84518 GCA_046261875.1 Thermoanaerobaculia bacterium | reverse complement strand
CAGCAGCACCGCCGCCATCCGCTCCTTCAGGAGAACTTCGGCGGATGTCTTCGTGCGGCGGGACGCGCAGGCGGAGGCGACGAGGAGGAGCAGCGTTGCGGCGGCCGCGGCCACGAAAAGGCGCCGGTTCAGACGGCCTCCGCCCGAAGGATCGGCGCGACGGACTCGGTCGGAAGCGCGACGAGCTCCCCTTTGTGATACGCGCGCACGAACGCATCCACGACGACCGGGTCGTAGCGCGAGGGGGCGAGCTCCTGGATCCGGCGCACGACGTACGGAATTTCCATCGCCCGCTGATATGGACGGGACGTCGTCATCGCGTCGAAGCAATCCGCCACGGAAACGATCCGGGCCTGCATCGGGATCTGCTCCCCACGGATGCCTTCCGGGTAGCCGCCGCCTTCCCATTTCTCATGATGGTATTTCATTCCGGGGATGACGTCGGCGAGCTGAGGGATCGCTCCCATGATCGCGGCCCCCTTCACCGGGTGGCATTTCATGACCTCAAACTCTTCCTCCGTCAGCGCCGTCGGCTTGCGGATGATGCGGTCATCCACGCCGATCTTTCCGACGTCGTGCAGCAGGGCCGCGAGGCGCACGCGGCTGACCTCCTCTTCCGGCAAGTGCATTTCCCGTGCGATCGAGGAGGCGTAGCGGGAAACGCGCTCAGAGTGACCAGCCGTGTACGGGTCCTTGGCGTCGATCGCGGCGGCCAGCGCGCGGATCGAGCTCATGAAGAGCTCGTGGTTCTCTTCCGCCGCCTTGCGGACCTTGTCGAAGGCTTCGCGGATCGAGGCGCTCATCCGGTTGAAGCTCTCCGAGAGGTCCGCGATCTCCGCCGTCCCGCCGACGCGCACCGTGGCGCCATACTCCCCCTGGCTGATCGCGCGGGTGGACTCGGCGAGGCGGGAAATCGGCCGCGAGAGACGGCGCGCGAAGAAGAGGGCGAGGAGGAGGGCGCCCACGAGCGCCGCGGCGCTCCAGAGCAGCGTGTCGCGGACCATCGCGTCAACCGAGGCGAAAGCCAGGTCCCGGTCGCGCTCGAGGAGGACGGCCCAGTCGGGCAGGCCGACCGGAGCGATCGAAGCGAGCACGTCGCCGCGCGCGGTCTTCTCGGACCGCGTCACGCGGGCGGGGAACCGCTTGAAGTCTTCGACGAGGGACGAGGGGTAAGCGGCCTCCTTGCGCCGGGCCGTCAGCGGGAAGAGCGGCCTCCCGGAGCGGTCCACGAGGACGACGGCGACTTCCTGCTGCGCCTGCTCGCGGAACTGCCGCGCGATCTCGTTCCACGAAACGAGCGCCTCGACGACCCCGAGCGGCTCCCCCTCCTCGCCGTTCACGGGCATCGCGAGCACGGCGACGGGGCCGACCTCCGTCGTGCCGAACGGCTTCCCCTCGTACGACGCACCGTCGCGCGCCGACGCGAAGCCCTTGCGGAACTCGTACTCGACCTCCGCCGCGCGGAGCTCCGGCCCGATGAAGCTGCCCATCCCGTCGAGGTTGACGCCGCGCAGGGCGACGAGCCGGCTCTCGCCCTGCAGGAGGGACCCGAGGATGGCCGGACCTTCCGCCGAGGTGAAGGGATCCTTCCCGGTGAGCTCCCGGGCGAGCCGGATCGCGTTGGCGGCGTCCTTGAGCTGGACCGTCGCCGAGGCGTAGTAGGCCGCGATCCGCTCAGCGAGCGCGGCCGAAGACCGCGTCAGGTACTTCTCTTCGAGGGTTTCCAGGGTCCTTTGGTTGCGGCGGATCAGGACGCCGTGGGAGACGAGCAGCGGGA
Organism: Thermoanaerobaculia bacterium; assembly: GCA_046261875.1. Taxonomy (GTDB): domain Bacteria; phylum Acidobacteriota; class Thermoanaerobaculia; order UBA5066; family Gp7-AA6; genus JBHENW01. Next base: position 82,741 of record JBHENW010000050.1, on the reverse strand, counting down.
CCAGCGAGCCGAGGACGAGGACGCTCGAAAAAAGAACGAAAAGGCGGATCCGACGCCTTCCCTCTGGGCTTGTCAAGATATCGAATTATAAAGCCGTTAGGCGCAAACTCCTCACCCGATCCGGGCGCGCGCGGCCGCTTCCAGCCACTCGTCCTCCGGGATGTCGGCCTCGATCCTCCCGCGACCGATCCCTTCGAGCAGCACGCCGCTCGAGCCCGCCGAGGTTCCTTTCTTGTCGAGTCGGAGGAAAGGTCGCAACGTCTCGGGGGACCGATCCGGCTCTGGAAACGGGCCGAGACGTGCGAGCACGGACCGGATGCGCTCGGCCTCCCGCGCCGGGAGACCCGCGCGCGCGCCGGAGACCTGCAGCGCCCCCGCGATGCCCCAGGCGACCGCCTCGCCATGACGCAGGCGCGCGTACCCGCCGGCGGCTTCGAACGCATGCCCCAGTGTGTGGCCGAAGTTGAGCAGGCGCCGGTCCGCGGCATCGCGGGGATCGGACGCGACGAGGCGAGCCTTGATGCGCAGCGCGCCTACGACGATCGAGGTGACGGCGCGCGCCTCGCGGGCCAGCGCCCCCTCGAGGCGGCGCTCCGCCTCCGCGGCGAGCTTCGCGTCGGCGACCCAGGCGGCCTTGAACGCCTCGACGAGGCCGCTGCGGTGCTCGCGCTCGGGGAGCGTTTCGAGGGCGGAGGTGTCCACGAGGATGACCGCCGGAGGATGGAACGCGCCGAGCAGGTTCTTGCCGCGGGCGTGGTCCACGCCGGTCTTGCCGCCCACGGCCGCGTCCGCCATCGCGGCCGTCGTCGTGGGGACCGCGTTCCAGGTCACGCCGCGCAGGAGGATCGCGGCGGCGAAACCGGAGACGTCGCTCGTCACGCCGCCCCCCACCGCTACCACCGCGTCGTCGCGGCGTATGCCCGCCGCGAGCGCGGCGTCGGCGATGCGCTCGACCGTCGCCAGCGTCTTGGATTCCTCGCGGTCGTCCAGGACGAACTCTCCGAAGACCCGCCCGGAGAGCGCTTCGCGCACGCGGCCCGCGGCTTCCGCGGCGCCGACCGGCGCGATCAGCAAGAAGCGGCCGGACGGGGAATTCAGACGGCGAGCGGCTTCGGAGATCACGCCCCGGCCGATCCAGATCACGCTTCGGCCGGCACCGGCGCGCACAGTCAGGCGCCGGATCGCGGTCATTCTTCGGCGGCGAGAGCGATCCCGAGCTCGCGCAGCGGCCCCGCCGGGACGGCCGAGGGCGAGCGGGTCATCAGGTCGAGTCCCGACGTCGTCTTCGGGAAAGCGATGACGTCCCGGATGGACGCGACCCCGGCGGCGATGGCGCAGATCCGGTCCAGGCCGAGGGCGACCCCTCCATGGGGGGGCGCGCCGTAGCGCAAGGCCTCGAGGAGGAAACCGAAGCGCTCCCTTCCCTCCTCCTCCGAGATGCCGAGCCGGCGGAACACCCGCTCCTGCACGTCCGCCCGGTGGATGCGGATCGACCCGCTCCCGAGCTCCCATCCGTCGAGCACGACGTCGTAGGCGCGCGCGCGCACGTTTTCCGGGTCGCTCTCGAGCCGCTCGATGTCCTCGGGGCGAGGGGCCGTGAACGGATGGTTGACCGGGTTCCACGCTCCGGTCGCCTCGTCCCGCTCGAGGAGGGGAAACTCCGTGATCCAGCAGAAGGCATGCCGGGTCTCGTCCACCAGGCCGAGGCTGCGCGCGACCGCCGCACGGACGGCGGCGAGGGCTGCCAAGGCCGCCCGCGGACGGTCCGCGACCAACAGCAGGAGGTCTCCCTCCCCCACGCCGGCAGACTGCAGCACCGCGTCCATGACGGTCGAAGCTATGCCCTTCTTCGCCGGCGAGGAGATCTCGCCCCCCGCCTTCTTGACCCACAGCAGCCCGGCGGCGCCGTGCTTCCGTGCGAGCTCAGCGAGCTCGTCGAGCGATTTCCGCGTCAGCGCTGCGCCTTCCGGCACCCGCAGGCCGCGCACCGTGCCCGCCTCGGCCAGCGTCTTCTCGAACGGGGTGAACCCGCTCCCCTGCGCCGCCGCCGTCAGGTCGGTCAGCTCGAGGCCGTAGCGCAGGTCGGGGCGATCGGTGCCGTACCGGTCGAGCGCTTCCCGGTAGGTCAGCCGCGGAAAGGGGCGCGGCGCCGTGATCCCCGCCGCGGCGAACGCTTCGATGAGGAGGTCCTCGACGACCTCGTAGACGTCCTCCTCCGTCACGAAGGACATCTCCAGGTCAATCTGGGTGAACTCGAACTGCCGGTCGGCGCGCAGGTCCTCGTCGCGGAAGCACCGGGCGATCTGGAAATACTTCTCCAGCCCGGCCACCATCAGGATCTGCTTGAAGAGCTGCGGCGACTGGGGAAGCGCGTAGAACTCGCCGCGGTGGAGGCGCGAAGGGACGAGAAAGTCCCGCGCGCCCTCGGGCGTCGAGCGGGTCAGCATGGGTGTTTCCACCTCGACGAAGCCGCGGCCGTGGAGCAGCGTCCGGATCCGGAAGGCCATCTCGTGGCGCAGGATCAGGTGCCGCTGCATGGCAGGGCGGCGCAGGTCGAGGTAGCGGTACTGGAGCCGCAGCTCCTCGGTCGCGTTCGTGCGGTCCTCGACGACGAAGGGGGGCGTCTCGGCCCGGGCGAGGAACTCGAGGCGAGAAGCGAGGACTTCGACTTCCCCGGTCGGAATCTCGCGGTTGATCTGGCCTTCGGCGCGGAGGGCGACCTCGCCGGTCACCGCCGCGACGTCCTCCATCCGGGCCGTCGCTGCCGCTTCGACGGCTTCCGGGGGGCAGCGCCGCCGGTCGAAGAGGATCTGCGCGATCCCGCTGCGGTCGCGCAGGGAGAGGAAGATCAGGTCGCCCAGGTCCCGCCGCTTTTCGACCCAACCTTCCAGCCGGACCGTCCGTCCGGCGTCGGAAGGCCGGAGCCGGCCGGCGGGCTCGCGCGGGCTCACGCCGGCTCCCGCGCGCGCAGGAAATCGGGCAGCTCCCGCCGCGGAAAGGTCTCCTGCTCACCGCTGGCCAGCCTCTTGACGGTCACGACGGACCGGTGGCGCTCCTGCTCTCCGAGAAAGAGCGCGAACATGCGTTCGGGATCCCATCCCAGAACCGCCGCCTGATCGTACAGGGAGCTCGCGCGCGCCATCCCCTTCTTGAATCCGCGCGCGACCAGGTCGACTTCCACGGAGAGCCCGGGCCGGCGGATCTCCTCGGCGACGCGCAGCGCCTCCGGCACGTCCTCGGCCGTCTGTGTCAGAACGAGGACGAGTCCGCGCGGCCGCGGCCGGAAGGGCGCAACCTGCAGCAGCCGGTCCTCCCCGATCGCGAACCCGACCGCGGGCAGGGCCGGGCCTCCGAGCGACTCGACGAGCCGGTCGTAGCGGCCGCCGCCGAGGATCGCATCCTGCGCCGAGAGATCGCGCGAGACGACCTCGAAGACCGTCCGCGTGTAGTAGTCCAGTCCCCGCACGAGCCCGGGAGCCTCGTGGTGCGGCACGCCGGCGGCGGAGAGGAGCTCCTGGACGCGCCCGTGGTGACGGCGGGACTCCGGATCGAGAAAATCCGTGACACGCGGCGCCCCCTCCAGCGCCGCCGCCACGGCCGGGTCGCGGGAATCGAAGAGGCGGAGGGGGTTCTGCTCGAGCTTGCGCCGGTCGTCCTCCCCGAAGGCCCGGGACCGCGTCGTCAGGTAGGAACGGAGCGCTTCCCCGAAGGCGGCGCGGGTCTGCGCGGACCCCACCGAGTTCAGGGCCACGGCGAGCGACTGGAACCCGAGGCCGCGGAGGAGGGCGAAGAGCATGACGAGCAGCTCCGCCTCCGCTTCCGGGCCGGGAACGCCGAAGAGCTCCGCGCCGATCTGCCGGAACTCGCGATACCGCCCCGCCTGCGGGCGCTCGTACCGGAACTGGGGGCCGAGGTAGTAGAGCCGCAGCGGCATCGGTCCGGCGGCGGCGCCGCTCTCGATGATCGCCCGGACGACCCCCGCGGTGTTCTCGGGACGCAGCGTGAGAGAGCGGCCCTTGCGGTCCGGAAAGGTGTACATCTCCTTGTGGACCAGGTCGGTCGTCTCGCCGACGGAGCGCGCGAAGAGCGCGGTGTCTTCGAGCGCCGGCGTGCGGATCTCACCGTAGCCGTAAGAGCGGAAGAGATCCCGGGTCAGCCGCTCGGCGGCGTTCCACCGCTCGCTCTCTGGCGGCAGGAGGTCGCGCGTCCCTTTGACCGCGCGGTAACGCGCCGTGGTCACGGGGCGGGGCCCGCCCAGCGCCCGTCCACCCGGAAATACTCGTCCTTGTAGCCGAGATAGGCCCGGTGGTAATGCCGGAGGTCGGCCACGTCCGCGTCGGAAAGGGCCGTCTTCTGCCGGGCGGGCTGACCCATCCACAGCGTCCGGGGCGGAACTTTGGTCCTGGGCGCGACCAGGGAGCCGGCCGCGATGAAAGCGGACTCCCCGACGTCCGCGCCGTCCATGACGATCGCCCCGATGCCGATGAGGGCGCCGCGTCGGACGACCGCGCCGTGCACGATCGCGCCGTGGCCGAGGGTCACTTCCTCCTCGAGCACGGTCGGGTGCGTTCCCTCCGTGACGTGGAGCACGCAGTTGTCTTGGATGTTGCATCGGGCGCCGATCCGGATGAAGTGGCAGTCTCCCCGCAGCACCGCGCCATACCAGACGGACACGTCGTCTCCGAGCTCGACATCGCCGATCACGGCGGCGGTATCCGCGAGATAGACGCGCTGCCCGAGGCGCGGCCTCTTGCCCGCGTACTCCCTCACGACGGCCATGGGAGCGGGCAATCTAACACGCCGGTGCTCACTTCCCGGGCCACGGGAAGGCTCCGGCGCGCAGCACGCGCGGCGGACTTTCGGTCGCGTCGAGCACCGTGGAAGGCTCTCCTCCCGGCGTGCGGCCGCCGTCCACGAGCAGGTCGATCGAGCCCTCGAAGATCCGCTCGACCATTTCGGGATCGTCCACCGGCGACTCCCCCGACCGGTTCGCGCTCGTCGCGGTCAGCGGGCCGGTGAATGCGAGCAGATCCCGCAACGGCGGCCAGGCGGGCATCCGGACGGCCAGCTTGAAGGCGCCGCGCGATGCCGCCAGAGGCTCGCGGATGGCCACGACGACGGTCAGGGCCGCAGGCCAGATCCGCAGGTACGGCGCGAGCGTTTCCTCCGGCATCGCGACACCGAGGCCCGCCAGATCTCCCGGCCGGGAGAAAACGACCGGCAGCGCCTTGGAGTCATCGCGCCCCTTCGCCGCCACGACGCGGCGGACCGCGGCCTCGTCGCGCGGGTCCGCGGCGAGGCCGTAGAACGTCTCGGTGGGGACTGCGGCGACGCCGCCTCGAGAGAGCAGCTCTCGAAACCCGGCCAGCGCCGCGCCGGAAGAAGTCAGAGCGCCGATCGGGATCCTGCGCACGTGTCGGCGGGGGGCCGCGCTCAGCGGCCGATGAAACGCTCGTAGAGAGTCCGTGCCCGCGCCGGATCTGCTGTGCCCCGCACGACGCAGCGGCCGTCGGCGAACACGGTGAGGCTGACGTCTCCGATGTCCGCCGAGAGCAGGTGCGCGGACCGGTGGACGCGGCCCACGCGCGCCAGGCGCCGCTCGAGGGAGTCGAAGTCGGGCCGTTCCCGGCCGGGGGGGGCCACCTGGACCGCCCGCCGGCCGCAGAGCTTGACGACCTCGGAAGCCCCTTCCCCTTCGAGCGCCGGATAACGTCCTGCCGAGCACACCGGGCAGGCCGCCGACGGCGGCGAATCCGAGAACACGCGCCGGGACGAGAAGCCCGTCTCCCAGCTTTCGAGCACGAGCAGTCCCCTCGAAGGGGAGAGGCCGGCCGCCAGGCGCAGCGCCTCCGTCATGCCGATCGCGGCCACGAGCGGGGGCAGGGTCGGCACGACGCCGACAGTGTCGCACGTCGGACCGGAGCCCGCCTTCGGCAGCTCCTCCACATAGCACCGGAGACAGGGATGGGGGCCGGGCGGGAAGACCCCGACGCGGCCCTCCGACCCGACGCAGGCGGCATACACGGAGGGGATCCCGGCGAATCGAGAGGCGTCCGAAACGAGCAGCCGCGTCTCGAAGTTGTCGGACGCGTCGAAGACGATGTCGTGGCCGGAGAGCGTCTCGACGGCGTTGCGGTGATCCAGATCGAGCACGCGTGCGGCGACCCGGAGGGACGGATCGATCTCGGAAAGCCGGGCGGCCGCGGCCGCCGCTTTCGGCGCGAGCGCCGCCGCGTCCTCGGCGTCGAACAGGAACTGCCGCGAGAGGTTCGACTCCTCGACGATGTCGCGGTCCACGAGGGTCAGCCGCCCGACTCCGGCCCTGGCCGCCGACTCCGCCGCCGCCGCCCCGACCGCGCCGAGGCCGACGAACACGATCGAGGTCTCTCCGATGCGCCGCTGCCCTTCCGAGCCGATGCCGCCGAAGAGAACGGACCGCGCGTAACGGTCCGAGTCGCCTCCGGCCGCCCCCTCGGCGCGCCGGCTCACTGCCGGGCCTCTGCGAGCAGTGCGCGGGCATGCCGCAGCGCGGTCTCCGGGACCTTCTCCCCCGCGAGCATCCGCGCGATCTCCTCGATCCGCTCTTTGGCGCCGAGCATACGAACGCGCGCGACCGTTCGGCCCTGCTTTTCTTCCTTCTCGGCGCGGAAGTGGCGGTCGGCCAGCGCCGCGATCTGCGGCACGTGGGTGACGCAGAGCACCTGGTCCCTCTGCGCCAGGGTCCGCAGCTTTCGGCCGACGACCTCCGCCGTCCGGCCTCCGATGCCGGCGTCCACCTCGTCGAAGACGAGCGTCTGGGACCTGCGGCCGCGGCCCGCGGAGACCGAGAGAACCGCGAGCTGCAGACGCGAGAGCTCGCCGCCCGAAGCGATCCTCTCGAGCGGCTTCTCGGCTTCTCCCGGGTTGGGCGCGAAGAGGAACGTCGCCGTTTCGAGCCCGCCCCGCCGCGGCGATTCCTCCAGCGCTTCGAGGGCCACTCCGAAGCGCGCCTTCTCCATGGCGAGGCTCCGCAGCTCCTTCTCGACCGCGGCCGCGAAGCGCGGGGCCGCCTGCCGTCTCTTGCGGGACAGGCGTCCCGCGGCGGCGAGGTATCGCGCCCTGGCCTCGTCCTGTTCGGCCTGCCGCTTCTCCAGGGCGTCTTCGATGTGGGTCAGCTCCTCCCGCTCGGCGCGGAGCCGCCCGCACAGAGAGGCGAGCTCCCCGCCCGAGACCGCGTACTTGCGCTGGAGCTGCCGCAGGCGCTCGAGGCGGGACTCGACCGCGTTCAGGCGCTCGGGGTCCTCCTCGATGCCGCGAGCGGCGTCGCGCGCCGCCGCCGCCAGGTCGGAAACACGCCGTTTGAGTTCCTCCGCCTCTTCGAGATGCGCCTCCTCGGCGGGGTCGATCCCAGCCAGCTCCGCGAACGCGCGGGCCGCCTCGCCGAGCCGGTCGGCGGCGGACCCCTCCTCCTCGATGAGCGCCCCGAGGGCCCGTTCTCCCGCCCGGCGGATGCGGTCGGCGTGGAGGAGGCGGCTGCGCTCCAACTGGAGCTGTTCCTCCTCACCCTCGACGGGGGCCGCCGCCTCGATCTCGCGGATCTGGTAGTCGAGGAGGTCCAGGCGCGCCCCGCGGTCCCGCCGCGACGCCTCGAGCGTCTCCAGCGCTTCCCGGCCGTCGACCCATCCCCGGGAGGCCTCCTCGACTTCCGCCCTCAGCTCTCCCGCGTCCGCGAACGCATCGAGGAGCTCCAGAGAGGAGCCCGCCTCCGCCAGCTCCCGTTCGGCGTTCTGCCCGTGGATCGTCAACAGGCTGGCCGTGAGGCGGGCGAGCGTCCGCACCGACGCCGGCGCATCCTCGACATAGGCTTTCCCGCGCCCGTCTGGGGCGAGCTCGCGCCTCACGAGGACCGTGTCGCCGTCGCCGTGGTCCAGGCCCGCCTCGGAGAGCACCGAGGCGGCCTCCCGATCCACGTCGAACTCCCCTGTGACCGAGAGCCGGGGGGTCCCCGAGCGGACCAGGTCGGAAGACCCCCGTCCCCCGGCCACGAGAGACAACGCATCCACGAGGATGGACTTCCCGGCGCCCGTCTCACCGGTGATGACGGTGAGACCCGGGCCGAGCTCCATCTCCAGATCCTCGACGATCGCGAGGTTGCGCACGGAAAGGCGGCGCAGCACGGAAGAAGTCTAGCTCTCGGGGTCGCATGCCGCTCCCGCGCGAGGCGGAGAGCGGCGCCGGGCCTATTGGGCCCCGACGCTCTTCTTTTGTCCTATCGGTTTGGCGGGAATGCCGGCGGCAATGACCCCGGGCTCCACCGGCTTCGAAGCGACCCCCATGGACCCCACCATCGCGTCCTCGCCGATGACGACCCCGGAAAGGACGACTGCGTGGTACGTGACCCGGGCCCGGTCCCCGATGATCGTCTTGCCGAGGCTGACGTCGTGGATGTCCTCCACGGCGTGGGAGTGGGAGTAGATGTTCACGTAATCGGAAAGGGAGACGTCGTTGCCGAGGACGACCTCGCCGCGGTCGTCGATCAGGACATTGCGGTGGATCGTCACGCCGTCGCCCACCGAGAGGTTGTATCCGAAGGAGAACTCGACGTCGTGGAAGATCCGGACGTTCGCCCCGCAGCGACGGAAGAGGCGGGGCGCGAGCATCGCGCGCATCTGCGTTCCCAGCCTCACGTTGCGCCCCACCGGCGAATGGTCGAACATCTGCCAGAACCAGAGGAGCGGCTTGCGGGGCGCCCACCGTTCCAGGTCGATCTCCTTGTAGTACTCGGCCTCCAGCGTCGCGTTGCGCGGGTCGAACGAGGCGAGCAGGGCGCGCGTCGCGAGCGGGACGGCCGGGTCGGTCTGCATCTCATCGAGGTCGCCCGTCTCTCCGAGATAGAGCTGCGCCAGGGTCTCGCGGACGACGGCGTTGCGGTCCTGCGCGAGGTCGTCGAGCCGCTCGGCGAGCGCCGCGACGAACCGCGGATAGACGTCCTCCCCCAGGTCGCCGATGCGGAACTTGCGGAGAGGCATGCGGCCGGCACGCTAACAAAGGGGTTCCGGCCCGTCAAACCGGGCGTTTTCCGGTCCGTCGCGCCTACGAGTTCCCGAAGCGGCGCCTCAGGAACTCCGTGGTGAGCGCCACGCCGAAGCCCGTTGCGCCCGGATCATAGCCCGCGTGCTCCTTCTCGAAATGCGCGACGCCGGCGACGTCCACGTGCGCCCAGGGGACACCCTTCGGGACGAATTCCTTGAGGAAGACCCCCGCGTTCACCGTGCCGCCATGCCGCCCGGCCGTGTTTTTCATGTCCGCCCATTCCGACTTCAGGTTCTCGCGGTAGTCGTCCCAGACCGGAAGCCGCCACACGCGCTCCCCCGTCACCTCCCCCGCGGCGAGGAGATCCCGCGCCAGGCCGTCGTCGGGAGTCATGAGGCCCGCGCACTCGTGGCCCAGCGCAACCACGACCGCGCCGGTGAGCGTCGCGAAATCGAGAAGGACGTCGGGCGCGAACTTCTCCGCATAGGAGAGCGCGTCGGCCAGCACGAGGCGGCCCTCGGCGTCCGTGTTCTCCACCTCCACGGTCTTGCCGTTGCGCATCCGCAGGATGTCGCCCGGGCGGCAGGCGGATCCCCCCGGCATGTTCTCCGTCAAGGGAGCGAGCGCCACGACGCGGACCGGAAGCTCGAGCGCGCGCGCGACACGGACGCAGGCGAGGACCGTGGCGGCGCCCATCATGTCGTACTTCATCTCGCCCATCGCAGCCGCCGGCTTGATGGAGATGCCGCCCGAGTCGAAGGTGATCCCCTTGCCCACGAGCACCGCCGTCCCACGGGCGGCCGGCGGCGCGTACTCGGCGATCAGGAAGAGCGGCGGCCGGGCGCTTCCCCAGTTGACGGCGAGCAGGCCGGCCATTCGCTCCCGCTCGATCGCGCGTTTTTCGAGGACCTGCAGACGCAGGCCGGCGCTCCGCGCCACGCGCGCGGCTTCGCTCGCGAATTCGGCCGGCCCCAGGTCGTTGGCCGGTGTATTGCCGAGATCGCGAGCCCACGCGACGGCCTGGGCGACGATCCCGGCCTCCTCGGCGCGGCGGGCAAGCGCGGCGGCGTCGGAGCCGGGGGGCGGGATGACGATCGCTTCGCTCCCCGTCCGACGCGGCGTCTCCCGCGACTTGTACCGGTCGAAAACGTAGTCCGCCTGGGCGATCTGCGGCAAAAGCGAGGCGAGGACGGCGTCGTCCACGCCGGTCGCGAACGCGAGGACGAGGCGGCGGCCGGAATGCGCCAGCGCGTCGCGAACCGCCCGGCGCACCGCGCGGCGGAGTCGCCCGAGCGTCGCGGGGGGCTTGCCCAACCCGATCAACGTCCAGCCTCCGCGGGCTGTGATCGCGCTGCCCGTCTCTTTGTCCCGGCCCCGGAAATCGATCGCGGCGACCGCTTTCGCAACCGCCGCCCGCACCGAAGCGGGCGCGCCCTGCGCCGGGTTCTTCGTTTCGGGCAGGAACGCGACGGACCGGATCGGACCGGATTTTGGCGGCGTGGAGCGGACGCGGATGCGCATGACCAAGAATAGCAAACGGGTCCCGAGGGCTCGAGGACCGATGGCTCCCGGCCGCGCTCTTCATGCTAGTGTCGGGCCGTCGTGTCGGCGGTCACGGAAACCCGGCTGAGTCGCGCGCGGCTTTCGCGCCGCGGCAAGGTACGCGAGATCTACGACCTCGGCGAGAGCTTTCTCCTCGTCGCGAGCGACCGCATCTCGGCGTACGACTGTGTGCTCTCTCCGGGGATTCCGGACAAAGGCAAGGTCCTCAATCAACTCTCCAATTTCTGGTTCGACAAGTTCTCCGACGTCGACAATCACATCCTCGAAAAAGACGTCTCCCGTTTCCCCGAGGAGCTGGCGGCGGACGCGCCCCTCCTCCAGGGTCGGGCGGTCGTCGTCCGGAAAGCCGATGTAATCCCCTTCGAGTGCGTCGCCCGGGGCTACCTCGCCGGATCGGGTTGGGCGGAGTACCGAAAGAGCGGCTCGGTCTGCGGTGTGCCCCTCCCCTCCGGCCTCCGCGAAGCGGACCGGCTCCCCGAGCCCATCTTCACGCCGGCCATCAAGAACGAGCGGGGTCACGACGAGAACGTCTCTTTCGAGCGGATGGCGGATGAAATCGGAGATCAGGAAGCGGGCCGGCTGCGCGAACTCACCCTTTCCCTCTACCGGCGGGCCAGCGCCCATGCCCTGGAAAAGGGCCTCATCCTGGCCGATACGAAGCTGGAATTCGGGTGGGAAGCGGACCGTCTCCTCTGGATCGACGAGGCTTTCACGCCCGACTCTTCCCGGTTCTGGGACGCCGCCCAGCATTCCCCCGGCCGCACGCCCGTCTCATTCGACAAGCAGTTCGTGCGCGACTGGTTGGACTCGACGGGCTGGGACCACCGGCCCCCCGCCCCACGCCTTCCCGAGGGCGTCGTCCGCACCACCCGTGAGAAGTACCTGGAGGCATTTCGCCTCCTGACTGGAGCCCCGGCAGACCTGGGCCGGTAAACGGCCGGGAGCCGCGTCACGCTTTTACTCCCCGACCCTCCAAGCACTTAGCCGAAAGGCGGGAAGTCCGGGCCGCCGGCCTCTGTTGGCACGGGCTTTGGATTGACCCGATGCAGCGCCTCTTCGGCGCGAGGAGGGTTTTATGAACAGGACGATCTCGAGGTCGATCACGGCTGCGATCGGCGCGTTCGTTATCGCCGCCCTGGCCGTCGGCCAGAGCGCCGACAAGAACACGGCCGGTCCTACCGCCAACCAGCTCCAGCTTCGGTTGACCGAGCCCACGGAAGGCTCGACGATCACCGGCACCCAGGTCCGCGTCAGCGTCGCGTACAACACGACGACCTTCGGACAGGGGCAGGGTACGCGCTTCGGGGAGCCCAACTTTCCCCATCCGATCTTCGACGTCTACCTCGACAACGACCTGAAACAGTCGCTGAAAGGCGGCGAGTCGAACGTCGCGACGATCGAAAACGTCCCCGCGGGCGATCACAAGATCGTCGTCATGGCCAAGAACATCAGCGGCGAGGTCATCGACCGCAAGGAAGTGCGCTTCCGGTCCGTCCCGGCGGTCGAGGCGGAGATCGCTTCCGCCCCCGCTCCCGCGGCGCCCGCCGCTCCCGCGACGACGGAGCCGATGAGCGAGCCCGCGCCGGCCCCGGCACCGGCCGCGCCGGCCGCGCCCGCAGAGCCGCCCGCCCCGCCGGCGCCGGCGGCGGACCTCGACACCGACACCGACGATGAGCTTCCGGCGACCGCCTCCTCGCATCCCCGCGCGGCGCTGATGGGTCTCTCCCTGGTGCTGACGGGCCTCCTTCTGGCCCGCAAGAAGGCGCGCTAGTTTCTCTTCGCCCGGTCCGGCGGAACGCCGGGCCGGGCGTTTTCACGACATGACCATGCCGCTCGGCCGCAGGCTTTCGGGGTTGCTCGCCACCGTGCTGCTCGCCCTGGGTCTGCTCGCGGGCGCCCGGATCGCCTCCGCGTTCCATGGAGGGCTCGAGCGGACGGAGAAACCCATCTCGCTCCCGACCGTCCCGCTCGGACGTTTCGCCGAAGGAGACCTCGTGGCGCGTGTCTCACTGCCGCGCCTCGGCGCCCGCTTCGAGGTGTTCGAGGGGGTCGAAACGGCCACGCTCGCGCGCGGCGCCGGCCACGTTCCCGGCACCTCTCTTCCGGGCGAGACGGGAGGGAGCCGACACGCCCTCATCGCGATGCCGCGCGGCGCGGCCGGAGCGCGGCTCGCCGCGTTGCGGCTCTCCGATCCGATCGAGATGAAGACCCCCTTCGGCACGCGCCGCTACCTCGTCGTCTCGAGATCCATTCATCCGTCCGGTGAGATTCCCATGCGGCCCGGCTCACGAGAGCGGGTCACGCTCCTGACGCCGTATCCGGAAAATCCCATCGGCCCCGCGCCGCTGCGGCTCGCGATCCTGGCGGAGGCCGAACGCGGCGGCGGCGGAGAGATGGCCGCTCCGCTCGCGGCCCGGCGGTCCCTGTGGCGCAGCTCCCGGGAGTGGCTGACCCAGCGGTCAGCCGCGCCTCTGCGCTCCTCCCAGCTCCTCGACGAACTGCGCGACGCGATCCACCGGGCGAACCTCTAGGTCCGGAAACCCGGCCGCCTCCCCGGCGTTGCCCGCCGGGAGATACACCCGCGTAAACCCGAGCCCCGCCGCCTCCCGGACCCGCGCGGCGGCCGCCGAGACGCGGCGGACCTCTCCGAGCAGCCCGATCTCGCCGAACACCACGGAGCCCTCCGGCACCGGGTGCCCCCGCAGCGACGAAACCAGCGCAGCGACGATGGCGAGGTCGGCAGCGGGCTCGGCGACTTCCAGCCCCCCCGCGCAGGAGACGAAGACCTCACGGGTCGCGAGGGCGACACGGGAGTTTTCCAGGACGGAGAGCAGGAGGGCGAGCCGGCCGGGGTCGAGCCCGAGGGCCACGCGCCGGGGCGATCCCGCCACGGGAGGACCGACGAGGGCCTGAACCTCCGCGAGCAACGAGCTCGTCCCTTCGCGCGTCGCCGTCACCACGCTCCCGGGCAGCCCGAGCCGGCGCTCGGCGAGCAGCGCCTGGGACGGGTTGGCGATCTCGGCGAGGCCTTCTCCCGTCATCTCGTAGAGCGCCATCTCCTCGACCGCACCGAAGCGGTTCTTGGTGGCGCGCAGGATGCGTCGGAAAGAGCTGCGCTCCCCTTCGATCCCGATGACCGCGTCCACGAGATGTTCGAGCGACTTCGGGCCGGCGAGGCTCCCGTCCTTCGTGACGTGGCCGATCAGGAGGACCGGCACGCCGCGTTCCTTTGCGAAGCGCGTCAGCAGGGAGCCCGATTCGCGCACCTGGGAAACCGTCCCGGCCGCGGAAGAGAGCGCGGGATCGCGCACGGCCTGGATGGAATCGACGATCAGGAGGTCGGGACGGCGCTCCGTCGCGGCGGCGACGATTCTCGGGGCATCCGTTTCCGCCACGACGAGCAGGTTTTCCGCCAGAGCTCCCAGCCGCTCGGCCCTCAAACGGACCTGAGCGGGCGATTCCTCGGCGCTGGCATAGAGCACGTCCCCGGCCCCCGCCCCGGCGATTCCGCGCGCCGCCTGCAACAGGAGCGTCGACTTGCCGATGCCGGGCTCCCCTCCGAGCAGGACCACGGAGCCGGCCACGAGGCCGCCCCCGAGCACCCGGTCGAACCCCGGCAGCGTCGTCGAGAGCCGCGCTCCCGCGTGGACCGTGACTGCGCCGATCGGCTCCGCGGCGGCGGCAGAGGCGATCCCGCGGGGCGCCTCGGCCCGTACCTCTTCGACGTAGCTGTTCCATTCGCCGCAGTCGGGGCACCGGCCGAGCCACTTCGGGGCCATGGCGCCGCACGCCTGGCAGGCGAAGACGGAGGTTTGTCGCGCGCGCACGGGACGACCGACTAGCGACCGATCGGCAGCGACCCGAGCAGGTACTTGATGTCCTCGTCGGACCAACGGATGCCGGCACCCACGAAGAGGGAGGCGGCATCCCGATCCAGATTGAGGAAGTCGTCCCAGCCGCCGCTGACGAAGATGGACGGCGAAAAGTAGAACCGTCCGGAAACCTTGGCATGGGCGGCGAAGTCGTCCGGGCGACTGAAGTCCCACATGTCCGCGGAGAACCTCAGGCGATCCTTCAGCAGGTAGTAATCGACACCGGCGCCGCCCCGCGACTCGATGAGGCCGCCGCGCAGGATCAAGTCGTTCCACCGGTATCCCACCAGGGCGGAAAGCGCGAAGTCATCCTCGAACTTGTGCTCCTCTTCCTCGCGGACCTCCGTATGCCCGTCGGGGAACGTGGTGCGCGTGGTCGTGGTGGTGGTCTTCCGCCGTCCCTCCGACCCCGCCGAGAGCTCCACGCGGTAGAAGCGGGGAGAGTCCACGGGGTCGATGTCCACGGTGAAGTAGCCCCGGCCCGAAGAGCGCGCGGTCAACATTTCGGTGCGGAGACCGAGATCGATCTTGAGCTTGCCGATGCTCCCGAGGGCCTTGTTCAGGCCTCCGACCCCTTCCTTGACCGCCACGAGCGCTTCGTTGAGGTTCCTGTGCGTCTCGTCGCTCTGAACGAGCTTGCCGACCGTGCCCTCGCCCTCCTTGATCTGGCCGGTGATCGCGTTCAGGTTGTCGGCGGTCGTCTGGAGCTTCCCCGTGACCTCGCGGATGTTCGCGATGCCGCCCGCGACGTTCTCCTGGTTGGCGGCGACGAGCCGGTCCACGCGCTCGACGAGCTGCGTCATCATCCCGGAGAACTCCCGGAAGTTTGCGATCGTCGCGTTGACGTCCGCCTGGTTGGACGCGACGAGGACCCGCAGGTCGTCGGTGATGATGCGTACGTTCTCGACGATCGTGCGCAGGCGCTCCTCCCCTTCGGGGCCCCCGAGGGACTGATTCAGGTTCGCCGTGATCTCCTTGATGTCCTTCTCGATGTCCCTCGCCAGCCGGGTGATCTCGTCGAACGACACGGGGACATCGCCGGTGATGACCGAGTTTTCGGGCAGCGGCGTGCCTCCGACCGGCCCCGGGACGAGCTCGACGTACTTCTCACCCAGCAGACCGAGGCTCGCGATCGTGGCCGACGCCCCCTGGCGGAGGTCCACGTCCCGGTCGAGCTCGATGTCCACGTAGGCCTTCCCCTGCTCGAGCCGGATCTTGCCGACTTTGCCGACGGGCACGCCGGCCACGCGAACGGTGGACTTCTCCACCAGGCCCCCCACGTCGGCAAACTGCACGGTCACCTTTTTGGTCCCGGCGCGGTCGACCCGGATGTCCTCGATCTTCCAGATCATCAGGCCCGCGATCGCGAGGACCACGAGAAAGAACGCGCCAACCTTCGCCGCAGTGCTCATGTTTTGTCCTCCGCCGCCCCCGCGGGCTTCCGCTCGTACTCCTCGACCGTCAAGGGGCCCTGGGCGCGCCCCTCCACGAACTGGCGGACCGCCGGATGGTCCGAGCGGAGAAATTCATCCGGCGTCGCCTCGAAAACGATCTGCCCGCGATTCAGGAGCGCGACGCGGTCCGCGATCTTGCGAGCGCTTTCGATGTGGTGCGTGATGGTCACGATGGTCACATCGAGACGCTCCTTCAGCTCCAGGATGATCTCGTTGATGACGTCCGTCATGATCGGGTCGAGCCCCGTGTTCGGCTCGTCGAAGAGCAGGATGTCCGGCTCGTGCGCGATCGCCCGCGCGAATCCGACCCTCCGCCGCATGCCGCCCGAGAGCTCGGAGGTCCTCTTCTGCTCGATGCCCGGGAGGTGCACCATTTCGAGGCACTCGCGCACCCGGGCCCGGACCTGATCCGGAGGCCGTCCGGAGCGCCGCAGAGGGAAGGCGACGTTGTCGAAGACGTTCATCGAATCGAAGAGAGCCCCCTCCTGAAACGCCATGCCAAACTGTTTGCGCAGGGTGTTCAAGTCGCGCTCGGAAAGCCCCCACACGTCGATGCCATCCACATAGACTTTTCCCGAGTCGGGCCGGAGCAGCCCGATGAGGTGCTTGAGGAGCACGCTCTTGCCGGTCCCCGACGGCCCGACGATGACGAGGGACTCCCCCTCCGGGACCGATAAGCTGACGCCCTCCAGGACCACCTTTTCCCCGAAGGACTTGCGCAGGTCCTCTGCCCGGATCTTGGCCTTCTGTTTCCCGGCGGGCGAGGGGCCGCCGGGGGAAGCGGGGCCGGGGCGGCGCTTCGCTTCCATGCTCAGAACAGCAGCTTCGTGAGGAAGAAGTCGGCGAAGAGGATCGTCAGGCTTCCGGCGACCACCGCCCGGGTCGTCGAGCGCCCGACTCCTTCCGCGCCGCCTTCCGTGTAATAGCCGCGCACGCACGCGACCATCGAGAAGATCAAGCCGAACACGGCCGCCTTGATGATCCCGGAAGTGACGTCGGAGATCTCCAGAAACTGAAAGGAGTTCTCGAGATAGGTCACAGGATTGGCGCCGAGCAGCTGGACGGCGACGAAGTAGCCGCCGTAGATGCCGACGGCGTCGCCGAGCAGTACGAGCAACGGGAGCATCGCGATCGCCGAGACCACGCGGGGGACCATGAGGTACTGCACCGGCTCGGTGCCCAGCGCCGTCAGCGCGTCGATCTGCTCGGTCACACGCATCGTGCCGAGCTCCGCGGCCATGGCGCTCCCGACCCGGCCCGTCACCATGAGGGCCGTGAGGACGGGCGAGAGCTCGCGCGTGAGTGAGAGCGCGACGACGCTCCCCACGAGGCTCTCGGCGTGGAAACGCGCGAACCCCGAGAAAGTCTGGAGCGCCAAAACCATGCCCGTGAAGAGGGTCGTGAGGAAGACGACCGGGATCGAGTCGAATCCGACGCGGACCATCTGACGCATCAGCTCCTGGCCATCGTAGGGCGGGCGGAACGTCCAGCTCGCCACGCGTCCGAGCATCTGGAAGAAGCGTCCCATCTCCTCGAGGACCCGGAGGATGAGGCGGCCGATGGCTTCGAGCAGCCGCATCAGCCGACGTAATGGCGCGGAACGCGGGGGCCGATTCCGCAGAGGATCTCGTAGGGGATCGTGTCCGCGGCCCGGGCGAGGTCCCACGCCGTGACCCGTTCGGACCCCTCGGCGCCGAGACAGACGACGCGGTCGCCGGCCTCCGCGCCCGTGTCGGTGGCATCCAGGAGCGTCAGATCCATACTCACCGCCCCGGCCAGGGGCGCTCTCCTCCCCCGCAACAAAACAGAACCGCGACCGGAAATTACGCGCCGGAGGCCGTCATGATAGCCGATCGGGATGGTCGCGATCCGCGAGGGCCGGCGCGTCACGAAGCGCCCTCCGTAGCCGAGCGCGGCGCCCGCGGGCACCTCGTGCACGGCGATCACCCGCGTCTCGAGCGTCAGAGCCGGTTCGAGGCCATCGTCGGATTCCGGGAAGGGGGACACGCCATACAGCGCGAGACCCGGACGGACGGCGTCGAAGAAGGAATCGGAATGCGCGAGAACGGCCGCGCTGTTGGCGGCGTGCACGGCTCCCGGGAAGAATCCCGCCGCGCGCAACGCTTCGACCTCGGACCGCATGCGCGCGATCTGTCGCGCCGTGGCAGGAGAAGACGGCTCGTCGGCCTGCGAAAAATTCGTCAGGGCGCCCGCCAAGCGGAGGCCCGGGGCATCGCGGAGGATCTCGATCAGGCCCGCGACCTCTTCTTCGCGGAAGCCGAGCCGACCCATCCCCGTCTCCAGCTTGACGTGCACGTCCAGCGGGCCGGACAAGCCGCGGGCCGCGCGAGCGAAGCCCCGGGCCTGCTCGAGGGCATGGAGCGTCGGCGTCAGGCCGTACGCTCGGAGCATCGGGATGTCCGACGGATCGGCATGGCCCAGGAGGAGGATGCCGCCGGCGACACCGCCGCGACGCAGCGCGATCCCCTCCTCCACGAGCGCGACCGCGAAGCTGGCCGCCCCCTCGTCGGCCAGCCGGTGGGCGACCGGGAGCGCCCCGTGCCCGTAGGCGTCGGCTTTGACGACCGCGATGATCGCCTGACCGGCCAACCGCCCCTCCAGCCGGCGGTAGTTGCGCGCGATTGCCCCCAGGTCGATGACCGCGACCGTCGGTCTCACAACCTCGCCTTCGCTCGCGACGTCGCTGCCTTTCGGCACCGCCTCGCGGCTTCGCCAAACGCGGCACGCCGCTCGGCTGCTCCGTTCGCTCGCTCCGGCTCCCGCGGCGCGAGGCTCCTCCGGAGACGGAGACTCCTCGCGCCGCGAACCGAAAAGCTCATCGGAGCGTAAAGACGCGAAGCCTCTCTCAGAAGGGCTGGTCCGGGACGACCGACGGGCCGGCGTAGTTCGCGAAGGTCATGTGATCCGCCAGGAAGACCAGAGGGAACTCCCCCGTCGGCCCGTTGCGCTGCTTGGCGACGAGCACGTCGGCGATCCCTTTGCGCTCCGTGTCGCGGTCGTAGAGCTCTTCGCGGTAGAGGAAGATCACGACGTCGGCATCCTGCTCGAGGGAGTTGTGGGCGACGATCCCGTTAGCCAGGAAGTTGTGAGTGCCGGGCACGGTGGCGTCGAAGACCGGCGCCTCTCCCCGCCGCTCGATCCTTACGATCGGATCCCAGGCCACGTCCGCCGAGGGCCGGCGGTCCGATTCGCTCAACACGCCGACGACGGCTCCGACGAAAGCGCTCGCAAAGGCGACCGCAAAGCCTCGCGCCACGCTCGGGTCGGGCTTGCGGCCGGGATGCTCGAGTCGGATCCCGACCGGCGGACGCCGGTCGAGTCCGGGCGTCCCCTGCGCTCCGCCGGTCTCAGGCCGGGGGTCCCGGCCGGCGACGGCGAGGCGCTCGCCGGCGGCGAGATCGGCGAGGGGCTTCCAGCCCCGCGGAGTCAGAAACGGATGGTTGGCGCTGGCCGTGACGCTGCGGCCCGACGCCAGGTGGAGCGCGAAGACCGGCTTCAATCCGCTCGCGAAGACATGGGGCATCCGGCCGGGCACCCAGTCCATCGATTCATCGAGCGTCCAGACGCCGATGTCCCGCTCGCGGCGCTCGTGGAGCTCGCCCATCGTCGCGTGGGAGCCGTCGGTTCGTAGGATCCGCGTGCCCGCCGTCAGGCAGCCGCTTTCGCGAAGGTCCGAAAGCTGCGGCTTGCGCTGGTCGCCTTTGCGGGCTTCGGGCTGCCGCGAGAGCTGGGAGAGCGCGAGGATGGGGACGGCCAGCTCCTTGGCCAGGAGCTTCAAGCCGCGCGAGATCTGCGAGACCTCCTGGACGCGGTTGTCGAAGCGTCCGTGCCCGGCCATGAGCTGGAGATAGTCGACAACGATCAGATCGAGCCCCTTTTCGCGCTTCAGCCGCTGGGCCTTGGCCCGCATGATCGGCACCGAGAGGCCCGGCGCGTCGTCGATGAAGAAGTTCGCGCCCGCGATCTTCGTCTGCGCGAGGACGAGCCGCCCGATCGCTTCCTTCGAGGCGTACCCGTCCCGGACCTTCTTGGCGTCCACGTCCGCTTCCGAGCAGAGGACGCGAAATCCGATCTGCTCCTTCGACATTTCCAGGGAGAAGAAGCCGACGGAGCGCGCTTCGCGGACCGACACGTGCTGCGCGACGTTCAGGGCGAGGGAGGTCTTCCCGACCGCCGGCCGCGCGGCGACGAGGATCAGGTCGGTCGTCTGGAGGCCCGAAGTCAGGCGATCCAGCTCCGTGAAGCCCGTCGCGAGGCCCGAGAGCATCCCCTGGCGGTTGCGCGCGTCCTCGATGAGCTCCAGGTTGTGTCGGACGATCTTCCCGATCGGCGTGAAGACCTCGCGCACCGCGTCGTCCGCGATGCCGAAGATCTCCCCGGTCGAGTCGCCCAGAAGCTGCTCGGCGGTCTTTTCCTGGGAAATGCCCTCCCGGACCATCCTCTGGCCGGCCTGGATGAGCCGGCGGAGCGTCGATTTCTCCTTGACGATCCGGGCGTAGTGCTCGACGTTGGCGACGTCGGGGACCGCATCGAGCAGCGCGGAAAGGTAAGCGGCTCCCCCCACTTTCTCCACGGCCCCGGTCCGGTCCAGCTCCTCCCTGACCGTCAGCACGTCGATCTCCGAGGAGCGCTGGAAGAGGTCGAGCATCGCCCGGTAGATCCGCCGGTGCGTGTCGGGGAAGAAATCCTCCTCGCGGAGTATGGGGACGGCGAATGTGAGCGAAGCCGGATCGAGGAGGATTGCGCCCAGGACTGAGCGCTCGGCCTCCATGTTCTGCGGCAGGCCCTTGTCCGCGGTGACCTCTTGAAGCATTGTGGAGATTGCGCGCATTGTTTTCACTGCTTCGGGGAGTGTCAACGCTCCAGAAATTTCCGCATGGCCGGAAAGCGCTCCGGCTTTCGTCGCGCGCGGCGGAAAATATTTCTTTTCCGCAGCGCGCTTTTTTTCCACAACGATTAGCGCGCGCGCGACGGACAAATGACGTCCGCCCCGAAAGGCGCGGAGGAAAGAGACTGGAAGGGAGCGATTTTCAGCGCAGGGCGGTCTGCGCGGGACTCACCAGACGAAGGCTCTCTCCGCCGCGCGCATCAGGGAAACGACCGTCGGCCATCCGACGAGATCGTCCACCCGGGCACGCACGCCGTCCGGTCCGCTCCGGGAGGAGACGGCCGAGGCCGAGCAGGCGAGGTGGCGCAGGCGGCCGCTTTCGCGCGCCTCCGCGAGCAGGGCCGCCGCGCTCGCGCCCGTGGGCGAGGGCTCGTCGAGCTGACCCGAAGCGAACGCATCCAGGGCCTGCCCGAACCAGACCAGGAATACCTCGACGCCGAGCGCCGTGGCCGAGGCCGTCATGGCAGCCACTTCGTAGAGGGACGCCGCGTCGGACCGCTGGACGAGGACCACCCAGCGGCCCGGCACCCCCCCCGGATCGGTCATTCCCGCTGGGCGCGGGCGCGCAGAATCCCGAGCATCTCTGCATCACCCCAGACCCCGCCGGGGTGCTTGCGCCCTTCGGGAGCGCCGTGAAAGTCGCTCCCCGCGGTCGCGGCGAGGCCGAGCTCGCGCACCAGGGCGCCGAACCGGGCTTCCTCCTCGGGGCCGTGATCCGGGTGGAAGACCTCCATGGCGTCGAGACCTTCCGCCGCGAGGGTGCGCACCATACCTTCCACGTCCGGGTACCAGACGGCGTGGGCCAGCGAAGAAACGCCGCCGGCCTCCCGGACGGCGTGCACGACCTCCACGGCCGGCCACTTCTCGTATGGGACGTACCACGGGTGATCGTGCCCCAGGAAACGGTCGAACGCGTTATCCAGATCCGTGGCGTAGCCGGCGCGGACGAGCGCCCGGGCCAGATGAGGCCGGCCCCACACGCCGCCTCCCACCTCGTCGCGGATCGCCACCAGGTCGATGGCATAGCCGGCGTCGATGAGCTTCCGCGCCATCCGTTCCCCCCGCGTCCGCCGGTACTCCTGGCGCTCCGACAGGGTCGCCCGCAAGCCCGCGTGCCCTTCATCCACGAAGAGCGCGAGGATGTGGATGTCGTCGCTGCCGCCGAAGTTGGCGGAGATCTCGGCGCCGGCGATCACCTCGACGCCGAGCCGCTGCGCCTCCTCGCGCGCCTCGGGCAGGCCCTGGAGCGTGTCGTGGTCCGTCAGCGCGAACGCATCGATGCCCGCGTAGGACATGAGGCGCACCAGCTCGGCGGGCGAGTCGAGCCCGTCCGAAACCGAGGAATGGGTGTGTAGATCGACGCGCACCGGTGGGTGATGTTAACCCCGAGCGGGACGACGTCTTGAGCTCGCGGCCGCAGGAGCCTTACTCGGCTTCGACCCCGAATGCGATCTTGAGGTTCACCTTGTACTCGCGGATCTGGTCGCCCTCGACGCTCGCTGTCCAATCCTGCACGTCCACCCCGCGGATCCCTCGCACCGTCTTCGAGGCTTCGGCAATCCCGTTGCGCACGGCGTCTTCCCAGCTCTTGGGTGACGAACAGACCAGTTCGATGATCTTCGCGACTCTCGCCATGAGGGTCCTCCTTGCCCGGTTGCGTCTGCAACAAGCATTCCCGCCACCGCCCCATAGAATCCGCGCGTGGACCGGCGGGAGGTGGCGCGAATCCTCGAAGAGATCGCCGCCATGCTCGAGCTGAAAGGCGAGAACCCTTTCAAGGTCCGCGCGTACGAAAACGGTGCCCGGGCCGTGCTCGCCTTCGGCGGCGATCTCGACGAGGCGGTTCGCACCGGCGAGCTTCGGAACGTCCGCGGCATCGGTGCCGGCCTCTTCTCGAACATCCGGACGCTCGTCGAGACGGGCGCCCTCCCCTACCACGCGGAGCTGCGAGCCGCGTTTCCTCCGGGACTGCGCGAGTGTCTCCGCATCCCCGGATTCGGTGCGCGCAAAGCGAAACAGCTCTACCAGGCGATCGGCATCGATTCCCTGGCGTCCCTCGAACGGGCCTGCCGGGATGGCACCGTCGCCGCGGTGAAGGGGTTCGGTCCCCGAAGCGCGGAGAAGATCCTGAAGAGCATCGCGGTCATGCGGGCGAGCGCCGGGTATCACCACTACCATCGGGCGCGCGCCCGGGCCGAAGACGCCGTCGCCGCCCTGCGGGGTCTGGCCGACCGATTGGAGATCGCGGGCAGCCTGCGGCGTCGGCTCGAGGTCATTCGCGACATCGACCTCGTGGCGACCGCGCGAAAGCCCGCGGCGGTCGCCGGGGCTTTCAAGGCGCTTCCCGGGGTGACGGAGGTCCTCGCGGATGGTCCGACCAAGGTGAGCGTCCGATTCCACGACGGCCTTTCCGCGGACCTTCGGATCGTCGACCCGGAGGACCTTCCCGCGGCGCTGCTCTATTTCACGGGCTCGAAAGAGCACAATACGGCTCTCCGGGGACGCGCGCGGCGGAAGGGGCTCAAGCTCAACGAATACGGCCTCTACTCCGAGAGCGGCGATCGCCGCATCCCGTGCGCGAGGGAAGCGGACATCTACCGGGCGCTCGGCCTCGGCTACATCGAGCCGGAGCTGCGCGAGGGACGGGGCGAGATCGAGGCGGCGGAGCGGGGCGACCTGCCGCGGCTCGTCCAGGATTCGGATCTCCGCGGCCTCATCCACGTCCACACGACCGAGTCCGACGGCCGCCACTCCGTCGAGGAGATGGTGGCTGCCATGCGGACTTCCGGTTATTCGTATGCGGCGATCACGGATCACAGCGAGACGGCCTCGTACGCCGGGGGGCTCACGCCCGCCCGCGTCCGCGCGCAGCGCGAGGCGATCCGGTCTCTGCGGCGCCGGGTTCCCGGCTTCCGCATCTTCCACGGAACGGAAGCCGACATCCTCGCGGACGGCTCGATCGACTTCGGTGACGAGTTCCTCCCGATCTTCGACGTCGTCGTGGCATCGGTCCATTCCCGCTTCGGCCTGTCCCGCGAGGAGCAGACGGAGCGGCTCGTCCGCGCCGTGCGGAATCCTCTCGTCTCCGTCCTGGGACACCCGACCGGGAGGCTGCTCCTCTCCCGGGAGCCGATTGCGGTGGACGCCGAGGCGGTCATCGACGCCGCCGCGGAGTCCGGGTGCGCCATCGAGATGAACTGCAACCCCCACCGTCTCGAGCTGGACTGGCGGCTGGGCCGCCGCGCGGTGGAACGGGGCGTCCTCATCTCGATCGACCCCGACGCGCACTCGATTCGCGAGCTCGAGCTCGTCCCGTACGGCGTCGGGATCGCCCGCAAGGGCTGGGTCACTCCCGAAGCCACGCTCAATGCACGGAGCGCCGAAGAGCTCGAGCGGTGGCTCACCGCGCGCCGGGGGGTCCCGCTCGCCGCGCCTTAGCGCTCCCCACTCCCGAGCTCCCTGGGGAACCCGCCCGAACCGGGACAGCCAGACATAGTTTATAAATTAACGTATAGTTATTTACATGGGCCGATCCCCCCGGGTCACCCGCGACGCCGTCCTCGAAGCCGCCCGCGAGGCCTTCGCCACGCGGGGGTACGAAGGGGCGACGCTCGCCGACATCGGCCGCCGCGTGGGGGTGAGTGCCGCCGCCCTCCTCCGCCACGAGCCGACCAAGGAGGCGCTGTTCCGGGCCGCGATGGCCTCCGGCCGCGGCGAAGCCGTATCGCTCCTCGAGCTCTTCGCGCAGATCGACCCGCGCGCGCCGGCCGCCTCCCTGCGGCGTCTCGCCGAGCGCTGGGTCCCCTTCATGGAGAAGAAGATCGGCGAGAGCTTCGTCGAGTGGCTCCGCGCGAACACCGGCGGAAACCCGTCCCTCCGGCTCCCCTTCGATCCCCGCTCCGCCGAGTCTCCCCCGCGGCGGTTCCTGACGCTGCTCGAGCGATTCCTGATCCGCGCGCGGGAAGCGGGCACCTTCCGCGGAGACGATGCGCGGGGGGCGGCCCTGGCGTTCCTCGGCGCGCTCCACGCGTACGTGTTTCTCCATCGCGTCGTCGGCGTCCAGCCAGCAATGCCCCTCCCGCGCTACATCGACACGGTCATCTCGATCTGGACGCAAGGAGCCCTCGCGAAGGGGAGGAAGCGATGAAACCAAAGCGGGTGGTCCTCGCGATCGTGATCCTTCTGCTCGCGGCCGCCGGCGTCTTCTGGGCCCTCCGGCCGCCGGAGCGGGCGAAGCCGCTGCTCCTCTCCGGAACGATCGAGGCGCGGGACGTCGGCGTGGGATCGCTCGTCGGAGGCCGGGTGCGGGAGGTTCACGTCGACGAAGGCGATCAAGTCACGGCCGGGCAGCCGCTCGTGACGCTCGAGACGGACCTGATCGACGCGCAGATCCGGGAGCAGCAGGCGCGCGTGGACGAAGCGCGCGCGATCCGGACGCGGGCGCAGCGCGGACCTCGGTCGGAGGAGACCGCGCGGGCCCGGGCGGACTGGGACAACGCCGAGAGCAACCGCAGACGCCTGGAAAGGCTGCTCGCCGAGGGCATCATCGGCCGCCAGCAGTACGACGAGGCCGCCACGCGCGCGCGCACAGCGCTCGAGCTGTACCGGGAGCGCGCGCGCGGCAGCCGGCCGGAGGACATCGACGCGGCGGAAGCCGCCGTCGCACGGGAGGAAGGACGGCTGGCCTACGCGATGCGCCAGAAAGCGGAGGCGGTCGTGCGCGCCCCGGCGGGGGGAACCGTCGAGGTCTTCGACCTGCGGCCGGGCGATCTCGTCGCGGTGCAGCAGCCCGTCGCGCGGCTTCTTGAGCCGGGACAGCTCTGGGTCCGCGTTTATGTGCCCGAGCCTTCCCTCGGCCGCGTCCGGGTGGGCCAGAAGGCGCACCTGCGAGTGGACTCTTTTCCGGGGCGGGAGTTTCCGGGACGCGTCGTCGAGATCGGCAACCAGGCGGAGTACACGCCGCGCAACGTGCAGACCCTACAGCAGCGCATGGACCAGGTCTTCGGGGTGAAGGTCGCCATCGACGACCCGGGAGACCTGAGGCCGGGCATGGCTGCGATCGTGCGCCTGGAGGAATGAGAGCGATGTCCTCCACGCCTCCGGACTACGGGATCGAGGTCGAAGGGATCTCGCGGGACTTCGGCAAGGTGCGCGCGCTCGACCGCGTCTCCCTGGCTGTGCGCCGCGGAGAGATCTACGGCCTGCTCGGGCCGAACGGATCGGGCAAGTCCACGCTCATCCGGATCCTCTGCGGCCTGCTGGCCCCGACGGAGGGCCGCGCCCGGGTCGACGGTCTCGACGTCGCCGGGCAGGGCGAGGAGGTGCGTCGCCGCATCGGCTACGTCCCCCAGCGGTTCTCGCTCTACGAAGACCTGACCGTCCGGGAGAACCTGGACTTCTTCGCTTCGGTGTACCGGCTCCAGGGACCCCGGCTAACCGAGCGCCGCGACTGGGCGATCGGGCTGACTTCCATCGGGCCTTACCGGGACCGGCTCGCCGGCCAGCTCTCGGGAGGCTGGAAACAGCGTCTCGCGCTCGCGGCGGCGCTCATGCACGAACCGCGCGTCCTCTTCCTCGATGAGCCGACCGCCGGGATCGACCCCGTCGCCCGGCGCGAGCTCTGGAACCTCCTCTTCACGCTCGCCGCGGAGCACGTCACACTGTTCGTCACGACGCACTACATGGACGAGGCGGAGCGCTGCGGCCGCGTCGCCTATCTCTACCTCTCCCGCAAGCTCGTCGAGGGCGATCCGGCGGACCTGACGGCCCTGCCGGAGGTGACGCCCGAGGGAACCCGGAGGGTCGAGGCGGACTGCCAGAAGGGGGTCGCGGCGGTCATGAACGTCGCCCGCGGGCTCCCGTACGTCGAGGACGTCACGATCTTCGGCAATTCGCTCCACCTCCTCGTGCGGGCGGACGTGCACGACGGTCGGATCGCGGCGGACCTCGAGCGCGCGGCACGCGCGGGCGTGACGATCCGGCCGATCGACGCCTCTCTCGAGGACGTCTTCGTCCGCCTCACGAAGATCCAGGCGGAGAAGCGGGGCGAAGAGCCGGCGTCGGCGGTTCCGGGCGGGGGATCGGCGCCGTGAGGGGCCTGGGCGCGGTGCTTCGCAAGGAGTGGGTGCAGATGCTTCGGGACAAGGGGACTCTCCGCTTCGCGCTCGCGCTGCCGGCATTCCAGCTCGTCCTCTTCGGGCTCATCGACACGAACGTCCAGCACGTGCCGACCGCCGTGATGGACTGGAGCCGGACGGAAGAGAGCCGCGCGCTCCTCCGAGGATTCGAGAACACGAGCTACTTCGACATCGTCGCCCAGGCGGCGTCGCGCGCGGAGCTCTACGCGATGATCGTCGCCGGAACCGTTTCCGTCGGCATCGAGATTCCCCCCGATTACGCACGGCACCGCCTCGCGGGTCGTCCGGCCGACGTGCTCGTGGCGATCGACGGATCGGATTCCACGATCTCCTCGCAGACGCTCGCCGCGGCCAACGGCCTGGCCCTCGCCCGCTCGCTCGAAGAGACCCTCGGCGACGATGCGGCTTTCGAGAACCTCAGCTTGCGTGTGCATCCCGTGATGCTCTTCAATCCGGATTCACGCACGGCGAACCTCCTGATCCCCGGACTCATCGCCATCCTCCTGACCTTCTCCGGGACTCTGCTCGCCGCCTTCGCCATAGTCCGCGAGCGGGAGCGGGGAACGCTCGAGCAGCTCATGGTGACGCCCGCTTCGCCCGTGGGCGTCGTCTTCGGGAAGCTCCTGCCCTACCTCGCCGTCGCCTTCGCGCAGCTCCTGCTCGTCCTGTTTCTCATGCGCTGGGTGTTCCAGGTGCCGATCCACGGCAGCATCTGGCTGTTGCTGGGGCTGTCCTTCATCTACCTTTTCTCGCTCCTGGCCCTCGGTCTCCTCGTCTCCTCGCGCGCGCGCACGCAGACGGAAGCGATCCAGGTGGCGCAGGGTTTCCTACTGCCGTCGATCATGCTGTCGGGCTACATCTTTCCGCTCTCTTCGCTGCCCGGGCCTCTGCGCTTGGCCGCCCAGGTTCTCCCGGCGACCCATTTCATCGCGATCTCACGGGGGATCATCATCCGCGGCGCCCAGTTCCTGGACCTCTGGCCGCACGTCCTCGCGCTCTTCGCCATCGCGATCGTGCTCGTGGCCGCGAGCACCCGGGCGTTCCGCAAGACCATCCTCTGAGACGCCGGAGGGCTAGAATGCGCGGCTCACGGCCATGAGCGAGACCGACATCATCATCGCCCCCGTCGAGGAGGCCAAGAAGGTCCGGGAGATCGCCCGCCACGTTCGCGGCATCATCGAGACCCTCGGGCTGGATCCGCACGACCCGAACCTGACCGAGACGCCGGACCGTGTCGCCAAGATGTACCTGGAGATGTTCCACGGGCTATCGGAGGGGGCGGAGCCGAAGATCACGATCTTTCCCAACTCCGAGCATTACCAGGCCATGGTCATGGAGAAGGACATCCCGTTCTATTCCCTGTGCTCGCATCATTTCGTCCCGTTCTACGGCCATGCGCACCTCGCCTACATCCCGAACGAGAAGATCGTCGGGCTCTCGAAGATGCCGCGCATCCTGGAGTTCTATGCGCGGCGCCCGCAGCTCCAGGAGCGGCTGACGGAACAGGTCGCGCAGTTCATGGCGGACAAGCTCCACCCGCAGGGCGTCATGGTCGTCATCGAGGCGCGCCATCTCTGTGTCGAGATGCGCGGCGTCAAGAAGCCCGGAGCGCTGACGGTCACCTCCGCGATCCGCGGGATCTTCTACGACCGCCCGGTGCGCGAGGAGTTTCTGGACCTCCTCAACCGGCGGGGCTGAAGGGCGCCGTCCGCTCTCGACTTTCACCGGTCAGCCCACGGAGACGGCCGGCCAGGGCGAGACCCTCGAGTGTCCTCGCCCCGTGCCACGTCAGGTCGTCGCCCGCCAGAAAAATTCGCTGCGTTCCGCCGAAGAGCTCCTCCGTCATGGCCGCGTGCTGCTCTTCCCGGAACGGGTACGGCTCGCTCGGGAAAAAATGCACTTCCGCCCGCCGGGACTCCGGCCCGGACGGCTCCGCCCGCGGATACGGGTCGGCCGCGCCTCCGAATACGTTGACGCCGCCGGCCAGCCGCAGGAGGTCGGCCACGTACGTGTCGTCGGAGACCGACATCCACGGGTCCTTCCAGATCCAGCAGGCGTAGAGGAACGGCCGGGCGGCCGGGCCACCCAGCGCTTCGGCCTCCCGCTCGATACGCCGGGCCAGCGCTTCCGCCTCCTCGGCGCCCCCGAGGAGCTCCCCCCAGTGCCGGATCGCCGCCGGCACTTCCGCAACACGCGTGGGGAACGTCACGTCCACGGCGATTCCCTTCGCTTCCAGGGCCCGGACGTCCTCGATCCGGTTCTCTTCCTGGTTGGCGAAGACCAGGTCCGGGCGCAGGTCGAAGATCCTCGAGACGTCCGGGTTCTTCGTCCCGCCGATCTTCGGGACTCTCCAGAGCATCCCCTTCGGACGCACGCAGTACCGGGTGATCCCGACCAGGCGCGGGTAGGCGCCGATCGCGACGAGCGTCTCGGTAATCGAAGGGCAGAGCGAGACGATGCGCCGGGGCTCCACCGCGCCAGTCTAACGAGGGGGCGGTGCGATTGGGCGCGGCATAAACTCGACGGATGACGGACGCCGGGGACTGCGGCTGCGTCATCGCCGATTCGGAGATCGGTTCCTGTTATTGCGTCCTGGAGCCTCTCGTCCAGGCCGTCGGACGCCGCCATGCCCTCCAGGTGTTGAACGTGGTGGCGGCTCGCGGACTGGCGCACTTCAACGAGATCCAGGAGCAGCTCGGGGGGCTCTCGTCCTCGACCCTCACCGTCCGGCTCCAGGAGCTCGAACAGGTGGGCCTCATCCGGCGTCAGGCCGAGGACGAGGACCATCCCCGTACGGAGTACCGCCTGACGCGCCGCGGTCGGGCCCTGCGCGACTCCCTCCGGCGGCTGTTCCCATCACCGCCGGGCGGATAGGCGCACCGAGCCTAGGATTTGGGTGGAATGGCGTCGAGCACCTGGAGAAAGCCGGTCAGACCGACGCGATCGAGCTCGGCGCGTGGAGCGCGTACGTACGCGATGATCCGGCGAGTCTGCACGAGGAATTTCACGCCGTCCCAGAACTTGTTGCCCTCCCGCTGATCCAGCCGCAGAAGCTCTTCGGCTGCCGTCGGAGGCATCGCCAGCATGACCGGGATGCCTTGGAACTGAAGGAAGTGGGTTTTTTCCACGCGCACGCCATCCGGCCCCCGGGTGAAGAGCAGGCCGGTCGAGTCTTCGGGACTTTCGACGATCGCGAACCGCGCCGTCTCTCCCAGAGGCCCGAACAGGGTGGGATTTCGCTCGACCCACTCACGCCATCGCACCGTCTCGACGAGCGGCCCCCTGTACGCGAACCCCAGAAGGAACCGCGGGAGACGCTCGGGAGCGAGCGCGAGCCCCGCGCCGAGAACGACGAGAGGAAAGAGCAGGTAAATGAGCCCGCGGCGTGACCTCCCCCTCGGTTTCTCCTCCACGGCGATGTCCGGCGCGGCGGTCTCCTGTTTCACTCGAAAGTGTAGGCGACTCCTCCCTCGACCGTGAGCCGGGGGTTCGCCCGCACACCGACCCTCGACCCGAAAAGAAAGGCTGATTCGCCGTAGCGCGAGCCCGGATACCAGACGCTCCCGAGCCAGACGCGATAGCTGCGCTCGCCGTGGTAGACCACCTTGGCCGTCGCGCGCTCGTACTTCTGGCTTTGCAGCGTGCCGAGGGTGTTGAGATTGCGATTCCCGTACAGTGACAGGTCGGCCGCGAGGGTTAACCGGCCCGGGAGGCTCCCCGGAGCGTCGAGTTGCGTCTCGGCTCCGGCCTGGTGGACATAGTCGGGGATGTCGGGGAGATGATTCGCGGCCGGCGTCACCGGAGTCTGAAGAACCACGTCGACCCAGGAGAGCCCGGCAAAGACCCGCGTCGAGGGCCCCGGAAACCAGTTGACTTCGAAATCGATGCCCTCGCGCCGCGAAGCGCCCAGGCTCTCGAACTGGACGCCGCCCGGCGGTATGCCCCGGATCTCGTTGCTGTTGTCGGCCCGGAAGACGTCCGCATGGAAATGGAGCCGGTCGAGAACGCGCGCCGTCACACCCACCTCGAAGCTCTCCGTTTCCGCGATCTCGACTCTGGCGATGCTGCCGAGGCTGTTGCGGACCTCGGTGCGCGGCGTGGGCGAGCGCATTCCGGTCGCGTAGTTCGCATAGAGCTCGACGTTCCGAATCGGTTCGACGGAGATGCCGAACTTGGGACTGATCTGGTCATCCGAGTACGAGTCGACGTAGGTCCCGGGCGCACGGATGTTGTCCTCCAGCTCGTAGTCGAGGTGCGAGTACCGAACGCCCCCCAACACCTTCATCCACGGCGTCGGCGCCCACTGGACCTGCGTGTAGGCCCCGATGTTCATCAAAAGCTCATCGACGTCGTCCGTCCGGCTGAACAGCTCGCGGTTGATCGTCGCGTTCTGCCGGGTCTCCGCGTCGTCACGCTGGAGCGTCGTCCCGAGGAGCACCAGGAGGCGATGAGCGCCGAGCGACAGACCGAAGCTCTTTTCGAGCCGACAACCCAAGGTCGTGCGCTGGTCGTTCTGGTGCGTCTGGCGCTGCGCCGGGCTGATCAGAAAATCCGAGCGGTAGCGGGTCCAGTCCTTCTGGCTCCCGTAGGCGGTGAAGACCAGGGGAGACGGAGTGTCCGGGGCGTGCCGGAAGCGCAGGTAGACGAGCGTCTGGTCCTGCTCCCCCCCGTCGGTCGGGTTGACGGCGTCCCGTTCGTCGACCCGCCCGCTGCGGATGTCCGCGAGGTCGAGATAGCTCGGCGCGTCCCACTCGCTCGTGAAGTGCAATCCCGTGATGGCGAGATCGGTCTGACCCAGCGGAATCACCGCCTTGCCGAACACGCGGAGGCGTTCCACCTTCTGGTTCTCGCTGTACCCGTCGTTCCCCTGCGCGTCCACGCTGGCCATGAGGCTGAGCTTGCGAACCCCCGGGTCCGCGTTGCCGAACGTCGCGAGGGCGCGCCTCTGCCCGTAGCTTCCGCCGCTCAGAGCGATCGAGGGAGCGGCCACGCCATCCTTCGTCACGAAATTCACGCTCGCGCCACGGTGGAAGTCGCCGAATCGCGCGTCCAGAGGCCCCCGGACGAGCTCCACCCGCTCGACCGCCTCGGGCGGGAGGATCGTCATGTCCATGGCACCGTGAGACGCCACGAAGCCGAAGATGTTGAGCGGGATGCCGTCCAGGAAGCCCGCGATGTCCTGCCCGAAATTGCGGTCGGTGTAGCCCCGAACGGACGGCCCGGACGGGACTCCGCCCTGGCCGTAAGAGACGAAATCGACGCCCGAGAGTGAGCGGATGACCTCGCCCGGCTCCCGGTACAGCTTCGTCTCGAAGGCGCCGGCGCCCAGGATGCTGCTGTTGGCGGGCAGGGTCCGGATGTCGGGGCTGACCTCCGTCTTCCGGGGGGGGCTTCGGCCGAGACCGTGATCTCCGTTCTTACTCGGGTCTCGGACTCTTTCTTTTCGTCGCTCTTTTTTTGAGCGGCGTCGCTGGATGGGGTCGCGGTCGGTTCCGGGTGCGCGCCCTGCGCTCGTGCCGGGCCGGCCCAGAGCAGCGAGACGACGAAAAGACCGAGGCAAGCGGCGATCACCCGAGGGCCGGCGACAGTTCTCACGATCATGGCTAAAACTCCTCCCCCAACTCGACTTCGAAAAATCGAACTGTTTGCCTCGGGAGGCCTAAAGTCAAGATTCCTTTGGGGCCCGAGGACTGCTAGACTCGAGCCTGTCGGGGCGAGGAGGGCGGCATGAAGGTCAAGAAGCTCGCGGCGTTCACGGCACTCCTTGCGGCCGGCGGATTGTCCGTCGCACTCGCGGCGGCGCCGAAGGCAAAATCCTGCGAGTCCTGGCTCTGTAAGGGACAGACCTGCTCGCCGGCGAAATACGTCGCCGTCCGCAACGCGCCAACCCTGCTCCCCCTCTTCGGCTCTCAAATCTACCCGGCGATCGCGATCGAGGGGAGCCTCGGCCTGGCGGTGCTGCTCGCGGCCAGGCTCGCCACCCGCCGCCGCCGGCCCACGCCCGCCGAGGAAGCGCAAGTCAAACCTCCGACGGTCTCCGACACGCCGTGAAGGGTGCCGCCGCCGCTTTGGCGCTGGCGGCGGCGTTGGGCGGCATCGCACCGGCGGGACAGCCCGCAGCCCATTCCGAACAGGTCATCTGCGTGGCCTGCGGCGATTACACCTTCGACAGCAACGACGGAAGACCTTCGACCTACGAAGGGAAGAAGATCTGGCTCTGCAGTCCCGCCGAGCTCGACATGATTCGAGCCAACCCGGAGAAGTACGTGTGGGCCTCGGACCCGGTCAGCGGGGCTCGTGTCCACAAGATCCGCACGGCATTTACAGTGGACCGGCGGGTGAAGGTCCGCAAGAGTGACGGAAAGGTCGAGGAGTGGCCGCGGCGCTTCTTCTTCGAGTCGGAGAAGACGCGCAGCGCGTTTCTCAAGGCGCCGAAGCGATACCTCAAGGAGCCTTACGCGGTCTGACCCGGCGCCCCGGTCGTCACCTTTTCCTCCACCCAGAAGCGCTCTTCCTTGACCGCGTCCGGCGGCAAGCCCAACGCCGACACCGCGTTCTTCGCGGCTTTGATCATGTGCGGGTTACCGCAGAGGTAGGCAGTCGTGTCGCCCGGCTCACAGCCAAAGCGAGCGGCGTAAGCGGAAAGGAGGCCGGGCAGGCGGCCGCGTTCGCCGGCCCATCCCGGGTGCTCTCTTGGGCGGCTGATCACCGGCACGTAGTGAAACCACTCGACCTCCCGCGCGAGACCCCCGAGCTCTTCGTCGTAGCCCAGCTGTGAGGGATCGCTCGCTCCGTGCAGAAGAAAGACCTGATGATCGGCCAGGGGCTCCCGCCGGAAGGTCCGAAGCATGCTCACGAACGGGGCGACCCCGGTGGACGTCGCGACCATGAGGTGCTTCCGCCGCCCGCTCGTGTCGTCGAAGCGGAAGGTCCCCTTCGTGACCTTCCGGAGGTGGATCGGGTCACCCGGATGGAGAGCGTGAAGTCTCCGGGTGAGTGCTCCTTCCGGCACGAGCTGGAGGAAGAACTCCAGCTCGGCCTCCCGCGGCGAGGAAACGATCGAGTACGGCCGTTCGACCATCTTGTCCCGGTCGCGTACGGCGAGCGTCGCGAACTGCCCCGGGCGGAAAACCGGCCGGGGATCGCAGCCAATCCGAATGGTCCAGTATCGTGAAGCGATGTCCCGGCGTGCCGTGATCCGGCCCAAGATGTGTGGCGGCAGATTCACGGAAGCGTCTTGCGTTACGTGTTCGTGGCAGCGGCCTCGGACGGGCGCTGCCGCAGCAACCGGAGCGACCCCACGAGGGCAACGATGAGCAGGGTGAGCAGGCCGAGCTCCACCATGGCGTGCCGAAAGGGCGTTTCTCCCTTTTCCAGGATGTCAGGGAACTCCGCGGTCAGAACGAGGATGCGCCGCGTCGCGGCGATCAGGCCGACGATGAGGAAGGGCTCGGGGGTGAGCACGTGGCTTCGGAACGAGACCTGAACCGTGTAGAGGATCTCGACGACCATCAGAATCAACAGCATCCGATCGAGGAGCCCGACGACGTTTCGAGGCAGCGCTCCCTCACCGAAGCTCTGGGCGAAAGCGATCGCGCTCGCGACCAGGAGCACGAGCGCCACAGCCGCGAGGAGTATCCCGAGGCCCGCGTAAACAACGTCTTCGACGCGTGTGAACTGGCGCGACAGCCATTCACGCGCGCGGGCTTCGGATCCGGGCGCTTGCGACCTGGTCAGGCCCTCGGTCTCGGCGTCGTCTTTTCTCATGGAACCTCGTCCGGTCCGTTTGCCGGGATCCTACCTCTCGGCGTCAGATCCACCGCCTCCCGTCGCTTCGAAATTCCGAAGCTGCCTTGACGGACGCTTTCTCGCGCCGGAGAATGCGAATCGGCGAAGGGAGGGGCGCGTGACGGACATGACCCTCTGGCAGATCTCCTGGGCGATCGGGTTGGTCGTCGTGCTGATCGTGGCGGCGCTGCTCCTGATCATCATCGCGGCGGCCCGGTCCATCGACAAGCGCGCCAACGAGATCTGGATCGCCGGCAAGCAGATCGCGGCCAACACGGTCTCGATCTGGATGCTGCAGAAGACCAACGCCGTCGCCGGAGACATCCTCGCGACGGCGAAGGGAATCGCCGCGGGCGCGGGAGCGATCGACGCGAAGCTCTCGGATCTGGCCCGCGGGGGCCGCTGACGTGCCTCCCGTTCTCGTCGCAACCCTCGCCTATCTGGGGATCCTCGTGGCGGTCCTCGCCGTGGGACTGATTCTGATCGCCCGGTACCTCTGGGCGACGGCGAAGGCGATCCGCGAGATTCGCGATGCCCTCGCGAAGGTCGAAGCGGATACCCGGCCCCTGGGCGGAGCCCTGGAGCAGGTCAACGGCGCGCTCGCGCAGCTCGGAGCGGGACTCGGTTCGGTCCTGAACTGGCTCGTTCTCGCCGACGGCAGCCTCGGACGTATCGCGAAGCGTTTTCGCTCGAGCGCCGCATGAGCGCGATGGTTCTCTGGATCTGGTGGATCTCGCTCGGGCTGGCCCTCCTCCTGACGGCGGTGGCCGCCTGGTACCTCTTCAAGGTGATCCATTGCTGCAAGCAGATCAGCGAGCTCGCGCGGACAGCGGTTCCCGCGGCGCAGGGAATTGGCCGGAACACGGCCGCCATCGCGGACCTGGGCGCGGTCTTGAAGCTCGCGCCGACGCTGCTCTCGGTGGCGGGCGGCATCGACTCCGTATCGCAAAAGATTGCCGTCACGCTCGACGCCGTGGCGCCCCCGCGGGAAGCGTGATGGTCCTCTGGACGATCCTGACCGCGCTGCTGTTTCTGGTTCTTCTGGGGGCCCTCGCCTGGGCTCTCGCCATGATCTACAAGGCTCTTTCCGGAATCCGCCGGAGCCTCGAGAAGATCGCCTGGGGCGTGCGGGCCATCGAAGTGGAGACGTCTCCCCTTCCCGCGGGGATCTCGGGTGTGGCGGGAGGGCTGACAGCGATCGGAGGGGGCTTGACGGCGGTTCAGCAGCACCTGACATCGACAGCCGAAAACCTGCCCGGCGCGGCGCGCGCTCTCGGGCTCATCTCGTGAAAGAAGGGACGACCATGCCGGAGCCTGCGGGAATCCAACCCGGAGGTCTCTCCGTCGAGCTCGAGCCCTTGCCCCCGTCGCTGACGCGGCCGATCGAGAAGGTCTACGCTTTCTGGCTCGCCGGCATGAGCTGCGACGGGTGCACGATCTCCGTCTCGGGGTCCTCCGATCCGTCGCTCGAAGACCTTCTCCTCGGGACAGTGCCCGGGCTCCCCCGAGTCATCCTTTACCATCCGGTCCTGAACGCCGAGGCGGGCGAAGAATTCGTCCACAACTTCGAGCTCGCCGCCCAGGGAAAGCTCGACGCGCCGTACGTGATCATTCTGGAGGGGTCCGCAGTCGATGACTCGCTGATTGACGGGCCGGGCTACTGGGTGGGCCTCGGCGCCCACCCCGCGAAGCCGGAGGAGGACGGAGGCGCGGTCATCTCCGTCATGGAGTGGATCGATCGGATGGCGCCGGGTGCCGCGGCGTCCATCGCGATCGGCACCTGCGCGACCTGGGGGGGCATTCCCGCCGCCGTGGGAAATCCGACCGGCTCGATGGGTCTCATGGATTATCTCGGGAAGAACTATCGCAGCGCCTTCGGGTTGCCCGTCATCAACATCCCGGGATGCGCTCCCGTCGGCGACAACTTCACCGAAGTGGTCGCAATGGTCCTGCATTTTCTCCAGGGAACCGGCCCTCTCCCGGAGTTCGACGAGCTCGGAAGGCCCGCCTGGCAGTTCCATCACACCGTCCACGAGCGGTGCATCCGGGGCGGCTACTACGAGGGCGGAGTGTTCGCCAAGAAGTACGGGGACCCGGAGTGTCTGGTACCGCTCGGATGCTGGGGTCCGGTCGTGCAGTGCAACATCGTCGAGCGCGGAGCGATCCGGCACCACGGCGGCTGCATGAACCAGGGAGGCATCTGCATCGGATGCACGATGCCGGGGTTCCCCGACAAGTTCACGCCCTTCTACAAGGAGCCGCCGGGAGCGACGGTGTCCACGCACACGTCGAGAAACGTCGGACGCGTGATCCGCGCCCTGCGGCGTCTCTCTCAGGATCATCAGAATCGCGAGCCCCTCTGGGACCATCTCCAGGAGACACCGAGC
The DNA here is from genome assembly GCA_046261875.1 of Thermoanaerobaculia bacterium. Taxonomy (GTDB): domain Bacteria; phylum Acidobacteriota; class Thermoanaerobaculia; order UBA5066; family Gp7-AA6; genus JBHENW01. The sequence continues at coordinate 45,619 of JBHENW010000050.1, read as the reverse complement.
GGCTGGGCTCTCGAAAAGCACGGCGACCCCCTCTTCGGTCGGCTCGCCGACTTCTTCTACCGGAAGCTGCAGTTCCGCCAGGCGGTCAAGCCGGGCCGCGCGGAGCCGCAGACGAGGTTCCGGGACGGCTACGAGGTCGAGGGCAAGATCGCTTATGACGCACGGAAGAAGGATCCGGAAGAGGGCGAGATGAGGTGGGGCTACGCACGGCGGCGCGCGAAGCTCGAACGCGACTTGCGCTCCCGGGACCCCGAAACGCGCGAACATGCCGTGGAGACCGTGACGGCCGGGACGGAGGGCGGTCCTCCCGCCTGAGGCAACGCGACACGCTGACACACGAGAGGTGACAGCGGAAAGCTGACAATCATGTGCTTCCGTAACCTTCCAATCGAGTTCGACGCACAGGGCGGCGCAACCCTTCGAGGCGGGGCCGCCGACCCGTTCGCGTACGAAACGAAGGCGATCGATCGCGACGGGATCAAGAAGCTCCTCGCGAAGAACGGCTACGTCAAGGCGATGGACTACGACCCGCTCACGCGCGTGGCCGGAGCGCTCGGCTTCCACAGCGTCGTGGACCTCGAGAACCGCATGGTCCTCGAAGCGAGCTCGATCGCGACGCTCTTTCGCGGATACGAAGTGATTCTGAAGGGGCGCGATCCGCGCGACGCGATCTTCATCAGCAGCCGCGCCTGCGGGGTGTGCGGCGGCGTCCACTCGACCTGCTCCGCTCTCGCGATCGAGATGGCGTTCGGGATCTGCCCCCCGCCCCTGGCCGTCGTCATCCGCAACCTCGCGCTTTCGATGGAGTTCGTGTGGGACAACAGCATGCATCTCTTCATGCTGGCCGGCCCGGACTACTCCGAGGCCATGATCAAGAAGACGGAGCCGACGCTCTGGGACCGGGCGACGCGCACGGAGACGCGCTGGGGAAGCATCCACGGGTACTCGAAGATGAGCGATCTCTTCCACGACATGAACCCCCTCGTGGGCAAGCTGTATCTCGAGGGTCTGGAGCTTTCCCGCATGGCGCGCGAGGGTTACGTGACCCTGATGAGCAAGTATCCGCACCCCGAGACGATCGTCCCCGGCGGCATCAGCCACACCGTGACGATCCAGAGCTTCAACGTGTACCTCAATCGACTGATGAAGACCTTCGACTTCGCCAAGCGGGCCATCGCGATCTGGAACGACATCGCGGACTTCTTCTACGACGCGAACGCAAAGTACAAAGAGTGCGGCACGCGGCCCGTCAACATGGCCGATCTCGGAATCTGGGACGACCCGACCGCCTACGACGCCACCTATGCGAACTGCAACGCCTGGGGGGAGCGGAGATGGGCGACGCCCGGCGTGATCCTCGATGGAAAGCTCGTTACGACGAAGCTCCAGCAGATAAATCTCGGCATGGAGGAGTTCATCGAGCACTCCTACTACGAGCAGTGGACCGGCCACCCCCACAAGACGGACCCGCTCGGAGCTCCCCTGTCGCCCCACCACCCCTGGAACAAGGAAACGAAACCGAAACCGGGCGGAACCAACTGGCGCGAGAAGTACAGCTGGGCCACCGCGCCTCGATGGGACCGGGTGGCTGTGGAAGCCGGGACCTACGCCCGACCGTGGATCACCGTGCTCGCAGGCAAGCTCCCCCATCGGCGGTTCCTCGATCTGACGCCGGACGGCATGAAGATCCTGATCCCGAAGTACATCGATCCGGCGGTCGAGGTCGAGTGGAAGATCCCTCCGGTTTTCAACGCGTTCGAGCGCAATCGCGCGCGGGCGTACTCGATCGCGTACCAGTGCGTGGTCGCCTACGACAACTGGCTGATCGGGATGGATATCCTGAAAACGGGCGACTACCGCACGTCGACTCCGTTCGAGGTTCCGAAGGACCATCGGATGGGGGTCGGTTTCTGGGGCGCGGGACGCGGCTGGCTCTCGCACCACCTGGAGCTCGACAAGGGGGCGATCGTCAACTACCAGATCATCACGCCGTCCACGTTGAACGCCTGCCCGAAAGACCCGTGGGGCAACCCGGGCCCCTACGAAGAGGCCGTCCTGGCGACTCCGATCCTCGAGGAGTTCGCCAGCCCGGAGAAGTTCCGGGGAATCGACATCCTCCGCGCCATCCGCAGCTTCGACCCGTGCATGCCGTGCACGACCCACATCTACGCCGGCGACCAGCACATCACGTGCGAGGTGAACACCTGTGCCTGCGGGACCGACGATTGAGAGCTCGCGGAAGCTCACCGGCCCCGATCCGGACGCTTCCGGCCTGACCACAGAGCTCGAATCCTCGAGAGGTCCACGCCTTCTGGTGGGCGGGGTGGGCTACCGCCTCCTGCGGGACCTTTCCTTCGGCCCGCTTCTCATCGAGCGCCTCGCACGGGAGAGCTGGCCGGACGGGGTCGAGTTCGAGGATTTGAGCTATGGACCGGTGGGCGTCATGCACAATCTCGACGCCCGCCCCCCGTACGACCGGATCGTTCTCGTGGGAGCCGTCAAGCGGGGCCGCCCCCCGGGAGACGTCCTGCGTTACCCGTGGCGCCGTACGCTTCCCGATGCAGACGAGATCCAGGCGCGCGTCGCCGAGGCCGTGACCGGCGTCATCAGCCTCGACAACATCCTCATCATCGCCACCTACTTCGACAAGCTGCCGCAGGACGTGGTCGTCATCGAAGTCGAGGCCCTGGATGACGACTGGGGAGAGGAGCTCTCTCCCGTCGTCGAGCGGGCGGTGCCCCGCGTGATCGAGGAGATCCGCCGCGCCATCGCCGGATGGCTGCCGTCGTGACATCCGGGCGGGCGGTCGTGGCCGGGTTCGGAAACCTCCTCCTGGGCGATGACGGGTTCGGGGTGGAAGTCGTTCGGAGGCTCGCCGAGGATCCGCTTCCTCCGGGAGCGGAGCTCCTCGAAGTCGGCATCGGCGGAATGGAGCTCGTGTTCGGATTGATGAACGGCTGCGGCCGGCTCGTCATCGTGGACGCGGTGCGCCGCGGGCAGCCGCCGGGAACCCTCTACGTGTTCCACCCGAGCCAGGCGGATCTCGCCCCCGCTTCCGAGCCCGGGATCGATCCGCACTTCGCGGAACCGACGCGGGCCATGAAAGTCGCCCGGACGCTCGGCTATCTTCCCGACGATGTGACGATCGTGGGATGTGAACCCCAGAGCTGTGAACTGGATCTCACCCTCTCCCCGCCGGTCCGGGCTGCGGTGAACGAGGCGGCCATTCGGGTGCGCGAAGTCCTGGCGGCCGAACATGGGCGATGACAAGCTGGAGGAGCTTCTTCGAGTGCTCGAGATGTACTCCTACGACGACGGCCGGAATCGGATCGTCGAAGCGCTCGGGGCCGTTCTCGATCTGCACCGCGACGCGTTCGCGCGCACCCTCGCGATCGCCGGCGCGTCCGACCCGGGCCTTGTCGAGAAGCTCCGCCGGGATCCCGTGGTGGCGGGAATCCTCGAGGGCTATGGGCTCATCGAAACCGACGTCGCCCGGCAGGTCGGATCGGCGCTCGAACGGCTCCGGCCGCTCCTCGAGAAAGACCGAACGGCCGCGCAGCTGATGGAAGTGACCCCCGGGTCCGTGCGAATCCACCTGGTCCGACCGCTCGACCCCGCGGTCTCGCTCGAGACTCTGGCTTCCGAGGTCGAGAAGTCCCTGAAAGACGATCTGCCGGATCACGCCGTCATCGTGACGTCATCGGTCAACATGGCCTACGCCGAAAAACGGCGGAACTGGCTTCCGCTCGTGCACCGCTTCGAGCTCGAGGACGAAGAGCTTCGCAGGATCCAGATGTTCGACGACTCCGTGCTCGCCTGCGACGTCGGAGGCGAGGTGTACGCGTTCCGGGATCGCTGCCCGTCGGGAGGGATGGCTCCCGAAGGATGGCGCCGCGAGGGTCGCGTGATCACGTGCCCCTGTCACGGACACCGCTTCGATCTCTCCGACGGCCATTGCGTGGATCGCCCCGAGCTTTCGCTCGAGCTCCTTCCGGTCCGCCTCGACGCCACGGCCGTGCTGGTGGGGCTGTGAGCCGGCCCACGCCCGACGGGGAGGCGGTCCGGGAGGTCGCGCGCCGGGACGAGGTCCTGGAGCTTCTCTTCTGGATGCGGGGACAGGGTTTTGGCGAGCAGCTTTCCGCCCGCGACCTCGCCGGGTTTCTGGTCTATCCCGAGCCGGAGATCGCGGCGACGCTTCAGACTCTGGAAGCGCTGGGCGCCGTCGAGCGGCGGCCCGAGGAACGATACGCTCTGACCGAGTCCGGTCTCCCCGAGGCCCGCCGGCGATTCGTCGACAACTTCCGGGAGATGCTGGCGGAGGGACACGGGGAATGCGGGTTCTCCTGCCAGCAGGATCACGAGCACGAGCCGGGATCCGCGGGCGAGCCGAGGGTTGACGATCGGAGGAACAGGTGAGGATCGCCATCGGCGGGAAGGGTGGCGTCGGGAAGACGACGATCGCGGCGACCCTCACCCGCCTGCTCGGGAGACGCGAGGGGAGAGCTCTCGCGGTGGACGGCGATTCCAACCCGAACCTGGCGGTCGCGCTGGGGCTCTCGCCGTCGGACGCGATGCGCCTCCCCACCGTGCCCCGCGACGTGATGGAGCGCCGCAAAGACATCGACGGCGAAGAAAAGCTGATGCTGGTGGCCTCCCCGGAAGAGATCGCGGAGCGCTACGGAGTCGAGGCGCCGGACGGCGTCCGGCTCCTGATCCTGGGCCGCGTGGGGCACGCGGGGACCGGTTGAATGTGCCGCAACCACGCTACCGTGCGTAGCCTGCTCGCCCAGCTCGTCGGCGCCTCCACGGGCCCCGTCGTCGCGGACATGGAGGCGGGGCTCGAGAACTTCAGCCGCGGGACGCCGCGGCACGTCGATGCGCTCGTGGTGGTCATGGAGCCGTACTTCCGGGCGCTGGAGACGGGCGCGCGCGCGGTCGAGCTCGGCCGCGAGCTCGGCATCCCGAGGGTCGAGGCCGTTGCGAACAAGGCGCGAACGGCCGAGGACGAGATCGCGGTCCGTGAGTTCTGTGAGGCGCGCGGGATCCCCATCGCCGGCTGGGTCCCCTTCGACGAAGCGGTGCTCCAATCGGAGCGAGCCGGAAAGGCCCTCCTCGATTACGCCCCCGGGTCGCCCGCCGTGGTCGCGATCGGAGCGGTCGCGAACGCATGGACGTCATGAGCGCGACCCGGTCTGCGGAGGCGCCCGCCGCAAGCCCCGCCGTCCGGCGCGGCCTGCGCGTCCGCGGAACCGTGCAGGGGGTGGGGTTCCGTCCCGCCGTGTTTCGATTGGCGCGGCAAGCGGGCCTTGCCGGCATCGTCCGCAACGACTCGCAAGGGGTCTGGATCGAGCTGGAGGGGCCCCTGGAAACGGTGAGCGGCTTCGCCGCCCTGCTGCGCGCCGGTGCTCCGCCGCTGGCGCGAATCGACGCCGTGGAGATGTCCGAGCTGGCGCCCCTCGGGGAGACTGCATTTCGCGTGGTGGCGAGCGGCGAAGCCACGTCCGCCGCCACGAGCATCCCGGCCGACGCCGCCACCTGCGCCGCGTGCCTGAAAGAGCTCTTCGATTCCGCGGATCGGCGGTACCGCTATCCGTTCATCAACTGCACGGACTGCGGTCCCCGGTACACGATCGTCCGCGACGTGCCTTACGACCGGAAACGGACGACCATGGCCCGGTTCACCCTGTGCGATCCCTGCCGCAGGGAATACGAGAACCCGGCGAGCCGGCGGTTTCACGCCGAGCCCAACGCGTGCGCCGGGTGCGGCCCGCGTCTGGAGCTCGTGGCGCCCGGTTGCGCGCCCCTCCTTCGCGAAGACGCGCTCCTGGCGGCGGCTGATCGGCTTCGGGCGGGGCAGATCGTCGCCATCAAGGGCATCGGGGGCTTCCACCTCGCCGCGGACGCCTCGAACGAGCGGACCCTGCGGCGGCTGCGGGAACGCAAGGGCCGTCCCGACAAGCCGTTCGCGCTCATGGCCGGAACGCTCGACGAAATCGAGGCGATCTGCGAGGTCGGTCCGGCCGCCCGCGAGGCTCTGCTCTCGCCGCAGCGTCCGATCGTGCTGATGCCGGTGAGGACCTCCCTCGCTCCTTCCGTCGCGCCGAGGCTGAACGAGTACGGGATCATGCTCCCTTACGCGCCGCTCCACCATCTGATCCTGGCGAGCGGCCCGCTCCTGCTCGTCATGACGAGCGGAAACCGCTCGGAGGAGCCCATCGCGCGCACCGAGGAGGAGGCTCTGGAGCGTCTGGCAGGCATCGCGGACGCCTTTCTTCTCCACGACCGGGAGATACATACCCGGGCAGACGACTCGGTCGTGCGGATCCTCGCGGGGTTCGCCCAGCCGGTCCGCCGCTCGCGCGGCTTCGTTCCCATCCCGATCCGCTTGCCGTTCGAGGCTCCCCCGGTCCTCGCGTTGGGAGCCCAGCTGAAAAACACCGTTTGCCTGACGCGCGGGAGCGAGGCGTTTCTGTCTCCGCACGTGGGGGACCTCGATAACCTGCAGGCGTTTTCCTTCTTCCGCGAGGTCGGCGTCAAGCTCTCGCAGCTGCTGGGAACCAACCCCCGCACGCTCGCGCACGATCTCCACCCGGACTACGCCTCGACGCGATTCGCGCTGCGGAGCGGGCTTCCGCGGATCCCGGTCCAGCACCACCATGCGCACATCGCTTCCTGCCTGGCCGACAACGGCCGGACGGACCGCGCGATCGGTGTCGCGTTCGACGGAACGGGTTGCGGCCCGCGCGGCGAGCTCTGGGGCGGTGAGTTTCTGCTCGCTGACTTTTCTGGCTTTCGCCGGATTGGCCATCTGCGGCCGGTCGCCTTGCCCGGGGGGGAGGCGGCGATCCGGGAGCCCTGGCGCCTCGCCGCGGCCGTCCTGCGGGACGCGGGAGAGCCGCTCGACCTGCTCGGCCGGATCGGCCCGCGCCTGGCCGGCGTCGCGCACCTGATCGAGAAGAGGGTCGCTTCGCCGGATAGCACGGGGGCGGGGCGGTGGTTCGACGCGGTCGCGGCGCTCTGCGCCGTCCGGGATCACGTCACCTACGAAGGCCAGGCGGCGATCGAGCTGGAGGCCGCCGCCGGTTCGGACGCCGCCCGGCCTTTCGCCTTCGTCATCCGAGGAGATCGCCCGGCGCCGTTCGAGGTCGACCTGCGTCCTTGCGTCCGCGAGATCGCCGCGCAACTCCGTTCGAAGGCGGAGACGGCGGAGATCTCGGCCCGCTTCCACGCGACCCTCGCCGCCGCGGTCCGGGAGGGATGTTCCCGCGCGCGGGAGGAGACCGGGGTCCGCGTCGTCGCCCTGTCGGGCGGCTGCTTTCAGAACCGGCGCCTCACCGAGCTTTGCGCGACGCTGCTCGAGACAGACGCCTTCGAGGTCCTGTTACACCGGCAGGTCCCGCCCAACGACGGCGGGCTGTCGCTCGGCCAGGCCGCCGTAGCCGCCTGGCGGATACGGGAGAGCTGACCATGTGCCTGGCGATACCGGGAGAAATCCTCGAGATCCGCGACGAGAAGGGTCTGAAGTTCGGCCGCGTGCGTTTCGGGGGCATCACGCGCGACGTCTGCCTCGCGTACGTGCCCGACGCGGTCCCCGGCGAGTACGTGGCCGTGCACGTCGGTTTCGCGATCTCCAAGATCGATCCCGAACAGGCCGCGGAGTCCCTGCGGATCCTGGAAGAAATAGGTCAGCTCGGCGAGCTGACCGCGGACCTGGACGAGAATCCGGAGACGAGACCGTCGTGAGATACCTCGACGAATACCGCGACGCGGGGCTCGCCGGTCATCTCGCCTCGCGCATCGCCCGGACCGCGACCCGTCCCTGGGTGCTCATGGAAGTCTGCGGCGGCCAGACCCACTCGATCATCCGTTACGGAATCGACCAGATGTTGCCCGCGAGCGTCGAGCTCGTCCACGGGCCGGGCTGTCCCGTCTGCGTGACGTCCATGGAGATGATCGACCGGGCTCACGCGATCGCCGCCCTGCCGGACGTGATCTTCACGTCCTTCGGCGACATGCTCCGGGTCCCCGGGTCGCGGGGCGACCTGCTCACGCTGAAGAGCCGCGGCGCCGACGTGCGCGTCGTCTACTCACCGCTCGACGCCGTGAAGATCGCCCGTCTGAATCCCTCCCGGCGGGTCGTTTTCTTCGGCATCGGGTTCGAGACGACCGCTCCGGCCAACGCCATGGCGATTTATCGGGCGAAGCGGGAGGGCGTCGGCAACTTTTCGATGCTCGTCTCGCATGTCCTGGTCCCGCCGGCCATGGCGGCCATCCTCCAGGCCCCGGGAAACCGCGTCGAGGGATTCCTGGGACCCGGACACGTCTGCGCGGTCATGGGCTTTCGGGAGTACGAGTCTCTGGCGGCACGATACCGGGTCCCCATCGTGATCACGGGGTTCGAGCCGATCGATCTCCTGGAGGGAATCCTGATGATCGTGCGCCAGCTCGAGGCGGGCCGCGCGGAGGTGGAAAACCAGTATTCGCGGCTGGTCACGCGCGACGGGAACAAGCCGGCGCGCGACCTGGTCTTCGAGGTCTTCGAGATCGCCGACCGCAAGTGGCGGGGGGTCGGGTCCATCCCGAAATCCGGCTACAAGGTCCGGTACGAATACACCGAGCATGACGCGGAGAAGCGCTTCGAGGTCGACACGATCGAGACGGCCGAGTCCTCGCTCTGCATCAGCGGCCTGATTCTGCGGGGCCTCAAGAAGCCGTCGGACTGCCCCGCCTTCGGGCGCGAGTGCACGCCGCAGACGCCGCTCGGTGCGACCATGGTCTCGGCCGAGGGCAGCTGCGCGGCCTACTATCAATACGGGAGGTACCTGGGGACCGGTGCGAGAAGCCATCCTTCGCAAAGCGCGTGAAAGCGCCGAGGTCAAGGTCCGGTTCTTCGAAGAGAACGCGGAGCAGCTCGAGAACTGTGTGCGGGCCATGGCGGAGCGCTTCCGTGCCGGGGGACGCCTCTGGGTGATGGGCAACGGCGGCTCGGCCTGTGACGCGCAGCACGTCGCCGTGGAATTCCAGCACCCCATCATCGAGAAGCGCCGGGCCCTCCCCGCGGCGGCTCTGACCGTGGACACCGCGACCCTGACGGCGATCGGCAACGACACCGACTTTTCCCGCGTTTTCACCGATCAGCTCGAGCTGCTCGCCCGGCCGGAAGACATGGCGCTGGGGATCTCGACCTCCGGGGCTTCCACCAACGTCAACCGGGCGCTGCGGCGGGCGCGGGAGCTGAGGCTCCTGACGATCGGCTTCTCCGGACGCGACGGCGGGCAGATGCCCGACTCCTGCGATTACTGCTTCACGGTCAACGCCTGGTCCATCCACCGCGTGCAGGAAACCCATACGGTGCTTCTCCACCTGCTCTGGGACCTCCTCCACGTCGCCCTGGGCGAGGACGATGTTATTTAGAGCACTCTCGATCGGGCGGCCGGCCGGATGACAGACACCGTCGTGCCCTTTTCCGACTGCCCGCTCCCCATCGCCGAGACGGGCGAGATCCTGATGGGACACGGGAGCGGCGGGAAGCTCAGCGGCCAGCTGATCGAGCAGATCATTCTTCCCGCCTTTCGCAATGCCGCTTTGGAGCCTCTGGACGATCAGGCGGTCATCACGGTCAACGGCTGCCGGCTGGCGTTCACGACCGACTCCTACGTGGTGACGCCGATCTTCTTCCCCGGAGGCGACATCGGAGAGCTCGCCGTCAACGGAACGGTCAACGACCTGGCCGTCGGGGGGGCGCGCCCGCTCTTTCTCTCCCTCGCCTTCATCCTGGAGGAGGGCTTTTCACTGGAAGAGCTCAAGCGCGTCGTCGCATCCGCCTCGCAAGCGGCGCAACGCGCCGGGGTCCAGATCGTGACCGGAGATACGAAGGTCGTCGGCCGGGGCAGCGGCGACAAGGTCTTCGTCAACACCGCCGGGATCGGCGTTCTGGCTCCCGCCGTGGAGCTGTCGTCGCGGCGGGTGCGACCGGGCGATGCGATCCTGCTTTCGGGAACGATCGGGGACCACGGGGTGGCCATCCTCTCGAAGCGGGAGGGCCTCGAGTTCGAGGGTCAGATCGAAAGCGACACCGCTCCCCTCCACGAGCTCGCGCTCTCGCTCATGGACGCGTTTCCGGACATCCATGCGATGCGCGACCCCACGCGCGGGGGCCTCGCGGCGGTCCTGGTGGAAATCGCGACGCGCCGCGGTCTGGGCATCGCCGTCGACGAGACGACGATACCGGTACGAGACACCGTGCGGGGCGCCTGCGAGATCCTCGGCCTCGATCCTCTCCTCGTGGCGAACGAGGGCAAGCTCGTCGCTTTCGTGCCCGAAGAGGGAGCCGAGGCGGTGCTGGAAAGGATGCGGCAGCATCCGCTCGGACGCCAGGCGGTCCGTATCGGCCACGTCACCGCGGATCATCCGGGCTTCGTCACGCTCCGAACTCCCATCGGCGGCGAACGGATTCTCGACCTGCCGTTCGGAGAAGCCCTGCCGCGAATCTGCTGAACGGGCGCGTGAGTTAAGCTCCCGCCCCGTGCCGCTCCATCTGTCCGCCGTCGCCACCACACTGTTGCTGGCCGTCGGCAACGTCGCCTCGGAAGCGCCGGCCGCGAGCCGGCTTACCGGACAGGCGGGTGAAGTCGTCCGCAAGAGCATCGAGCATGTGGGCGGTTGGAAGGCCTGGAATTCCAAGAGAACCGTGCAGTTCCGTAAGACGGTCACCCGCTACCGGCCGGACGGCAAGATCGAGAGGCACCGGGTCCAGACGCACCAGTACGTCCTGCGGCCGGAGTTCCGTGGGCGGATCGAGTGGGAAGAGGAGGGAAAGCGCGTCGTCATGATCAACGACGGGAATGACGCCTGGAAGATCGTGGACGGCTTACCGGGGAAAACCCAGGAGGACCGCAACTCGGCGCGCAACAACACTTTCGGATCGCATTACGTCTTCGGGATGCCTTTCAAGCTCACGGACCGCGGCGCGATCCTCCAATACGAGGGCCGCGTGCCTCTCGGGCGCACGACCGCAGATCGGATCAAGGTGACCTACGAACGGGGGGCCGGCGACGCCGGAGGACTGCACACCTGGGTTTACTTCTTCGACGCCGGGACCGGGCGGCTCCTCGCGAACAACTTGCAGTACGGCGAGGGCAAGTACGACTACACGGAATACCTCGACGAGCGGCCGACCGGCGACCTCCTCCTCCCGATGCGCCGATTGGGCTACAACGCGAATGCGAAGGGAAAGCTCGGCCGGCGCAACAGTGAGATCATCTACGAGGACGTCCGGTGGAACGTGGACCTGCCAGCGTCCCTCTTCGCCCGGCCCCGATAGCCCCGTAGAAGCGGCTCACGGAGCCCGCCACCGGGAGAGATACAGCTGGGTACGGATCTCGTCAGCGCGTGCGTCTTCTGCGCGGGTCTCCTCCTGGGGATGGACCTGGCACCTCTCGAGGGGACGACGGCAGAAATGTCGGTCGCGTACGCCACCTTCGCACGCACGGCGGAGCTCCCCGATTCCGAGTTGACGGACATCTCCGACGTCACGCCCAAGTTCATCGCGATCGGGATGCGCGGGGCGCGACAGCCGGCGGCGGGCCTGGGGGCGGGCACGCCGGCGCGGGAATGGCGCCTGCGGGTCGCTCTCGGGCCGTCGCACGACGAGCAGAGGCAGCAGCCTAGGATCGTGACCGGCCGGGTCCGCGCCACGGGCACCGGACGGTACGAGAACGTCGGGGCGCTCTACCGCCACCGCGTCTCGCCGACGGACTCGGCGGAGATCGCGTGGAACCGGCGAACCCACAAGGCCACGGACCTGGTCAACCTGGGGGGTGAGAACTTCGAGATCGGCGAAGAGCGCACGCTCTCCTCCGAGCGCGCGGACGTGGCGCTGGGCTGGCGGCACCGCTGGCGCGGGCTGGAGATCGCTGCGGCCGGCCGGTACGTCAGTACGGATGGAGCCAACACGACCGCGGCGGCCTTCCACTTCGCGGAGGGATCGCTTTTCGGGGGCGAGCTCGACGTGCGCTGGAACCGGGGGCCGTGGACCGTGCGGCTGGGCGCCGAGGCCGCGGGCGGTGACCTGGAGGTCCACGAGGAGAGCGCGCCGGATTTCGCGTCCCGGGACTTCGACGCCCCGGCGAGCTTCCGCGCCGTCACCGCGGCCGTGACCTACTCCCGCGGCCGAACCGATGCTCTGCTCTCTTTCGCCCATGACCGTTCCCGGCTCCCCTTCGTCTCGCACGCGGTCCTGGGCTTCGAGACGGTTCGCTTCGACGACGGTTACCACCCCGAATCCCGGTCGGATGAGAACGTCTGGGACCTGGCCGTGCGTCAGCGCTTCTCCTTCACGCTGCGCGCCCGCCTCTTCCTGCGGGCGATCTACGGGCGAGAGACGGTGACGCTCACGGACTCTCGCGGCCTCCGCCCGACCGAGCGCATCACGATCAAGCGCAGCGGAGACATCGGGAAGGGAACGGGCAGTTTAAAGGCCCTCGGCTCTCCCCAGATCGTGATCGGCATCGGCGCGGAGTTCTCGATCGCGCGTTGACGCGAGAGACTCTGATTCGCGTCAATCCTCTTTTCGCCGGTATGACAGAGTGGGTGAGAGCAAGAGGAGGAATGTTCATGTCCAAGCAGAGCGAATACACGGCCGAAGAATGGGAACTCATCACGGCGGCCCCGATGGCGGCGGCCACGATCGTCACCCTTTCTGACATGGGCGGTCCCGTCGGGCTCGTGAAAGAGGCCTTTGCCGTCGCCAAGGCCGCATCCGCCGCGGCGCAATCGACGTCGAGCGAACTCATCCGGTCGGTGGTAGAGACCCTTCGCACCCGCCAGGCGAAGCCCGAAATGCCGCAGGGGGCGAAGACCGCGGCCGAAGCCCGTGCAGCGCTCATCGGCGCGTGCCGGCGGGCAATGGACACCGTGGCCCGAAAATCCCCCACCGAAGCGGCGGAGTACGGCCGATGGCTGGTCGTTCTGGCGAAGACGGCGACGGAAGCCGCGAAAGAGGGTGGGTTTCTGGGCATTGGCGGCACTCTCGTCAGCCCGGCTGAGACCGCGGCGGTCAACGAGCTGGCCTCGGCCCTCGGCGTCACCGACGTGCCCGGGACGATGCCGTCGAGTTCCGGGCCAACCGCGACGACCTGATGACAGTCGGAGTCCGCGGGAAGCGCCAGGCCGGAGACTGGGGCGTTACACTTTTCTCACATTGGACGTCCCCGCCAAGGATCTCGCGCTCCTGCTGCGCTCGCGGCATCCGCTCGTGCTCTGCGAGACCGTCGAGGAAAAGCGCTTCGAGTCGCTGCTGCGGGGCGTCGCGTCGGAGCTGAGCCTTCCGGTCTCCACCTGGAGCGCCGCCAGCGGGTTGTCCCCCTCCCATCCGGCCGACGCCTCGAAGACGGCGGACCTGAGCATCGCGCTGAGGCACATCCGCGAGTGCAAGGGGGACGGTGTCTGGCTCCTGAAGGACCCGCAAGCCCACCTCGAGAGCCCGGGCGCACTGCGCGGTCTGCGCGAGACGGCGCAGGAGTTCGCGGGCTCGGCGCGGACTCTCGTCCTCGTCGGTCCCTGGCTGCCCCCCAAGGCCGAACTGGACGACGTCGAGGTGCGGTTCACCTTCGACCTGCCCGGCACGCCCGAGCTGCACGCCCTGATTACCGACACCGTCCGGCGGATCACGCGGGACCACCCCGGGGCGCGCGTACGGCTGTCGAAGGACGACGTCGAAGGACTCGCGTCGGACCTCCAGGGCCTGACCCTCTTCGAAGCGGAGCGTGCCCTGGCGCGCGCGTACTTCGACGACGGTGCCCTGGACGGCGATGATCGGGACCGCGTCCGCGCGACGAAACGGGACCTCGTGCAGGGAGGCGGCCTGCTCGAATTCATCCCCGCTCCGGAAGGCCTCGATCAGATCGGCGGTCTGGAGCGGCTCAAGCGGTGGCTTCGGACGCGCCAGTCCGGCTTCACGCCGGCCCCGGGAGAGCACCCCCTGGACGCGCCGCGCGGCATCCTGCTGCTCGGCGTCCAGGGCTGCGGCAAGAGCCTCGCGGCCAAGGCCGTGGCGACCGCCTGGGGCCTGCCGCTGTTGTCGCTCGATGCCGGCAGGTTGCTCGCGCCCTACATCGGCGAATCGGAGCGGAACCTGCGCGATGCCTTGCGCCGTGTCGAGCGCATCGCCCCGTGCGTCCTCTGGATCGACGAGATCGAAAAAGCCTTCGTCTCGACACGATCCACCGAGTCCGACGGCGGGGTCTCCAAGCGGCTTCTGGGAGCCCTCCTGACGTGGATGCAGGAACGCAAAGCGCGCGTCTTCCTCGTGGCGACGGCGAACTCGGTCGAAGAACTGCCGCCGGAGATGATGCGGAAGGGCCGCGTGGACGAAGTGTTCTTCGTGGACCTGCCCGGAGAGGCCGCGCGCCGGGAGATTTTCCGCCTCCATCTGGCCAAGCGGCGGGAGGAAGCGGCGCGCTTCGACCTGGACGCCCTCGCCGCGGCGGCCGAGGGCTTCTCGGGCGCCGAAATCGAGCAGGTGATCGTCTCCGCCCTCTACGAGGCGCGCTCGGCGAATCTGCCCCTGGACGACAGTGCCATCCTCGTGGCGCTGCGCTCCACTCGCCCCCTCTCGGTCGTCCGCGCGGAGAAGGTTTCCGCGTTGCGGGCGTGGGCCGCCGGCCGTTGTGTTCCTGCGGACTGAAAGAACGGCGGCCCATCCCCGCTTGCCCGCGGCCCTTCGGTCCGCCGGCAAGCTCGGCGGGCACCTTGCGGTCCCCCAACCCCTGGGGAGCGCGGCGGAGGCGGGATCGGCGGGCGCGTGCGCGGCGGCCTGCGCCATCCCGGAGAGCGCCGCGAACGAGAAGACGGCGAGAAGGCGCCATAATTCCCCTATCGGGTGATGCTGTAGACGGCGTCGAGGGCCTCGGGATCCGGGTCGGCCCCGCCGAGATACCGGTGGAACCAGTCCATGACGTACGCATGCCAGACCCGCGAGTTTCCCGGTTTCAATACCCAGTGCCCTTCGTCGGGGAAGGTCAGCAGTCGCGACGGGACGTTCTGCACCTGGAGCGCCGTGAAGAACTGCAAACCCTGTCCGAAGGGGACGCGGTAGTCCTTCTCGTTTGTGATGACGAGGGTCGGGGTCTTGAAGTTCTTCGCATGGCGGATCGGGTTCCACTTCTCGTAGCCCTCCGACGTCCACGGAAGGCCGCCCATGTCCCACGTGGTGAACCAGAGCTCTTCCGTCTCGAGCCCCATCGAGAGCGTATCGATGATGCCGTCGTGACAGACGAGCGCCTTGAAGCGGTCCGTGTGCCCGGCGATCCATGCGATCATGTATCCGCCGTAGGACGCCCCGGCCGCCCCGACCTTCTCCTTGTCCACGTACGCGAGAGACACGAGATCGTCGGTCTGCCGCATGAGGTCGTCGTAGACCTTGCCCCCCCAGTCGTTGGAGATCGCGTCGATGAAATCCTGCCCGAACCCGGTGGACCCCCGGGGATTGGCCGCATAGACCACGTATCCGTAGCCCGCGAAGACCTGCGGGTTCCACCGGTACGACCAGGAGTCCGTCCATGCGCTCTGCGGCCCGCCGTGGATGAGGAGAATCGCCGGGTACTTCTTCGCGGGGTCGAAGTCCGGCGGGTTCACCACCCAGGCCTGGAGATCCTTGCCGTCGGCGGACTTCACGTTGCGGCTGGAAACGCGGAGCGAGTACTCGGCCATCAGCGCGTCGTTGACGCGGGTGACGGGAGTCGGCTTCGGCCGCGCGCGGCCGCGGGCAGGGAACGAATAGATCTCCGCGGGCCGCACGAGAGAGTTCGCCGCGGCAAACACCTGGCGGCCGTCGGGCGAAATCGCAAACTGGCTGATCGTCCCTTCGTTCCAGAGCTCCTGCGGCGAACTCCCGGAGAGCTCCACGCGATATAGCGCGCCGCGGCCCTTCACGTGCGTCGTGAAGTAGAGCGTCTTCGAGTCCGGCGCCCACTGGATGTCCTCCACCCAGGAATCGAAGCCGGGCGTCAGGGAGCGGCTGCGCCCCGTGGACCGGTCCAGGACCATGAGCTCGAAGCGGTCCGCCTCGAAGCCGGGGCGCTTCTGCGCGCGATAGGCGACCGAGCGGCCGTCGGGAGAGAACTCGGGGGACCCGTCGAACGCCTTGTTGCTTTCGGTCAGGTTGCGGGCGGGGGCGCTGCCGTCGAGCGGCCGGATCCAGAGGTCCCAGTTGGTCGAGAGCGCCTCCGCCTCGTCCGGGTTCGCGGCGAAGACGAGCTCCCGGCCGTCGCGCGAGACGGCGAAGTCCATCGACCCGCCCACCTCGAACGGCGGCGCGTCGCGGTCGCCGGGCGTGAGTTCCACGGCCGCGCCTTCTCCGACCGGGACTCTCCAGATGTGCGTGCGCATGCCGTCCTTCCAGGAGTCCCAGTGCCGGAAGAGCAGCCGTTCGGCGACCCGCGCCTTGACCGTCTTCTTTTCCCGGTCCGCGAGCCGCTGCGCGATGCAGCCGGCGTCGGAGCACTCCGGGAAAACGTCGGCCGTTATGAGGAATGCGCTCCCGTCCGGAACCCACCGGAATCCGTTGACGTCCGTTGGAAACGAGGTGGCCTGGACCGCCTCGCCGCCGGCGGCGTCCACGAGGTAGATCTGCGAGGAGCCGCCGCGGTTCGACAGGAAGGCGATGCGTTTGCCGTCGGGGGAAAAGGCCGGGTCCGAGTCCCTGGCCTCACCGCTCGTCAGCTTGCGCGGCGTCCCCCCTCGAGCCGACACCAGCCAGATCGCCGAGCGCGTGCGGTTGCCGGGCACGTCCGGCGTTCCGACGCCGTAGGCGATCCAGCCGCCATCCGGAGAGAGGGAGAACGCGCCGAGGCGCTGCACACGCGCGAGGTCGTTGAATCGGAACGGGCGGCTCTGCGCCGCCAGCGGCGCGGCGAGGGCGGCGGCGAGCGCGGCGGCCGCGAGGCCGGCCGGGAGCGGTCGGATGGATTTCATGCGGTCCTCCGGCGCGGGATTCTAACGGGCGGAAATCGTGAAACGGCTTCGTTTTGTTATCATTCCGGGTCCCTGACTTTCGTTTGCGAGGGAGCTTCGTGAGCACAGTTCTCGAGGAACAAACGGCGCCCGCGGAGGCCGGCCGGCCGCCCGTCGTCAACGACTTTTCCATCCACGTCGGGACCGCCAACGGCTCCGGCAGCCAGTCCTCTAACAACATCCTGATGCGCTCCATCTTCCAGATGGGGATCCCGGTTTCGGGCAAGAACCTGTTCCCTTCCAACATCCAGGGGCTGCCGACCTGGTTCACGATCCGGACGTCCCGAGAAGGATTCATCGCCCGCCGGCGCGACGTCGGCGTCCTGATCTGCATGAATCCCGAAACGGCGCAGGAGGACATCCGCTCCGTCCCGCCCGGCGCCGCGGTCATCTACGAAGAGACCCTCAAGCTGGACGCCGTCCGCTCCGACGTCCACCTCTACCCCGTGCCCTTCTCCAAGCTCGTGCTGGAGCTCGTGCACGACGGGAAGCTGCGCCGCCTGGCCGTCAACATGATCTACGTCGGCGTCTCCGCGTGGCTCCTGGACATCGACATGGAGGAGATCCACAAGGCGGTCGTCAGACAGTTCAGGGGGAAAGAGAAGGCCGTCGAGATCAACTGGACGGCCATCCGCGGCGGCTACGACTGGGCGGAGAAGAACCTGAAAAAGACCGATCCGTTCCGGCTGGAGCGCATGAACGGCACGGAAGGCAAGATCATCATCGACGGCAACGCGGCGGCCGCGCTCGGCGCCATGCTCGGGGGCGTCTCGGTCGTCGCTTGGTACCCGATCACGCCCTCTTCGTCCCTCGCCGAGTCCCTGATCGACTACTGCCGCGCATACCGCATGGACCCGGAGACCGGAAAACCGACGTTCGCGATCGTGCAGGCCGAGGACGAGCTCGCCGCCGCCGGGATGGTCCTCGGCGCCGGATGGGCGGGGGCGCGCGCCATGACGACCACGTCCGGCCCCGGCATCTCGCTGATGTCGGAGTTCACCGGCCTCGGCTACTACGCCGAGGTTCCGGCCGTCATCGTGGACGTCCAGCGGGTCGGACCCTCGACGGGCCTTCCGACGCGGACGATGCAGGGGGACATCCTCTCGACGTACTACCTGTCGCACGGCGACTGCCGGCACGTCCTGCTCTTCCCCGGGAGCGTGACGGAGTGCTACCTCTTCGCCCAGGAGGCTTTCGACCTCGCCGATAGGCTCCAGACCCCGGTCTTCCTGATGTCGGACCTCGACCTCGGAATGAACAACTGGATGTCGGACCCCTTCCCCTACCCCGAGAAGCCCTTCGATCGGGGCAAAGTGATCCGGACCGAAGAAGAGCTCAAGGAGCACATCCGCCGTTTCGGTGAGTTCGGCCGCTATGCCGACGTGGACGGCGACGCGATCCCTTGGCGAACGCTGCCCGGCCTGATCGACCACCCCGCGGCCGCTTATTTCACGCGGGGGTCCGGGCACACGGCCCGGGCGACGTACTCGGAGAAGCCGGACGATTACAAAGAAAACATGGAGCGGCTCGCGCGAAAGTTCGAGACCGCGAAGAGGTACGTCCCCGCGCCGGTCGTGGACAACGGACGCGGGTCCGCGGTGGGGATCATCGCCTACGGCTCTTCCGACTTCGCCGTCGAGGAAGCCCGGCACATCCTCCGTCGCAAAGGGGTCGCGACGGACTACCTCAGGCTCCGAGCCCTTCCCTTCACGCCCGATGTCGCGGAGTTCATCCACGGGCACGAGCGGGTCTACGTCGTGGACCAGAACCGCGACGGCCAGATGTGCGACCTGCTCCGCCTGGAAGTCGGCAGCGAGTCCGGCAAGCTGCGTTCCATCCGTCACTACGACGGCTTTCCCCTCGACGCGGAGACCGTGGTCGAGGGAGTCGAAGCCGGGGAGAAGGCCTGATGTCTTCCGTCTCCGAGCCGAAAGCTCCGCTCTCGAACCGCATCGGCCTGACCGTCAAGGAGTACGGCGGCCTGAAGTCCACGCTCTGCGTCGGCTGCGGGCACGACGTCATCACGCGACAGATCACCCAGGCGCTCTACGACATGGGCGTGCCCCCGCACCGGGTCGCGAAGTTCTCCGGCATCGGGTGCTCTTCGAAGACGACCGCGTATTTCGCCGACCGAGGGCACGGGTTCAACGCCGTGCACGGGCGGATGCCGGCCGTCGCGACAGGAGCAGCGCTCGCCAATCCCCTCCTGCTCAACCTGGGCGTCTCCGGCGACGGCGACACGGCTTCCATCGGCGCCGGCCAGTTCGTCCACCTGCTGCGGCGTAACGTGCCGATGCTCTACATCGTGGAGAACAACGGCGTTTACGGCCTGACCAAGGGGCAGTTCTCGGCGACGGCGGACATGGGATCGAAGCTCAAGACGGGCGTCGTGAACGACCTGCCCGCGATCGATCTGTGCGCCCTGGCGATCGAGCTGGGCTGCGGCTACGTCGCGCGCTCCTTCTCGGGCGACATGAAGCAGCTCCTCGCCCTGATCAAGGGCGCGATCGCCCACCGCGGTACGGCGATGCTCGACGTCGTGTCTCCCTGCGTGACCTTCAACAACCACGAGGACTCGACGAAGTCGTACAAGTGGGCCAAGGACCACGAGATCCAGATCCAGGAGATCGGATTCGTGCCGTTCTTCGAGGAGATCATGGTGGATTACGACCCCGGCACGACCCAGGACGTCGTCCTCCACGACGGGTCCCACATCCGCCTCAAGAAGCTGCGCCCGGACTACGACCCGACCAACAAGCGCATCGCTCTGGAGATGCTCCTCGAGTCGCAGGAGAAACAGGAGTTCCTCACGGGCCTCGTATACGTCGAGCCGCAGAAGAAGGACTTCGTGAGCCTCCTCGGGCTCTCCGACGAGCCGCTCGTCCAGATCGGCGAGGAGAAGCTCCGGCCGGGGCGGGAGGCCCTGCAACGGATCATGGAGTCGCTGAAATAGGGAACAACCGCGGTCCGGATCCCGTTCTCCAGGCCCGGAGGACCTTCATGCGCGCTCGAAACCTGTCCGTCATCCTGGTCGCCGCCGCGCTCGCCGCGGGAGCGGCACTGGCCTCTTCGGGTAAGACGGCCGGCACTCGGAACGCGCCGGCGAAGAGCGCGAAAGGGCCCGCGCAGAACGGTTGCGCCACCTGCATCGAGCGGCGTGTCGTGCTCGACCCGAAGCTCTTCGCCGACACGCGCATCTACGAGGCGGAAGTCCCCCGCGCCTACGAGGTCGCCCGGAAATACCCGGCCACCCTCGACCGCCTCCACTGCTTCTGCGAGTGCCAGGAGAGCCCCAAGTTCGAGCACAAAACGCTCCTCACGTGCTTCACCGACGAGCACGCCGCGGGCTGCGGGATCTGCATCAAGGAGGCTCTCGTCGCGGCGGAGCTGAAGGGACGAGGGGCTTCGGACGCGGAGATCGAGACGCTCGTGGAGGGCAGCTTCAAGACGGACGGCCACGCGCCCACCCACGATCACCACCGTTAGATCCGGCGCCTCCCCCCTTGACCCGTTGTTCTACATGTAGCACAATCTCCGTGTGAAGAGCGCGGGTATCCGCGAGGCGCGTCAGAACCTGACCGCGCTCCTCGAAGAGGTCAAGAGGGGCCGGGAGGTCACCATCACGGACCGTGGAAAGCCGGTGGCGCGTCTCGTGCCGCCGCTGCGCCGCTCAGCCAAACCCTTCAAGAGCCTCGCGGCTTTCCGCCGTCGAATGCCCCGGCTCGATCCGCCGCTGTCTCAGACCATCATCCAGGAGCGCGAAGATAGCCCCTACTGAGGACCCGGACTGGGAACCTCCCCCGTGGCTCTACCTGGATGCAAGCGCACTCATCAAGCTGTACCTGCCCGAACCTGACAGCGAAGCGATGGAGCGGGCGCTCCTGGGGCGCCAGGACATCCTGGTATCCGATCTCGCCGTCACCGAAGCGGTCTCCTCCTTCGCCCGACGGCTGAGAGAGGGGACGGTGGAAAGAGCGACGGCCGCTCACCTGTCGAGGACTCTCGTGTCGCATCTCGATGAGGATCGATACATACGGGTCGAGCTCGATCGGACGACGCACCGACGCGCGGAGCAGCTCCTTCTCGTATCCCCCGGCGTCCTCCGAGCCTCCGATGCACTTCACATCGCGCTTGCGCTGTCCGCCTCCGCCGGGGCCCTCGTGACGTTCGATACGCGGCTCGCCGCAGCGGCCCAGGCGCTTGGTCTTGCGACGAGCGCGCCGGAGAGCGGTCGCTGAACCGAGGCCGCGCGACCTTTAGAATCGCGTGGCATGCCACGTCCCGGTAGCTCCCGGGCCTCTCTTCGCCCCTTCGGTCTCGGCCTTCCCAAGCCGCACCACTTCCGGGAAATGGCTCGGATCGCCTGGGAGAACCGCGACCAGATCCCCTTCGCCTGGCGCATCCTGAAAAAGGGTGTGTGCGACGGCTGCGCCCTGGGCACGACCGGGATGCGCGACTGGACGATCGAAGGGACGCACCTCTGCATGGTGCGGCTCGAGCTGATGCGGCTCAACACGATGCCCGCGATGGATCCGGGACGGCTCAGTGACGCGGGCCCTCTCGCCGCGCTGACTTCGCGCGACCTCCGGTCGCTCGGACGCCTCTCGGAGCCGATGATCCGGCGCCGCGGGGAGAAAGGGTTCCGCGCCATACCGTGGGACGAGGCGATCGGGGCGGCCGCCGGCGGCCTTCGCACCGCCGCTCCCGGGCGGATCGCCTTCTACCTGACCTCGCGCGGGATCCCCAACGAGACGTACTACGCGGCCCAGCGGGCAGCGCGCTTCTTCGGCTCGAACCACGTGGACAACGCGGCGCGCCTCTGCCACGCGGCTTCGACGACGGCGATGAAGGGAATGCTCGGCCACGGCGCTTCGACGTGCACCTACCGCGACTGGATCGGCTCGGACCTCATCGTGTTCTTCGGCTCCAACGTGCCCAACAACCAGCCGGTGACGACCAAGTACCTCTACGAAGCGAAGAAGAAGGGCGCCCGGATCGCCGTCGTCAATCCGTATCGGGAACCGGGGCTCGAGGCCTACTGGGTCCCTTCGGCCTTCGAGAGCGCCGTCTTCGGGACGCGGTTGGCGGATGACTGGTTCGAAGTGGACACCGGCGGCGATCTCGCATTCCTCGCCGGCGTCTTCAAGGCGTTGCTCGAGGAGCCCGGTGGCGTGGACACGGTTTTCGTACGGGAGCTCACGGCCGGGTTCGAAGAGGCGGAGGCCTCCGCGCGCTCCGTGCCGTGGGAGGAACTCGAGCGCTCGAGTGGCGCCACGCCCGAACGCATGCGTGATTTCGCGCGGCTCCTGACGTCTCACCCCAACGCCCATTTCGTCTGGTCCATGGGCCTGACGCAGCACGCGCACGGCGTGGACACGGTGCGCGCCCTGGTCAACGTGGGGCTGGCGCGGGGCCTGCCCGGCCGGCCCCTGCGCGGCCTCATGCCGATCCGCGGCCACTCCGGCGTCCAGGGAGGCGCCGAGGTCGGCTGCGTGCCGCAGGTCGAGGCCTGGGCCCGCGACCGGTGGGGTGAGGTCTGGGGCTTTCCAGTCAACGACGCTCCGGGCTTGAGCGCCGCCGAGCAGGTCGACGCCTCCGCCCGCGGAGAGATCGACGTCTTCTGGATGGTCGGCGGCAACTTCCTCGAGACGCTTCCGAACGCCGCGCGCGGACGGGCAGCTCTGGAGAAGCCGGGGCTGCGCATCCACCAGGACATCGTTCTCTCTTCCGCGATGCTCGTCGAGCCGTCAGACACCGTATTTCTCTTTCCGGCCGCGACCCGCTACGAGACGCCCGGCGGCGTCACGGAGACCTCGACGGAGCGCCGGATCATTTTTTCGCCGGAGATCCCGGGCCGGCGGATCGCCGGCGCGCGCCCCGAGTGGGAGGTCTTCCGCGACGTCTGCATTCAGGCGCGGCCGGAGCAGGCGGGATCCTGGCGCCTCCCCTCGACCGCCGCGCTGCGCGAAGAGATGGCGCGCGCCATACCGCTCTATCGTGGCATCGAGACACTGTCGGCGGCGGGCGAGCAGGTCCAGTGGGGCGGACCGCAGCTCTACGGGGACGGTCGGTTCGCGACGCCCGACGGGAAAGCGCGGTTCAGCCCGTTCCGCCTGCCCCGCCGCGCCGAGGCCGACGGGCGCTTCCGGCTCTCGACCCGCCGCGGCAAGCAGTTCAACTCGATGGTGCAACGCGACCGCGACCCCCTGACGGGGGCATCGCGGGAAGACGTGCTCATGAGCGCATCGGACGCCACGGCGCGCGGTCTCGCCGACGGAGATTCCGTCCGGCTCGCCTCGGACTCCGGCGAGTTCCGCGGGCGCGTCCGCATCGCGCCAATCAAGGCCGGCAACCTCGAGGTCCACTGGCCGGAGGGTATGGCGTTGCTCGGGGAGGGAGGGATGGATCCCGAGTCCGGCGAGCCGGACTACAACGCGACCGTGACGGTAGAGCGGCTGTTCGAAGGAGCTTCCACGGCTCCCGCGCGAGTTCCGTAGAACTCGAGGAGGTCCCCATGCGTATCCCGTTCGCGGCGAGCTTCGCGGCCTTGTTCGTTCCCGCTTCTCTCCTCGCCGGACCGGCCGCTGGACGACGAGCGGCCCGCCGGAACAACGAGGAATCATGGCTCTCCCGATAGCGCCCTCCGATCCGTCTGTCCTTTATGCAATCTCGGGGACAGGGCGGTTGTTCGCGAGCGTCAACGCCGGGCAGAGTTGGGAAACACGAAGCCCGCTGCCCGTCCGTCGAGTCATCGTTCATCCATCGAATCCGTCTCTTCTGTACGCACATTCCAGGACCCCATGTCCTGAGGAGCACCGACTCGGGCCGGTCCTGGGAGGCCATCAGCACCTTTCCCGAAGACGTAACTGCCCTGTCGTCCGGCATTGAAACATTGGCTCTCGCGCGGTCAGATCCGTACGTCATGTACGCGGGGGCCGGCGGCAATGTGTTCAAGAGCACGGACAGCGGTCTGAGCTGGTCCCCGACGAATCTCAGGGCACAGTTCCGGGAAACAGGTACTTACGCGCTGGTCGTGAGCCCCGTCTCTCCGTCGGTCGTCTACGCCGCGGCATACGTTCTGGACTTCGTCCTTCTCGGAGACGGCCTCGGCGTGCTCAGAACGCTGGATGGCGGACTGACCTGGACTTCGGCCGACGTCGAGGAAATCTTTCCACGGCTCGCCTTCCTCACGGTCCGGTGGATCACCGTCGATCCGAGCCGTCCCCACACTGTCTTCGCCGGGGGCTTTGGCAGCGAGATTTACCGGAGCGTCGATGCCGGAGAGAGCTTTTTTCCCATTCCTCTCGATCCCGCCGTCGGCGTCGTGAACTCCGTCGCGGTCGACCCCAAGAGCTCCCTTCGTGTCTATGCGGCCACGGCGTCGCGCGGGGTCCTCGCGAGCGAGGACGGTGGCTTCCACTTCACACAATTGAACTGCCTTCTTCCTCACCTTTCGATGACGGACATCGTCGTCAGCCCGGCCGGGAACGCGCTTCACGTCGGAACCCAATGGGCGGGGGTCTTCGACTACGACATGAGCTCGCCGGCCGTCGCTCCCCTTTGCCCGCAGCACGACGTGATTGCCTGCCTTCAGGGCGGCCGGTTCTGCGTCGGAATCACCTGGGGCATCGGATCGGACGCGCTCCCACGCCGGGCTTCCGCTGTCACGCTCACGCCCGATACCGCGGCGTTCTGGTTCTTCGACGCTTCCAACCTCGAGGTCATGCTCAAGGTCCTCGACGGGACCCGGATCAACGGCAGGTTCTGGGTCTTCTACGGCTCGCTGTCGAACATCGAGTACGAGATCACCGTGACGGACAACGAGACGGGAAGAACCAGGACTTACCGGAACATCCAGCAGGTGGCGAGCGTCACGGACACGGAAGCCTTCTAGGAAAAAGCCTCGATCCGGGAGGGTGGGCCTGGTGGCACTAAAGTGCTAGCCTTCCCATCTGCGGAAGGAGGTCCCCCCATGAGCCGACTCCGTACGGTTTTCTCGTTCACGGCCGCTTTGATCGCCGCGCTTCCGGCGCTCGCCCAGACCACGGGCTCGATGATCGGCACCGTCTCCGACCCCGACGGGTCGCCATTGCCCGGTGTCACGGTGGAAGCCACGAGTCCGGCGAGCCAGGGGACTCAACGGACGACGACCGCCAACGACGGCTCCTACCGTCTCGCCCTCCTGCCTCCGGGCACGTACGCCGTGTCCGCGTCGCTGTCCGGCTATGGCCGGGCCGACCAGAACGTGATCGTCCCGCTCGACCGGACGGTCACGGCGGACTTCCGCCTCCGGCCGACCGCCCGGGAGGAAGTCCTGGTCACGGGCGAAGCCCCGGTCATCGATTCCACGTCGACGACGCTCGGCGCCAGCATCTCCCAGCGCGCCATCCAGTCGCTTCCGACCGGTCGGAATTACTCCTCGGTCGTCCAGATCGTCCCCGGCACGGCCACGGACAACGCCGACAGCAACCAGACCGGTCTGACCGTCTACGGGTCTTCGGGCGCCGAGAACGCCTATCTCATCGACGGCGCGAACACGACGGGCGTCGAGTACGGTCTGCAGGGCAAGGAGCTCAACTTCGAGTTCATCCAGGAAGTCGACGTCAAGACCGGCGGCTACGAGGCCGAGTACGGGCGATCGACCGGCGGGATCGTCAACGTGATCACCAAGTCGGGTGGAAACGAGTTCCATGGAGACCTCTTCGGCTACTACGACGACGACTCTCTCCAGGCGGACAACAAGAACGTCGGCGAGACCCTCCAGGGCGCAGCCCTCGGCGTCACTCGGGAGGACTACGGGGCGGACCTCGGCGGCTTCGTGTTGCGGGACCGGCTCTGGTTCTTCGCGGCGTATGACCGGGTCACCCACACCGTGGAAAACGAGCTGACGGCGGGGCCGTTCGCCGGAGAAGTCGTGGAGTCGGAGAGCCATCGCAACCTCGGAGCGGGGAAAATCACCTGGCGGGTGGCGCCGAGCCACTCCCTCGTGGCCTCGTTGATCCAGGACCCCCGGACCGACAGCGGCGCGATCAACGACGCGAACCATACGTTGAACGGCGAGCGCACGACCTTCGAGGGACGGCAGGATTACGGGGGCCGCAACTACTCCCTGCGCTATGACGGTCTCCTCGGCGCCGCGATGTCCGTCTCCGCGCAGGCGGCGCGGCACGAGGAGCGAAACTCGATCGGCCCGGCCGGAGAAGAGGGAGACGTCGTCGAGTTCATCGACACCCGGGCGGACAACTTCCAGACCGGAGGCTTCGGCCTGATCCAGAAGAAGGACTTCGTGCGGGACCACTATGCGACCGCGGCGAGCTTCTACCTGAGCAAGCACGAGGTGAAGGGCGGCATCGAGTTCGAGAACACCACGGCGGAGGTGGTCAAGCGCATGTCCGGCGGCCAGCAGGTGACCATCTTCGCGAACCCGGCGGATCCCTCGCGCCCCATCTACCAGCACTTCTACTGGACGACGCCGGACGCGACGGCGTCGCCCTTCAACGCGCCGCTGTCGCAGCTCACCGCGAGCCCCGAGCACGAGATCTGGACGGTCTACCTGCAGGACCGCTGGAACGTCCTCCCGAGCCTCACGTTGAACGCCGGCGTGCGGTGGGACCGCCAGGAAATCATCGACGCCTCCGGCGTCACGCGGATCACCCTCGACGAGGACTTCGCGCCGCGGCTCGGCCTGATCTGGAACCCGGCCGGCGATCGGAAGACGAAGGTCTTCGCATCCTACGGCCACTACTACGAAGAAATCCCGATGGACCTCGTCATCCGCTCCTTCTCATTCGAGCGGCAACCGCGGGTCAACAACTTCGATCCGCTCGGGATCGAGCCGGATCCGGCGGCGGAGGCCCTGCTCGAGAGCGAGAGCGGGATCTTCGGCGGCTTCACCGAGCCCGTCGAGCCGAACCTGGAGAATCAGTACATCCGCGAGATCATTTTCGGAGGCGAGCGCGAGATCCTGCGCGACCTCGCCGTGGGGGCGAAGTACATCTACCGGGACTACGGCCAGGTCGTCGAGGACTTCCTCTGCGCGGACGACGGGACGTACTGCATCGGGAACCCGGGCGAGGGGATCATGGACCGCGTTTTCACGCTCGATTACGCGACGACTTTCGAGGCGCCGGACCCCAAGCGCATCTTCCGGGGCGTGCAGCTCGACGTCGTCAAACGCTTCTCGAACAACTGGCAGGCGATCGCGTCCTATCTCTGGTCCAAGCTGGACGGGAACTTCGACGGGGAGTACGCGCCCTTCACCAACATCGGACCGGACCCGAACATCACGGCGGCCTACGACTACTACGACTTCTTCACGGACGGGCAGAATCGGGACGAGATCACCAACCGGGGCCCCCTCTCCAACGACCGGCGGCACCAGTTCAAGGTTTCCGGCGTGTACGTGACGCCGTTCCAGCTTTCCGTCGGTCTCGCGGCGTACTACCGCACCGGGACGCCGGTGACCCGTTACGGTTTCTCCGACGCGTACGGCCGCTATGAGTTCTTCCTGATGCGCAGGGGGGCGGAGGGGCGCACGCCGGACACCTACGAAGCCGACCTGCATCTGGGCTACCCGCTCGCGGTGGGGCCGGTCACCGTGAACTTCCTCCTGGACGTGTTCAACCTGTTGAACGCGCAGAAGGCCGTCCTTCTGGATCAGCGTTACAACTTCGCGGAGTTCTCCAACGCGGACTACGTCTGCGGTTCGAGCGCGACGGACCCGGACGAGGAGAAATGCAACGAGCGGTTCGGCGAGGCCTTCCTCCGCCAGGCGCCTCGGAGCGCGCGCCTGGGGCTGCGCGTCTCCTTCTAGGCCTCCGTCGGACTCAGTGGGCGGCCCCGACCCGTCCCGGGTCGGCCAGAGTCCCCGCGAGATCGTGGTAACAGACCGCCCCCTTCGCGAAGTAGTGGCAGACCGCCGCCTTGCGCGACAGCGAGAGGTTGCGGCGGGGCGACCCGGCGTGGATCAGGTTCGCGTGCCAGAACAGGACGTCTCCCTTCCGGGCCCGGAAGGGAACGGGCACCAGGCTCTCCCGCTGGACCAGGTTGGCGATCGCGGGCTCGTAGCGCTCGAAGTAGGTCGCATAGCCGCGACGCCGGAAGTCGGCGGTCGAGATCCCGAGGGCGTCGCTCGAGAGAAACGGCAGCCGGTGGCTGCCGGGGTAGTACTCGACGGGTCCGCAGTCGGGATGGATCTCCTCGAAAGCGACCCAACAGGCCGTCAGGTAGCCCGGCGGATACGTCGTCATGTGGATCGAGTCGGAGTGCGGCTTCTGCTGGCTCCCCTTGTGGGACAGGAGCGTCTGGAAAGGGACGGACTCGCGCCCGAGGAGCAGGTTGCTGCACTTCAGGAGCTGCGGATGGCGCAGCAGGCCGTCCAGCTCGGTCACCTTGAGGTGCGGGTCGAGCGAACGCGGGGGCAGCGGGTCGCCGCGGATCGGCTGCTCCGGCTGCAGGACGACGGTGCCGTCCGCGATGCCCCGTTCGTAGGCGGCCCAGACCGAGTCCAGATACGCGGCTGAGAAGAGGCCGGGCAGGAGGACGAAGCCGTCCCGCGCCCATTGCCGGCAACGCGCAGCCTCCTCCTCCGAGATCTCCCCGGCCGCGCGCCGGCGTGCGATCTCCTCTTGCGCGTCGGGCCGGTCGAGCCAGGGCAGCGGCCCGGACTTCGGAAAGCGGTCGAGCCGGTACTCCTTCATCCGGCGCAGGTGGACCGGCTCCTCCGCGAAGTAGCGATCGCGGAATCGGGCGTCCGCCCGCGGCCTCGTCGTGAAGCCGGAGCCGAGCCGCCGCAGGAGCGTTCGCGCCCGGTGGGTCAGCTCCCGACGCATCTGATCGAGCGGCAGCACGAGCGCCGCCTATCGGAGTCCGGCGGGCCAGACGCCGGAGGGCGTGGGGGTCGTGGCGACCGGAATCCCGGCGTGCGTCCGGCGGCGCCGATCGGGCTTCTCGACGACGACCGGCGAGCGTTCCCCGCAGAGAGAGGCTTCGCCCGCCAACCCGCCCGGAAGGACCAGGACCGTGTCGGCGCCGAGCGCGGCAGCGGCCTGGCGCATGGCGAACTCGGTCGTTCCGGAGGGAGCCGCTTCGGCGGTCTCCGTCTCCCCGACCTCGGTCCCGGTGACCCGCCCGAGGAAGTTGCACGGCGAAACTTGCTCGCGGACCCGGGTGACCGCCACGACCCGCCCCTTTCCCCGGCTCGCGCAAGCCGGCAGGAGCGGCAGCACCGCCAGGAGCAGCGCTCCGACGACTTTCGCCGCCGGCGCGGCGTCCGCCCGGGTCTCCGGCTCGAGCTGCGGCGCGGACGGACGGGGGACGACGGGAAGGCCCTCCTCGCGCAGGCGGAAACGCTCCCCGTCGCCGGGCGGCACGGGAGCGACCGCCGCGTCGGTCGGCGGCACGGTTCCGTCCCCAGGGTAGTACGGCCGGTAGCCGACCCCGTCCTTGACCGGCAGACCCGGCTTCGCCACGAGCTTGTTGATGCCGAAAACGGCTTCCTGGCGGTTGAAGAAGGCCATCTCGTAGTCGCGCGTCATCCAGATCGCGTCCTTGGGGCAGGCGTCGACACAGAAGCCGCAGTACACGCAGCGCAGCATGTCGATGTCGAAGACGACCGGGTACTTCTCGTAAGCGAGCTTGGGATGCTCGCCGGCGACGATCGTGATGCACTCCGCCGGACAGGCTTGCGCGCACATGTAGCAGGCCACGCACTTGAGCGTCCCGTCGTCGCGGGTCGTCAAGATGTGCTTGCCGCGGAAGCGGCCGGAGTAGTCGCGCTTCTGCTCGGGGTAGAGGATCGTCGGGAGACGGCCGACGCGGACGACGTTGCGCAGGAAATGCCTCATCGTGACGGCCATCCCCTTGAAGATTTCGGGCAAATAGAGGCGCTCGGCGAAGGTGAGCTTGCGCGGGTCGCGGATGGAGACGTCGACGACGCCGCTCACCGCTCGAGCTCCCCGGCGATGATGTTGAGCGTGCCGAGCGTCGCGACGGCGTCGGAGATCGTGCCGCCCACGATCATGTGCTCGTAGGCCGCCAGGATCGGGAAGCACGGGGGCCGGGGCTTCAGGCGATAGGGGCCTCCGCCGCCTTCCGAGATCGCGTAGAAGCCGAGCTCCCCGTTGGCCCCTTCGATCCAGTCGTAGCGCTCCCCCTTCGGTACGCGGATGCCTTCCATGATGAGCTTGAAGTGGTAGATGAGCGACTCCATGTCGTGGTACACGGCGTCCTTCGGCGGGAGGACGACGTGCCAGTCGGAGGAGTTCACGGGGCCGCTCGCCGGGAAGATGTCGAGTGCCTGGCGGATGATCTTCAACGACTGCCGCATCTCCTCCATACGGACGGAGTAGCGGGCGTAGTTGTCGCCGTTCTTCGAGATCGCCACGTCCCAGTCGAACCGGTCGTAGAAGTCGTAGGGCCGCGCCCGCCGGACGTCGTAGGGCACGCCCGTCGAGCGGAGCATCGGGCCGGTGAAGCCCCAGGCGATCGCCTGCTCGGCCGTGACGACGCCGGTCCCGCCGAGCCGGTTACGGACGATCCGGTTGCGCGTGACGAGGCGGTCCACGTCGTCCAGGAAGTTCGGGATCGACTCGAGCAGCGCCCGGCAGCGCGGAACGAAGTCGTCGGGCACGTCGATCGCGAGCCCGCCGACCCGCACGTAGGAGACCGTCAGGCGCGCCCCGCAGCACGCTTCGAGGAGGCCGTAGATGTTCTCGCGGGGCTGGTAGAGGTACCAGAAGTTCGTCAGCGCGCCGATGTCCACGAGGTTGGTCCCGATGTTCACGCAGTGGTCCATGATCCGCGAGAACTCCGAGAGGATCGTGCGGATGAGGACGCCGCGCTCCGGGACGTCGATGCCGAGCATCTTCTCGACGGTCTTCACGTACCCGACGCCGTTGATCATCGCGGAGACGTAGTTGAGCCGGTCGCAGTACGGGATGACCTGGTTCCAGGTGTGCGTCTCCGACATCTTCTCGAAGCAGCGGTGCATGTAGCCGATCTGGGTCTCGGCCCGTGTAACGCGCTCGCCGTCGAGGCGGGCGATCAGGTGGATGATCCCGTGCGTCGCCGGATGGGAGGGGCCGATCGAGAGGGTCTGTGTCTCGAAGTGGCCGGCGCGCTCGTCGGTTTCCTGGGCCCAGTCGGGCATCCGCAGGTCGTCCTCGGAGAAGAACCAGCGCTGGCCGGGGGCGTAGTCCTTGCGCAGCGGGTGACCGACGAAGGCGTCGTGCACGAGGAGCCGTCGCAGGTTCGGGTGGCCGGTGAACCGGAAGCCCATGAGGTCGAAGGCTTCGCGCTCGAACCAGTTGGCCGCGGGCCAGATCTCGTGCACCGAAGGGAGCACGGGCTCCTTCCCGTCCGGCAGGAGGACCTTCACGCGGAGGTGGTTCTCGCGGGAGAGCGAGCGGAGGTGAAACACGGCCTCGAACCGCGTGGGACGTCCCTTCCGGCGCAGGTTGTCCACCGCGGCGAGGTCGAGGAAGAGGTCGTAGCGGCACTCCGGGTCGTCCCGCAGGAACCGGGCGAGGCTCGTCCAGTCTTCCGGCCCGAGCTCGAGCGTCGGCAGGTCGAGGTCGCGGATCTCGACTCGGCTGGAAACGGGATGGCGGGAGAGGCTCTCGCGGATCCGCTCGGCTCCGCGCGAAAGCGGCGGCGCCTCGGCGACGGTCATCCCGCGGAAGCCTGCGCCTTGCGCGCGGAGCGGGTGTCGCGGGACTTCTCGCCCGACTCGATCTTGCGCTTGAGCTCCAGGATGCCGTACATCAGCTCTTCCGGCGTCGGCGGGCAGCCCGGGACGTAGACGTCCACGGGGATGATCTCGTCGATCCCCTGCGTCACGTGGTAGGCGCGGTAGAAGCCTCCGGTGGAGGCGCAGACTCCCATGGAGATGACCCACTTCGGCTCGGGCATCTGGTCGTAGATCTTCCGGAGCGTCGGGCCGAGCTTGTCCACGACCGTGCCCGCGACGATCAGCAGGTCGGCCTGCCTCGGGGAGAACCGGACGACCTCGGCCCCGAAGCGGGACAGGTCGTAGTGCGAGGACACGATCGACATGAACTCGATGCCGCAGCAGGCGGTGGCGAACGGGAGCGGCCAGAGCGAGTTCGATCGGGCCCAGGCGACCATGGTTTCCAGGCGGGTCGTCAGGAAATCCGCGGGTCCGGAGGGCGCGGCCTCCGGAGGGTGAGCGGGGAGCGTCTTGCTCTTACCGAACATCGGCCGGCGGCGATTCTATCCGCCGGACGGGGAGAATGTGAAATTTTTCACAAGCTCGTATCGCCCCAGTCGGCGGAGAAAAATGCAGGAATGCACGATTGACCCCTAACCGAACCGCACGGTGTAGGTCAGGGACTTCATGTCCTTCATGCGGTCGAGATAGACGAGGCCATCGAGGTGGTCGATCTCGTGCTGGAGCACGCGGGCGTGGTAGCCGGACGCCTCGAAGCTCACGGGTTTGCCCGACCGCTCGAGCGCGTTGACCCGGATCGTCTGGAAGCGCGGAACCACACCCCCCCAGAGGAAGGGCATGGAGAGGCAGCCCTCGGAGTCTTCCTCGATCGTCTCTCCCACCCCCTCGTAGGTCGCGTTGAAGAAAGCGGTCAGCGGGACCTCCTTCTCCTTGCGCTTGCGGGTCTCCGGATGGACCTCGTAGAGGAAGATGCGGAGCGGCGTGAAGACCTGCGGCGCCGCGATCCCGGTCCCCTCGTATTCGTGCATCGTGTCTTCCAGGTCCGCGAGGAAGGGCTCGTAGTCCCCCCGGGCGACGGCGCGCGGATCGACCTCTCGCGACTTCGACCGCAGCGTCGGGACCCCGAGCTTGGCCACTTTGAGGATCACATGGAGATCTTAGCCGGGCGGTGCGGCCGCTCTGCGGGGTGGTGCCCAGGGACGGAATTGAACCGCCGACACAGGGATTTTCAGTCCCTTGCTCTACCAACTGAGCTACCTGGGCGAGGGCGCGCTACCGTAGCAAAGGGGCCAGAGGCTGTCAAACCGTTGAGGAGACTCTGGAATTCCGCGCCCGCGCCGGGCGTTTGCAGACCATCACCGATGGAGAAGCCAGCTTGAAGCTCGCGCTGCGACTGAGCGCCCTCATCATCCTCTCCGCGGGCGCCGCGACGGCCCAGGAGCTCCCCAACGACGGGCCCCGGGTCCTGCAGAGCCCCGGCAACGCCGTCTGGGCGGCGGACCCGGAGGAGGCCCGCTCCCGCGCGGTCGCCGAGAACAAGCTCGTCTTCGTCGAGTTCGAGAACGAGGAGTGCGGGAACTGCCAGCGCATGAAGAGCCTCCTCTACCCCGCCTTCGATTTCGAGGCGCTGCTGATCGGGATGGTGCCCGTCAAGGTGGATCTGGAATCCGCCGCGGCCCGGGAGCTGCGCGACCGGTACGGAGTCCACGAGGCGCCCGCGATCCTGATCCTCTCCCCCGAGGGGCGCATCGTCTTCCGCATGGAAGGTTTCATGAACGCCCCCGACTTCTACCGACACGTGCATCAGGACCTCGACGCGTACCGCAAGTTCGCTCGAAAGGTCGAAGCGCAGGACGTCCCGCGGCTGCCTGCGGGGGAAGCTCTGACCACCGGCCGCGAGCTCTACGAGCGATCCGACCCGGGCGCCGCCCTTCCGCGGCTCGTGCGCGCCGCCTCCCACCCGAAAGCGACCGCGGCCCAGCGCGACGAAGCGCGGGAGGTCCTGGCGGCCGTCGAGATGGAGCTGGCGAGACCTGCGGCGGCGCGTCGGACGATCGACCGCCTCATCGCGACGACGAAGAGCGGCGAGCGGCGGGAGCGCGCGGAGCTCTTCCGGGCGCAGATTCCGCTGGCCGAGAACAAGCCGGCTGAAGCGCTGGTCCTCTTCCGGAAGTTCGTGAAGGACCATCCGAAGTCTCCCCACCTGGCCCAGGTCCAGGAGCTCGTCCAGAAGCTGGAATCGGCCGTCGGCAAGCCATGAAGCGGCTCGCGCTGCTCGCGACGTGTCTCGCCCCGCTCGCGGCCGCTCCGGCGGCCGCGCAGAGACCGGCCGACCTGGTCGAGGTGAGCGCCCGGGTCGAGACCGCCGAGCCGGGCCGGGGGACGCTGCGGGTACAGGTCCGCATCGCGGAGGGATGGCACGTCAACAGCCACCGGCCGTCGGAGGACTACCTGATCCCGACGGCGCTGACTTCCAGCCCGATCCCCGGCGTGCGCTGGGACGACCCCGTCTATCCGCCCGGCGTCATGCGCAAGTTCTCGTTCTCGAAAAGTCCCCTCTCCGTTTACGAGGGGCAGTTCGTGATCGCGGTGCCTGTCCGCTGGGGCTCCGCTTCTCCGCCCGTCCTCGCCGGGCAGCTCGAGTATCAGGCCTGCAACGACACGCAGTGCCTTCCCCCGGCTACGGCCGCCTTCCGGACCGGGGAGAGCGCCGGGGGGGCCGCCGGCGTGACGGGGGGCCTGCCGGGCGGCGCGGTGCCCTTGAGCGCGGCGCCCGCGGTTTCCGGTCAGGCGGTCGCGGAGAGCGAGTTCGGACGCAACCTCGCCGACCGGGGTTACCTCCTCGTCCTCCTCAGCCTATTCGTCGGCGGGCTGGCGCTGAACCTGACCCCCTGCGTCTACCCGGTCATCCCGCTGACGGTGGGATTTTTCGGCCGTCAGGCGGCCGGGAGCCGCGGCCGGATCCTGACCCTTGCCTCCCTGTACGTGCTGGGGATCGTGGTCATGTACTCGGCCCTCGGTGTCGCTGCATCCCTCTCCGGCCAGCTCTTCGGCGCGGCTCTTCAGAACCGGTGGGTTCTGACGGGCATCGCCGCGATCCTGGTCGCCCTCGCCCTCTCCATGTTCGGACTCTATGAACTGAAGACGCCGACGGTCCTGATGCGCCTGGCGGGGGGCGGGTCTCGCACCGGAGCCGCCGGGGCCTTCGGAATGGGACTCCTCGTCGGCATCGTCGCGGCCCCCTGCGTCGCTCCGTTCACGCTCGGGCTCCTCGCATTCGTCGCGGAGCGCCGCAACCTGCTCCTCGGTGTGCTCTTCTTCGGCGTGCTTTCCCTCGGGCTCGGCCTGCCCTATCTCTTCCTCGCGCTTTTCTCGGGGAGCCTCTCTCGCCTCCCGCGCGCCGGGGAATGGATGGAGGGCGTGAAAAAAGTCTTCGGCTGGCTTCTCCTCGCAATGGCCGCGTACTTCCTCCGGCTTGTCCTCCCGCGGCCCTGGAGCGAGTGGCTGCTGCCGGCGACGCTCGTCCTCGGCGCGATCGTCCTGCTCATCCGGGGCTTCGGCCTCGCGCGGCTGGCGCGCTTTGCCACGGCCGTTCTCTTTCTGGCGGGCGCCGCGTTCTTCTACCCGCGCAAGGCGCTCGGGTGGCAGCCCTACACAGAGACCGGCCTGGCCGAGTCGGGCCGCCCCGCGGTGCTAGATTTCACCGCCGACTGGTGCGTGCCGTGTCTCGAGCTCGACCAGCGCACGTTCTCCGACGAACGCGTGCAGAAGGAGCTTTCGCAGCGAGCCCTCTTCAAAGTGGACCTCACTCGCGGCGGAACGGCGGAGGCACTCGCCCTGACGAACAAGTTCCGCGTGCTGGGAGTACCGACCATCGTCTTCCTGGACGGGGCGGGACAGGAGCGAACCGATCTGCGCCTCGTGGGATTCGAGGACGCGGACAAATTCCTCGAACGGCTGGCCAGAGCTCCTTAGCGTCGGCTCCTGCGGTCGTGTCTTCCCCGCCGCCACTACGGCGGGAGTCTCCCCAGCTTCTTGAGCGCCTCCTTGGCGGCCTTGCGCTGCGCTTCCCGCTTCGAGCTGCCGCGCCCGTAAGCGAAGGCCACCCCGTCCCAGAAGGCCTCCACGACGAAGGACTTCTCGTGGTCCGGCCCGTACTCGTCCACGACGCGATATTCCGGGAGAGGAAGGCCGAGACTCTGCGCGCACTCCTGCAGCGCCGTCTTGTAATCGTGAAAAGAGAGGTCCCCGATGTCGATGCCGGCGACGTCGGGCGCGAAAACCCTCCGCACGAGCGTCTCCGCCGCCGAGAGGCCTCCGTCGAGGTAGACCGCGGCCACCACGGCCTCGAAAGCGTCGGCGAGAAGGGAGAGCTTTTCGGCCCCACCCGACCGGGCCTCCCCGGTCCCCATCCGGAGGAACCTTCCGATTCCCAGCTCCCGCGCCTTCGCGGCGAGCATCGTCGCGGAGACGAGGTGTGCCTTGATCTTCGACAAAGCCCCTTCCTGGAGATTCGGAAAGGCGCGGTAGATGTACTCGCCCACCACGAAACCGAGGACCGTGTCGCCCAGGAACTCCAGCCGCTCGTTGTTGGGGGATCGCGGGTCGCGGTGCTCGTTGGTGAAGGACCGATGGGTCAGGGCGCGCGCGAGCAGCGCGGGTTCGCGGAAGCTGTATCCCAGGCGGACCTGGAAGTCCGAGAGGGTCTCGGTGACCGTGCTCAACAAAGCCTCACTTTCGCGGATGGTGCCGGAGGCCGGAATCGAACCGGCACGGGCCTCGCAGCCCTCGGGATTTTAAGTCCCGTGCGTCTACCAAGTTCCGCCACTCCGGCCCGTGAAACGGCAAACGTAAAACGTGGAGAGCCGACATGTCCCCTCCCTCGCCGTTTTACGTTTTGCGTTTACGCTTTACGTCTTTGGAGGCGACGGGCGGATTCGAACCGCCGAATAAAGGTTTTGCAGACCTCTCCCTTAACCACTTGGGTACGTCGCCGTCGCCTGCATTTTATCCGACCCCGAAAGGCCCCGGGGACCGCAAGGCCCTTCGCGTGAGCGCGGCTCGGCCCTCCGGCCCCGATCAGCGGGCCGAGGCGGAGTAGTCCCGGATCAAGCCGGTCACGACCCCCTGGACGGTGACGTCGCGCGCATCAACGGTCAGGGGCTTCATGAGCGTGTTCGCCGGCTGGAGTCGGATCCGGCCGCCCTCGAGGTAGTAGCGCTTCAAGGTCGCCTCTCCGCGGATCAGAGCCACGACTGTCTGTCCGTTCTGAGCGCTCGCCCGTTTGGCGACGATCACGTAATCGCCGTCGCGGATTCCGTCTTCGACCATGGAATCGCCGCGCACGCGTAAGACGAAGTGCTCGCCCTTGCCCAAGAGGGACGCGGGGACCTCGATGGATTCCTCGTCGGGAAAAGGCTCGATGGGGCGGCCGGCCGCGACGGACCCGAGCAGAGCCACCCGGGCGCCGGTCTCCGCGAAGGGGGAAATTCCCCGGCTGCGGTTCCATTCGCGCGAAAGGGCGCCTTTTTCCTCGAGCCTTTTTAGATGCTTCTGAACCGTGCCGAAGGAAGAGAGCTCGAACTTCTCCCGGATTTCACGTTGGGTCGGCGAGATCCCCTGGTCCGCCCGGTACTTTTTGATGAAATCCAGAATTTCTTTCTGTCTCTTCGTGAGGTTCATCAATGTTCCTTATTTCGTATGGCAAATGGCCACCGAGAGTTTAAAAAGTAAGGCCGAGGGGACCACCGCGGCCGTCCCGTGGCCTCGAGACAGCCCATCGGCCTTCACACGCAGAGCCTAGGCGAGAAAAAGGCGCAAGTCAAGCCCGTCATCCGCAAATCTCCGGGCACTCCCCGCGTACTGAAATACTGTATACAGGCTGTCCGTAGACAAATTGCTTCGCGCGAACCTCAGCGACGCCGCCTGCGAGGCGTTGCGCGAAATGATCTTCGACGGCCGGCTCGCCGCGGGGTCGCGGGTCAACGAAGTCCGCCTTTCCGCCGCGCTGGGGATCAGCCGGACCCCTCTGCGCGAGGCGCTCGTACGTCTCGCGGCCGAAGGCGCGTTGAGCGTTCTCCCCCGCTCGGGGTTTTTCGTCCGGCCCCTGACACTCGAGGAATTTCGGGAGATCTACCCCATTCGAGCGATGCTCGATCCCGAAGCGCTCCGGCTCGCCGGAGTTCCCTCTCGGAAACGCCTGGACCGGCTTGCCGCGCTCAACCGAAAACTTCGCGAGACCTCCGATCCGGGAGCCGTCATCCGACTCGACGACGCGTGGCACCTCGAACTGGTCGACGGGTGCACCAACCGCATCCTCGTTGCCCTGATCGAACAATTCATGCGGCGGACCCGGCGCTACGAGCTCGCCCTGATGCGCGAGCGCCGCAACGTGGAAGGGTCGATCCACAGCCACGAGGCGGTCCTCGGCGCGCTCCGGGCGGGTGACCTGGACGAGGCATGCGCCCTGCTGCGGCGGAACATGGAGATCGGAAGCGGACCCATCGCCGCGTGGCTCGAAGAGGGCGAGGGGAAGGGTCCGGCCGTGGAGGAATCATGAGACAAGCGAACCGACTCATCGCGTCCCTGATCGCCGTCGCCACGCTGAGCGCGGCCGGGACGGCGGCGCGCACCGATCCGCCCTCGTCCGGGTCCGAGATCGTGGGGCTCTGGAGCGCGCGCCGCCACTTCGGTCCGCAGATTCGGGGAACCCTCCTCATCACGCGCGAGGGAACGCGGGGCCGCGCGGAGATCGCCGGGCGGATCGCTCCGGTGCGCTTCGAAGGCGACCGCGTCTCCTTCCAGCTCGCGGATGCCGAGGGGGACTTCCGTGGACGCTCTTCGAAAGGCCGGATCGTCGGCCACTGGATTCAGTCGAGCACGGCGTCGCACCGGTACGGGTGGGCGACACCGGTTTTCATGGAACCCGACGGGCCGGACCGGTGGCGAGGAACCGTCGAGCCGCTGGAGGACCGGAACACGATCTATATGCCGGTCCGGCGCAACGAGGACGGCACGATGGGGGCCTTCCTGCGCAACCCCGAGCGGAACCTGGGACGCTTTCTCGGCGTGGAGCAGATCGCGATCGACGGCCGCTCCGTCAAGCTGCTCGGCCGCCGCTCCGACCAGGCGCCCCGGACGACCGTAGCCGAAGGGACCTTCGACCCGGAAAGCCAGCGGATCTCGATCTACCTGCCCTGGCGCGGCGGAACCTACGACTTCCAGCGGGCGTCCGCGGCGGACGAGGCCGCTTTCTATCCGCGGGGCCAGCCGCGCGAACCCTACGCTTACCGGCCCCCGCCGAAGACCGCCGACGGCTGGGCGGTCGGATCCCTCGACGAAGCGGGGATCTCGCGCGAGGCGATCGAGCGCTTCGTCCGGACGCTGCTCGACGTTCCGATGGACTCCGTTCATGCATCCGACGTGCACGCGGTGCTGATCGCGCGGCACGGCAAGCTCGTCCTGGAGGAGTACTTCCACGGCTTTCACCGGGACGAGCCGCATGACACGCGCTCGGCCTCGAAGAGCGCGACATCCGTGCTGGCCGGCGCCGCCATCCATCGCGGCTTGCCGGTCGCGACGACGACCATCGTGGACGACGCCCTGCGAGGCGCGGCCGCGGCGCGCGACAGCGACCCGCGGCGCCGGGCGATGACGTTGGAGACCCTCCTGACGATGTCGCCCGGTCTCGACTGCGACGACGCCGATCCAAAATCTCCGGGCCAGGAAGACACGATGCAGGAACAGACGGAGGAGCCGGACTGGTACCGCTTCATGCTGAACCTCCGGCTGGTCCGCCGACCGGGCGAGAAGGCGGTCTATTGCAGCGGCGTTTCCAACCTCATCGGCGGCGTCCTCGGGCGCGCGACGGGGCGCTGGCTTCCCGAGCTCTACCACGAGCTGGTCGCCACGCCCCTGCAGTTCGGGCGATACGCCATGAACCTCACGCCGACCGGCGACGCGTACATGGGCGGCGGGACACACTTGCTTCCGCGCGACTTCCTCAAGCTCGGCCAGCTCATGATGGACGGCGGCCGCTGGAAGGACCGCCGGATAATCGGCGAGGACTGGGCGCGGCGGTCGGTCTCGCCGCTCTACCCGCTGCGCGCCTATCACTACGGCTATCAGTGGTGGGTGACGGAGTATCCCTATCGGGGGCGGAAGGTTCGCGCGTTCTTCGCGGGAGGCAACGGCGGCCAGGTCGTCATGGGCGTCCCGGAGCTGGACGTGATGATCGGCTTCATGGGCGGCAATTACAGCGACCCCGCCCTCTTCATCCCCCAGCGGGTCTATGTGCCTGAGCACATCCTTCCGGCCGTTGCCGAGCGTCCGGGCCGTAAACCGGGGGCCGGGCCTCTGATCCCGGCAGGCCCGTTGCAACGACAGGCCGGCATGATCACGACCTGCTCCCACTGCGGAAAGAAGAACCGGTCCCCGGCGGAGCGGTTAACCGACGTGGGCCGTTGCGGAGCCTGCAAGACCCAGATCACGCCCCTCGCGCGGCCCATCGAGGCGGATCCGGAGACCTTTCGGGAGATCACGCGCGGGGCGCGCGTCCCTGTGCTCGTCGATTTCTGGGCGGCCTGGTGCGGCCCCTGCCGTACGGCGGCTCCGGAGGTGGAGAAGACGGCCGCGGAGATGGCGGGCGAAGCGATCGTCCTGAAGGTGGATACCGAGGCGCATCCTCAGCTCGCCGCCGAGTTCAACGTGCAGAGCATCCCGAACTTCGTCGTGCTGAAGGGCGGCCTGCTCGTTTCGCAGCAGGCGGGGCTGGTGCCGAGCGCCCGCATGAAGGAATGGCTGCTGAAGGCGGGAGCCGGAGGCCGGAGAGCCGCGGCCTCCTAGCTCAGCGCCGCGGCGTGATCTTCCAGAGCTCGCCGTTGCTCTCGTCCGTGACGACGTACAGAGCCCCGTCCGGCCCCTGGCGCACGTCGCGCACGCGTTGTTTCCGGTCGGCGAGGAGATGCTCCTCTCCGGTCACCCGATTTCCCTCCAGGGTCAGCCGCACGAGCTTCTGATCGCGGAGGGCGCCGATAAAAAGGCTCCCGCGCCACGCCGGGAACGCCTCGCCGGTGTAGAACTCGGCGCCGGAAGGCGCGATGACGGGGTCCCAGTAATACAGGGGGCGCTCGAAACCGGGCCGGTCCGTCACCGCGCCGCGGATCGCAGCCCCCGAGTACTCCTCCCCGTAGGTGACGAGCGGCCAGCCGTAGTTCTTTCCTTTCTCGACCCGGTTGACCTCGTCGCCTCCCTGCGGACCATGATCGACTTCCCAGAGGCGTCCGGAAGGATCCAGGGCCGCGGCTTGCACGTTCCTGTGGCCGAGCGACCAGATCTCCGGCAGCGCGCCGGCCTGCCCGACGAACGGATTGTCCGGAGGCGCGGACCCGTCCGGCCGGATGCGCAGGATCTTGCCCATGTGGCTGTTCATCTCCTGGGCCTGGGGCCGGATCCGGATGTCCGAGCGCTCGCCCAGCGTCACGAAGAGCATTCCGTCGGGAGCGAACACGAGCCGGGACCCGTAGTGCGCGCGACCGTCGTAGGTTGGCATCGCCCGGAAGATCACGCGCACCCCTTCGAGCCGCTGGCGGTCGGCCGACAGCACGGCGCGCGCGACGCTCGTCGCGTTGCCGCCCTGCCGGGGCTCGGAGCAGCTCCAGTAAACGGTCCGGTCGGACGCGAACTGCGGGCTGAGCGCGACGTCGAGCAGCCCGCCCTGCCCCCGGTCATCGACTTTCGGCACGCCCGCCAGCGGCTCTCCGAGCTCCCCCGCCGTGGAGACGATGCGCATGCGGCCCGGCTTCTCCGTGACGAGCAGGTCCCCGCCCGGCAGCGGCTCGACGGCCCACGGATTCTCGAGCCCCCGCGCGAGAACGACGACCGCGAATGCGACGTTCGACGAGACGGCGCACGCTCGGGTCTGGCCCGGAAAGGCCGGGCGCTGGCCGGATGCGCTCGGATTCCGGGTCTCGAGCGGACGGCAGGGGGCCGTGCCCGCGGTCGTTCCCTGCGTCGCAGTCGGCGACCCGCCGTCGGGCCCCGGCTCCACCGGGCGGGGGCTACAGGCGGCGATGGAAGTGACCAGACTGATGGCGGGGACGAGGATCGTGAGAGGCGATCGCATGGTCTTCTAGAATCCGCGCGAGGTCACGGAATTCCCGAAATCGCTCGCGCCACCAAAGGGAAAACCCCGGTTCGCGCGCGAGGAGTCTCCGCGAAGTAACCGAGCGAAGGAGCTCGCGCCGCGGGAGGCGGAAGGCAGCGAGGGCAAGCCGAGCAAGCGAAGCCGACGTGTATGGTCGGGGCGAGAGGATTTGAACCTCCGACCACTCGATCCCGAACCGATTCTAACGGAGCTCGAGAGCTACCTCCTGAGCCTTGATGGACCGAAACGCAGCGGTTTGGGGAGAGGGCTGCCGGCCCTGATAGTCCCTGAAATTCCTAGATCTGCTACGGAACTGCTACGCCTCCCATTCCGGATCTGAACCGTACCCGACCACTGACTTAGGCGTTGCGCCACCGTCATCGAGAACTCGCCCCAGCCCGCTGGAAAACCTGCCCCTTTTCCAGGCCGCTGACATTCAGCGAGCTCAGATCGGCAGCCGCCGCAGACGCAGCGCGTTGCCCACGACCGAGACCGAGCTGAAGCTCATTGCGGCAGCAGCCATGATCGGAGAGAGAAGAATGCCAAAGATCGGGTAGAGGACCCCTGCGGCGACCGGGACCCCGAGGGCGTTGTATACGAAAGCGAAGAAGAGATTCTGCTTGATGTTGCGCATCGTTGCGCGCGAAAGAGCCCGAGCCCGGACGATGCCGCGGAGGTCTCCTTTGACCAAGGTCACCCCGGCGCTCTCCATGGCGATGTCGGTGCCCGTCCCCATCGCAATGCCGACCTGCGCCTGAGCCAGGGCCGGCGCGTCATTGACACCGTCGCCAGCCATCGCGACGATTCGGCCCTCTCCCTGGAGCCGCTTCACGATCTCGGCCTTTTGGCCCGGGAGCACTTCAGCGAGCACGTCGTCGAGGCCCAGCGTTTTGGCGACGGCCTCTGCTGTGACCCTGTTGTCTCCCGTGACGACGGTGATCCGGATCCGCTGCCCGTGCAGCATTCGAACGGCTTCCCGCGCGCTGTCTTTGAGAGGATCGGACACCCCGAGAAGCCCGGCTGGTTTTCCCTCCATGGCAACGAGCATCACGGTCTGTCCATCACGACGAGCGGCTTCGCCACGTTCCGTAAGCTCCCCCGCCTGAATACCCTTCTCCTGCAGCAGTCGCTCGTTGCCGAGGATCACACTCTTTCCCTCGATCCGGCCGATCACCCCCTTCCCTGTGACGGATTGAAAGGTCTCCGCCTCGACCAGGGACAGGTTTCGTTCGACTGCGCCGCGAACGATCGCCGCCGCGAGGGGATGCTCGCTGCCGCGCTCCAGGCTCGCGGCGACGCGAAGCAACTCCGACTGCTCGAATCCCGAAGCCGCCTCGAGGAGCGTCAGACGCGGTTTTCCTTCCGTCAGCGTGCCGGTCTTGTCCACAACGAGCGTATCCACTTGCCCCAGGACCTCGATCGCTTCGGCGTCGCGGAACAGAACCCCCTCTGTGGCGCCGCGCCCGGCAGCCACCATGATCGACATCGGAGTGGCGAGGCCCAGGGCGCACGGGCAAGCAATGATGAGTACCGCGACCGCATTAACCAGCGCGTATGCCATTTTGGGGTCAGGTCCCCACAGAGCCCAAGCGGCGAATGTGACCACGGCGACCGCGACGACCGCCGGCACGAAAATAGCGGAGGCCTTGTCCGCGAGCTTCTGGATCGGCGCCCGGCTGCGCTGCGCCTCAGCCACCATCCCAACGATCTGCGCCAGAAGCGTCTCCGACCCGACTCGCTCGGCCCTCATGACGAGAGCCCCGGGTCCATTGACCGTGGCTCCGATGACTCGGTCTCCCGGATCCTTTTCGACTGGAATCGACTCGCCCGTCACCATGGACTCGTCCACCCAACTCTTCCCTTCCATGACGACCCCGTCCACGGGTACCTTTTCGCCTGGCCGCACCCGGAGTCGGTCGCCGACCTGCACCGCGGAGAGCGCGACGTCTTCCTCAGAACCGTCCCGGCGAAGGCGGCGGGC
This sequence comes from Thermoanaerobaculia bacterium, assembly GCA_046261875.1. Taxonomy (GTDB): domain Bacteria; phylum Acidobacteriota; class Thermoanaerobaculia; order UBA5066; family Gp7-AA6; genus JBHENW01. The sequence goes on along the minus strand of JBHENW010000050.1, from coordinate 1,792 downwards.
GGCACGAGGCGCCAGCTCGAGCAAGGACCGGATGGCCGCGCTCGTCCGCCCGCGGGCGCGCAACTCCAGCACCTGCCCGAGCAGCACGAGCGTAACGATCACCGCCGCCGCTTCGAAGTAGAGGCCGACCCCGCCTTCCTCGTCGCGAAAAGAATCGGGGAAGATTCCCGGTACGATCGTTGCGACCACGCTATAGAAGTAGGAGACCCCGACGCCCAGACCAATTAGCGTGAACATGTTGAGCGAGCGGTGCACCATCGAGAACCAAGCCCTCTGGAAGAAGGGCCATCCGCCCCAGAGCACGACCGGGGTCGCAAGAGCCAGCTCGACCCAGCTCCGAGCGTCGTGCGCCAGCAGCCGCCCGATGGGGTTGTCCGGGACCAGATGAACCATCGCGAGCGCCACAAGGGGGAGCGACAGCGCGACGCTGACGCGAAAGCGCCGGGTCATGTCCGCGAGCTCGGGGTTCTCTTCCGGCGACTCGAGCGTTGCGGTGCGGGGCTCCAACGCCATTCCGCAAATCGGGCAATTCCCCGGCGCGTCTTTTACGATCTGCGGGTGCATCGGGCAGGTCCACTCGGTCCTAATCGCGGGCGCGCCCCGATCTGCCGGCTCCAGAGGGTACTCGGCCTCCCGAGCGGCCGGAACGTCGGCGGGTGGAGATCGCTCCGGAGCGGGACGTGGTTTCTGATCGACGAATTGCCGCGGGTTGGCCCGGAACCTCTCCAAGCAACCGGCGCTGCAGAACAGATACGCGCGCCCACCATACTGGAGTTGGTGGGGGCTGTCCGACCGGACGGTCATGCCGCAGACGACATCTCTAACTTCTTCGAACTTCGGTTCTTGCCTCGCGGCACTTCCCGAGACCGGCTCCTCCTGCCGCGGCGGCGACATGGGCCTATCTCACCCCGATGAAAATCGTCAGTGTGGTGAAACGGGTTTCCCAGTCCAGATCCGGTTTCGAGGAGGGTCGGAGCACGGTCGCCCGTATCAGCCACCAGCCGCTCTGGTCGAGTTGAATCCGAGCGCGTCCTTCAGAGTCGGTCTTCAGTAATTCTCCCTTCTTTTCCTTTGCGGCCTGAAGCCCGATGGCAAGGTCCGGGACCGGTCGTCCGTTCTCGAGGAGACGGACGTGGAATTCTTCTCCGACCGCTAATCGAGTCGGATCCTTCTCGGGGACGAGCTCGAGCTCCATCCCGACCGGTCGCGCCCAGGAGTCGTCCTGCTCCGGGCGTCCGACTCGGACATAGGTCTTGGCATGCTTCGTATACGACTCTCGCCACCTGCCTCTACCCTCTGACTCCCATCTGCGCCCGACGGACTCCCAGGCGCCGATCTCTTCGAGGTAATGGCGGACCTGATCGGGTGTGAGCTCGAGCGATCGCGGTTTGGATTCGAACCACACGGCCGCGACACCGGCCGTCGGAAACCGCCCGTTCAGCGTGAGCGCTTTCTTTCCGGCGGTCCTCGCCAGGAGATCGAAGATCGATTCGTTGAGGCGGTAAGCGGCCCGGGACAACCGGTCCGGCCTGACCGGCACATCGTTGGCGGGAAACGCCATTCCGCTCGTCAGATCGAACGCGACGCTCCGACCGATCGGTACGGCAGGTTGCTTCGGCAGAATCCACGTGTCGTGCCCCGCCGCTTGTCGGGCGACAAGAATCGCGACAACGGCGCCGAGAAGGGCTCGGATCATGCGGCTCATTTCGCGGAGCTGCGCCGCGCCTTCCATCGCTGCATCTCGTCGATCTCCTTCTGCTGCTTAGCAATCATCTTCTCAGCGAGGTCCCTG
>JBHENW010000049.1:0-6728 GCA_046261875.1 Thermoanaerobaculia bacterium | reverse complement strand
GCCTACGCGCGCGCCGAGCGGGCCTTCGCGGAGGGATCGCGCCCGGACGAATTGGTCGAGCCGGCGACCGGGGCGATCTTTCGAATGGAGGAGGCCGCCCTGCGTCCCCGCAACAGCGAGGCGAACGCGCTTCCCCGCCAGCCCGGCCATCTCGCCTACTGGTTCGGGTGGTACGCCTTCCACCCGGAGACCACCCTCTATGAGGGTTGCCTCAAAAACTCCCCGGGAGGAAGATGAGGGTTCCCTGGAAAGGAGAGACCATGCGCTCCGCTGCCTGCCGGATCGGCGTCGCCAGCCTGGCGCTGCTGCTCGCCACGTCCCCGTTCTCCGCCCAATCGCGCGACGAGAAGAGCGCCGTGCGCGAGGAGGCCAAGGCCGTCTTGATCGAGGTCCCGGTCAACGTGATCGACCGCAACGGGAACCCCGTGGAGGGCCTCACGGCGGAGGATTTCGAGGTCTTCGACGACGGGAAAAAGCAGCCGATCACCGGGTTCGAGATCCTCGATCAGCGCCGGCCGATTCCCAAAGCGTCTCCCGGCGAGCCGCCGATCCATCCCTCGGCGCGGCGCCATTTTCTCCTCCTCTTCGACCTTTCTTTCGGATCTCCGAAGGGGATCGTCAACGCGCGGCGCGCGGCCCGGGACTTCGTCGTCACCCGCATGAAGGAGCTGGATCTGGCGGCCGTCGCGACGTATTCGATCGAGGACGGGATGAAGCTGCTCGTGACCTTCACCGGCGACCGGACGCAGCTCGCGGCGGCGATCGACACACTGGGATTCCCGACGCTGGCGGACCGCACACCCGATCCGCTCGCTTTCGTGCTGACTCAGCCGTCCGGTTCCAACGCGACCGGATTCGCATTTCTGCGCGGCTCCAGCGCCTCGACCGGAAGCGGTTTCGATATCGCGCTCGAGGAAGCGCTGGAAAACCTGGAGATCATCCGCGGCAAGAATTTCCGCGCGATTTATCGTGACCGTGTGTCGCGGCTGCTCGGGTCTCTCGCCGACCTGGCGCGCGCCCTCGACAGCGTCCAGGGGCGAAAGCACATCTTCTACCTTTCGGAGGGATTCGACAGCCGCGAGCTCTCCGGCTCCACGTCCGAAGGGGGAGGCGCGCGGGAGTCGGAGTGGGTGATCCGCGGCCAGAGCTGGAAGGTGGACAACGACACGCGATTCGGCAACGCCGGCACGCAGTCGCGAATGTCTCAGTCTCTGACGCTCTTCAACCGCTCGGATTGTGTCATCCACGCCATAGACATCGGGGGCCTGCGCGCCGGCTCTGAGATCACCGGGCTCGACCAGCGTGTCAGCGGCAGCGACAGCCTCTTCTATATGGCGGAAGCGACGGGCGGGGAGTTTCTGAAGAACGCGAATGACCTCGGCCCGTCATTCGATCGCCTGCTCGACCGGACGGGGCTCATCTACATCCTGGCCTTCCAGCCCGTCCGGGTTCCGGAGACCGGGAAGTTCCACACCCTCACCGTGAAGACCCGCAACAAGGCGTACCGGGTCTCTCACCGGACCGGCTATTACGAGGCGAAGAAGTACCTGGAGATGTCGCCGATCGAGAAGAAGCTCGCCGCTTCGAGCGCGATCGCGGCGGCGGTCCCGAAGACGGACGTCCCGGCGTGGGTGCTGGCCGCCTCCTTCCCCGGAAGCCAGGGCCTTTCGCGCGTTCCCGTCATCGTCGAGATCCCCGGCGACCGGCTCCTCAAAGGGCATCAGGGGAACCGGGCGAGCGTGGACGTGTACGCGTACGCCATGGACGGCCAGGGCACTACGCGCGACTACCTCTTCCACACGATCGGCCTCGACCTGACGAAAGCGGAGGCGATGCTGCGCCGGAGCGGGGTGAAGTACTACGGCGAGATGTCCCTGCCCACGGGCGATTACACCCTGCGTGTGCTCGTCCGCAACAACGAAACCGGGCGGACCGGCGTGACGATCACGCCGCTGTCCGTCTCGGAGGGGGTCAACGACCCCTTCCTGCTGCCGCCGCTCTTCGTGGACGGGGGGCAGCCGTGGATCCTCGTGAAGGGCCGTTCGCGCTCCGCCCAACCGGCCGGGGAGTACCCCTTCTCGATCGGCGGCGAGTCCTTCGTGCCGGCGGCGCTCGCCGACGTCCACAGCGGCGAGGAGGCACAGGTCTGCGTCATCGCGTACAACTTCGCGGGAAACCCCGATCCGCTGCAGTACTCCGGGAGGGTGCTCGGACTGGACGGGAGGCCGCACGGGAAAGTGGAGCTGAAGCTCGTCAAGGCGTCCGACCGGGAGCGGGAAGGGGCCCGCAAGCTCCTTCTGCGGTTCCGGCCCGCCGGCCTCGAGCCCGGCCGGTACGCGCTCGCCATCCAGCTGAAGGATCCGCGCAGCGGGAAGACCGCCGAGTCGAGCGTTCCGTTCGACGTGCAGTAACGGGGCGGTCAGCCGCCGAGGAGCCGTCGTCCTGAGGCGCGGAGCGCCGAAGGATCCTGTGCTTTCCGGGATAGTCCAGGATCCTTCGCTGCGCTCAGGATGACGGCGCCGGGCGAACCTCCCGCAGATCCCTTCCCGTCATCTCCGCCGGCACGGGTATGCCCTGGAGCGCGAGCAGCGTCGGCGCGACGTCCGCGAGCGTCCCGCCTTCGCGCAGCCGCGGTCCGGGCCCGGCGATGACGAACGGCACGGGGTTGCTCGTGTGCGCCGTGTGCGGCTGGCCGGTCGCAGCGTCCGTCATCTGCTCCGCGTTGCCGTGGTCCGCGGTCATGACGAGCAGGCCCCCCGACGCGAGGACCGCCGCTTCGACCTGACCGAAGCAGGAATCGAGGACCTCGATGGCCTGGATCGTCTCGGCGAGCTTGCCGGTGTGCCCCACCATGTCCACGTTGGCGAAGTTCACGACGAAGGCCGCAAAGCGGCCTCCGGAGAGCGCCGTCTCGAGCTCCCGCGTGATTGCCGCGGCGCTCATCTCGGGGTGGAGGTCGTAGGTCGCCCCGCGCCAGGAGGGAACGAGGATCCGCTCTTCCCCCGGGAAGGGCGGCTCGACTCCGCCGTTGAAGAAGTAGGTCACGTGCGCGTACTTCTCCGTCTCGGCGACCCGCAGGTTGCGCACCCCGTCGGCCGCCCAGACCTCGGCCAGGATGTTCCGGAGCGCCGGTGTCGGGAAAGCCACGAGGAGGGAGAACTCCTTCTTGTACTCGGTGAAGGTGACGAGCTGCACGATCGGCGCGGCCCGGGGGAACTCGCGGAAGGCCGGCTCGGTCAGGGCGTGCGTGAGCTGGCGTGCCCGGTCCGCGCGGAAGTTGAAGAAGATCGCCGCGTCGCCGTCGCGAATCGTACCGGCCGGCTCTCCGCCGCGGAGGAGGACGGTCGGCTCGATGAACTCGTCCGTCTCGCCGCGGGCGTAGGCGGCTTCGACGGCTGCGAAAGCGCTCCGCGCCGTCCGTCCCTCTCCGCGAACCATCGCGGCATACGCCTTTTCGATCCGATCCCAGCGCCCGTCCCGGTCCATCGCGAAATACCGCCCCGAGACCGTCGCGGCGACGCTTCCATGGGGCTCCGCGGCGCGCTCGAGCTCCGCGACGTACCGCAGCGCGGACTGCGGCGGGGTGTCCCGGCCGTCGGTGAAGACGTGGACGCGCGTCCGGGGGACCCCTTCCCGGGCCGCGAGCGCGAGTAAGGCATGGAGGTGGCGCTGCTGGGAATGGACGCCGCCGTCGGAGAGCAGGCCGAGCAGGTGGAGGGTTGCGTCGTTCTCCCGGGCGTGGCGGCACGCCGCCGACAGCGCCGGGTTCGAGAAGAAGCTCCCGTCGCGGAGTGCGAGGTCGATCCGGAGCTGGTCCTGGGGCACCATGCGGCCGGCTCCGAGGTTCAGGTGCCCGACCTCGGAGTTGCCCATGAGGCCGTCCGGCAGCCCGACGGCCTCGCCGGAGGCCGTGAGTGTCGTCCAGGGGAATTCCCGGCGCCACCGGTCGAACACGGGCGTGCGCGCCCGCGTGATCGCGTTGCCCTGGCCGTCGGGGGCCTCTCCCCACCCATCGCAGATGAGCAGGACGAGGGGCGGGGCCGTCCGCGTCACCCGACCGGCCGGACGAGCGGAGGCCGCGGCGAAGGCGAGGCAGGGCGGCGAGCCGGCTCCGCGCGGCGCTGCAGGTCGGCGAGGACGTGCATGTACGTCATGTAGGCGTCGTACGGGGAGTCGTACGGGGAGAAGTAGGCGTGGACGTCGCCGTCCGCGGACGCTTTGGTCGCCATGTAATAGAAGTGATCCGACGTGGAAAGACGGCGGAAGTCCTCGAGGAGCTCGGGGGATCCGGCCGCCCGGACCTTCGGTTCGAGCGCGTAGAGGCCGCGCAGGGCATCGCGCTGGATGTCGTTGCCCTGCCAGGCCGAGACGTCCCGCGCCTCGTCGGCCCAGGAAAAGGTGCGACTCGCGGAGAGCAGGTCGCGCATCGGAAGGCGCCGGATCGCTTCGGACGGCGTGAGGAATTCGCCGCCGGAAGCGACGTGCGCCGCGACCCATCCGCGAAAGACTCGAAGATGCCGGTCTCCCGGGCGTGGTGCTCGCCGAACGTCTCCAAGTCCATGAAGAGACAGACGAGCTCTCCGGGCACGCCGGCCACCCACCGCGCGTATCTCGCCGGGCTCAGCGGGTACTCGGTCCAGGCGCGGTTGGAGAAGCGGAAGGCGATGTCGTCGGAGAGGCGGTAGTCGCGCAGCAGGAGCGAGAGCCCTCCGGGTGTCGCGGCCCGGTAGAGATGGTGCGGAGAGCGGCCGCCCAGCAGTTCCTCGACGCCGTCGGCGAGCACGCCCGAAAAGCCCATTTCCTCGGCGGCCGCAGCCAGCCCGTCGGAGTAGATCAGCTCCGTGTTGCGGAAGACCCGCGGATCGGCTCCGAGCTCGACCGCGACCAGCCGACGGTGCAGCGCGACCTGCTCCCGGAACTCTTCGGGGGAGGCCAGAAACGCCAGGGAGTGGTGCGAAGTCTCGGCGAGCAGCTCGACACGCCCGGTCGCGACGAGGCCGCGGAAGCTCTCCAGGGCGTCCGGCGCGAACGCGCGGAGCTGCTGGAGCAGCGTCCCGGAAATCGAGAATGCCGCCGAGAATCCGGAGTGCGCCCCGAGCAGCTCCAGGAACATCGCCGTCGCCGGCCGGTAACACTTCTCGGCGACCCGGCGCAGGAGCGCCGCGTTCCTCGTCTCGTCGAAATAGCGGTGGTCCCGGCCGACCTGGAAGTAGTTATAGGGCCTCAACCGCCAGGGCTGGTGGACCTGGAAGTAGAGGCAGACGGGGGGCACGGGGGGATTCTCTCCTACGTCACCATTTCCCGATACACGTCGAGACACTTTTCGGCCGAGTCCCGCCAGGAGAGCCGGCGCACTTCCGCCCGGCCTCCCGAGGCGAGCGCCTCGCGCAAGGGCGTCATCAGCAGGACCGAAAGGATCTTGCTCGCGAGGTCCTCCACGTCGCCGAAGTCCACGCGCAGGACGTTGCGCACGACCTCGGAGACGCCGGCGTTGCGCGACACGATGACCGGCGTCCCGTGCTGGAGGGCTTCCAGCGCCGTCAGGCCGAAGGGCTCGGAGATCGACGGGAGGACGTAGACGTCGGCGCGCGCGTAAAGGCGGTCGAGCTCGCCCGGCGGGAGGAACCCGGTGAAGAGCACGCTGCGGCCAATGCCGTGCGCCGCCGCGCGGTCGATCATCGCCGCCATCCGGTCGCCCGACCCGGCGACGGCGAACTTTACGTCCGGCAATTCCTGGAGTACGCGCGCCGCGGCATCCACGAAGTACTCCGGTCCCTTCTGCCAGGTGATGCGCCCGGCGAAGAGCACGAGCGGCTCGCGCTCCTCGACGGACCAGTCGCCGACCTCCTCGCGCGGGTCGATCGCGTTGTGCACGACGCGCAGGCGGTCCCCGGAGATCCCGTAAAGGTCCGCCACGAGGCGAGCCGTGTAGCGGGACACGGCGATGACCCGCTCGGCCCGCGTCATCCCGAGCCTCTCGATCTCCTCCACGAAGCGGTTGGCGCCTCCCCCCGACCGGTCGAACTCGGTCGCATGGACGTGAACGGCGAGGGGGCGGCCGGACGCCCGGCGGGCTTCGAGGCCGGCGAGATAGGTCAGCCAGTCGTGCGCATGGATGACGTCGAACCGTTCCGAGCGGGCGACCCGGCCGGCGGTCTCCGCGAAGCGCAGGACTTCATTGCCGAGGTCCGGACCGTAGTGGCCGGCGAACGTGATCCCCGCGGCCCGCGCCGTCTCGCGCGCCTCGGCGTAGGACGTTTCCGTCATGTACGGGCGCAGGAGGCTCGGAACGCGGCGCAGGCGCAGAAGGAAGCGCTTGCGGTGGGGCGGGTCGTCCGCTTCCCGCACGCGGCCGGCGTCCACGAGCTTCAGCCGCGGCCCCTCGAACGCGAAGGGGTGGTGGGGGAGGACGAGCACGACCTCGGTTCCCGTCTGGAGGAGCCCGCGGACGAGCCCTTCGGACGCCACGCCGAGCCCCCCGCTGATGTGCGGAGGAAACTCCCAGCCGAACATGAGGACGCGCATGGTGGGAGCTGAATCGCTAATCCTCCGCCCGCAGATGCGTGTACACGATCCGGGCGATCTCCGCCACGCTCCAGGCCTGGGCGAAACAGCCGCGGGGCGCGTGCGGGGGGTCTCCGTCGAAGATCTCCGAGACGAACCCGACTCCGGCGGCCCGGACGTGGGCGCGCAGCGGTGCCAGCCAGGCGCGCATCGTGCGGCGGGAG
>JBHENW010000048.1:0-35498 GCA_046261875.1 Thermoanaerobaculia bacterium | reverse complement strand
CCTCTGCTGCTCGTGGGGCGATGGGCGGACCCAAAGCCGACGGCTGCCGTGTCCGCGGCATTCATCTGGGTCAACTCGCTGGCCGGCCTGCTCGGCCGTCCGGCGGCCATCGCGCTCCTGCCGCCCTCGACCGTTCTCTGGATGGGCGCGGCAATCCTGGGCGGTCTGATCGGAGCCGGACAGGGGAGCCGCCGTCTGGCGAGCATGACCCTGCGACGGCTGCTGGCTGTGGTGCTGCTCGTCGCAGGATTGAAATTGATCGTGTCGTAACGTCCGGGAAGTTATTTCCGCTGCCCGGGATTCTCCGCCAGATACCGCAGCTCGATGCGCGCGAGCCCGTACGCCGAACGGACGCGATCTCCATACACGATGAGGCGCACCGGCCCCTCGTTGGCCGGAAGCGGCCCGACGCTCGACTCGGCGACGAGGAACACGCGCGGATCGGCGCGGTGCATGAGCAGCTCGCCGAGAGAAAAGACCACGGTGTAGCCGTCGCGCGCCACGGCGAGCACCACGCCGGGCGCGGTCTTGCGTTCGGCCGCCATGGTTCTCGTCTGCAGGCCGTTCTTCTCCAGGACGTCGAGCAACGGCATGCCGTGGTACACGGTGACGTTCCCCGCGCTGTCCTCGAGGCGGACGTCGACCTGATCCTTTCCCAGCAGGGACGCGCCCCCGATGCGCCGGTCGGCGCCTCCGGGGATCCGCAGGATCGGGTCGGGCGACTGCGCCGCGAGCGTCGCGCCAAGGCAGAGAAGGACCAGGGAAGCCGACAGAGCTTTCTTCATGGGAAAAGTGTACCGAAGGCTCTCGGATCGCGCGTGCTACCGTCCGGCAAGTGACGAAGACGAAGGGGGTTGCAGCACTGCTCGCGATCGCGGCAGCGGCCGGATCCTGCAGGCGAACCGAGCGGGCCGCCCCGGCGGCCGCCCTGCCAGTCCTCGATCCGCCGGTGGAATCCTCGGACGTCGCGTCGCGCACGCAAAAACGCGCCGAGGGAAAGCGCCCCCCCGTCATCTGGCTCGGGCTCGACGGACTCGACTGGGAGCTGCTCGACGGCGTCGCCGCGACGGGGAAGATGCCGAACTGGAAACGGCTGGCGGAGGAGGGCTACTCGGCGCGTCTTGCGAGCTTCTCGCCTCTCCTTTCGCCGCTCCTCTGGACTTCCGCGGCGACGGGCGTCGGCCCGGAGGTGCACCGCGTTCTGGACTTCCAGGAGGTCGATCCGCGCAGCGGCCGCAAGGTCCCCATCTCGGGACGCTCCCGCGAGGTCGCGGCGGTCTGGAACTACGCGTCGGACGCCGGGCGCACCGTCGGCGTCGTCGGGTGGTGGGCAACTCACCCCGCGGAACAGGTCAGCGGTTTCTTCGTGTCCGATCATGCGAGCCCCATCCTCTTCGACCGCGCTTCCTACGCCGGCGTCGTCTATCCCGCGGCGCTCGAGCTGGCCGTGCCCGAGACCGTCAACCGCAGAGCGCGCGTGGAAGACGCCGAGCTCGAGGGCTGGATCGCGGGCGCGGAGCCCGCCGCAAGCGAGCGGCGCGAGTCTCTCCGGCGGATCCTCGGAGCCACGCGCGCGAGCCATCTCCTCGCCCGGGAGCTGTACGACCGCCAGCTGCCGGATCTCCTCGTGCTCTACCTGGAGGGGACCGACGAGATCGGGCACGTCTTTGGGAGCTTCGCGCCGCCGAAGCTGTCCTGTGTCTCGGACGCCGACGCGGCGCGCTACGGCGGAATCGTCGAGCGGTACTACGCGATGGTGGACGCAATCCTCGGTCAGTGGATGCGGCGCGCCCGGGAGGACGGAGCGACCCTTCTCGTCCATTCCGACCATGGGTTCAAGTGGGGCCACGAGCGGCCCTGCGACTTCGCGTCGAAGGACGCGGCGACTGCGGCGTTCTGGCACCGCCCGCACGGCGTCTTCGCGGCCTGGGGGGGCGCGGCGCGGAACGCCGCCGGCCGCGCGGAAGCGGGAATCCTCGACGTGGCGCCGACCGTCCTTTCGCTGCTCGGGCTGCCGGCCGATCCACGCATGCCGGGCAAGGCGCTGGCGGCCGCGTTCACCGATCTTTCGAGCCCGCAACGAAAGGCCTGGCTTTCCGAAACCCCGGTCCGGCGGCTTGCCGCCGCCGAGACGTCTCCCGAGGAGGCGAGCGAGTACGCGCGTAAGCTGATCGCCCTGGGGTACATATCCGGGGCAGACACGCAACCGCTGGCTCCGCCGGGGGGAGACCGGCCGGGGCTGACCGAAGGAGCCTGGAACAACCTCGGCACGTACCTGCGCGACACCAAGAACGACACACGCGGAGCGCGGGAGGCCTACGAGAAGTCCCTTTCGCTGCGGCCGGACTATCCGGCCGCGCTCTTCAACATGGCCGTCCTGGAACGGTCCGCCGGGCGGCACGAGGCCGCAGCCGAGTGGTTGATGCGGTCTTTACGCCTTCTGAAGTCCGATCCGGGGCCGGCCGTAGCGGCTTGGGCGCGCGAGTACGAAAAGACGGGCAAGCCTCAGGCCGCGGGATCGCTCCTCCTTCGCTCGCAGCGCGAGTTCCCCGAAAACGAGGAGATCGCGCGGGCCCACGGTCACTTCCTGCACCGGTCGGGAGACTGCAGACGGGCTCTGGACGTCCTGTCGCCATTCGAAGGAAAGACCGGCGAGGCCCGCACGATCAATGCGTTGGCCCTGTTCCAGACCTGCCTGGGCAACCGGCCCGAAGTGATCCGGCTGCTGGAGCGCTCCCTCGCTCTCGACCCGGGCCAGCCCGAGGTGGCTCGCTCACTCGCGGTCGCCCGGGGAACGGCCTCTTGAAAACCGAACCCGCAATATCATCCGGTCGGTGACTCAGGACCGTCGGCTGCTCGCCGTACTCCTCGGGATCCTTTTGGCGACCCCCGGCGCCCTGCTGCCCCAGGACGCTGCGACTCCCCTTCCGGACGCCCGCGCTTTCCTCGAACAGGTGCGCCAACGGCTCCACAGCGACGAGTACCTGCTCGACGAGTACACGTTCACCGAGCGCCGGACGGAGAAGCGCTTCGATGCGAAGGGGAACGTCACCGAGGAGAAGCACGAGGTTTACGAGGTGTACCCGTCCGCGCGGTCCCGGCTGACGTACCGCAAGCTCGTCGCGCGGAACGGATCCCCTTTGCCTCCCGACGAGTTGGCTGAGCAGGACCGGGACCACGAGAAAAAGGTCGCGCGGGCGATGGCCGGGGGAGAAGCGGCGGAGGCCAAACGTCAGAAGCGCCGGCTCGAACGCGCGCGCCGGGAGCAGGAGATCGTGGACGAGCTCTTCCGCATGTACGACATCGCGTTCCAGGGCCGGGAGGTCCTCGATGGCCGGTCCTCCCTTGTCGTGACCTTCTCGCCGCGTCCGGGCGCGAAACCCTCCAACCGGGCCGGAAAGATCCTCCAGAAGTTCGCGGGCCGCGCGTGGGTGGACGAGCAGGACTACCAGGTCGTGCGGGCCGAGGCCGAGCTGCTGGACACGTTCTCCTACGGGCTCGGGGTCTTTGCGCGCCTCTACAAGGGAGCCACGGCCTCGTTCGTCCGACGCAAAGTCAACGGCGAAGTCTGGCTGCCCGCGTATGCCCGGTTCCGGGGACACGCGCGCCTCCTGCTGGTGAAAGGCCTGCGCATCGACTCCGAGTCGGAGTACACGGACTACAGGAAGTTCGAGGTCGCGACCGACGAGAAGATCGAGCCGGAGGAGCTCCCCGCGGCCCCCGGGGCGAGTCGCTAGACCGGAGAGAGCACAAAAGGCCGGAGGCTTGCGCCCCCGGCCCGGCCTCGTGAAGGTCCGTCTAGAAAGAGTACGTCGCCGAGACCGACAAGCGCCTCGGCGCTGCGTAGGAAGTCGGCCGCTCGAAGTTGGGATTGCGGTTGGGGTCACCCACCGCGGGTATCGACGTGCACGGCCCGATGAGGCACACGTCGGGATTTACGGACAGCTCCGGCTGCTCGTTGAAGACGTTGTAAATGCTCACTCCAAGTTTGAGCTCGCCGGGCCCGAGCGCGAAGCCCTGTCCGATCGCGAGGTCCAGGTTGGTCCAGGACGAAAGGCGACGGCTGCCCGCTTCCTCCAGATAGAGGTAGTCGGTGCCGTAAAGAATGTCGAAGCCCCGCGCCTCGTACGGACGTCCGCTCTGGTATCTCAGGTAGCCGCCGAGGGTCGTGCCCCAGGGAAACGAGTAGCTCGCGAACACCTTGCCGACGTGGGTGCGGTCGCCGATCAGGATCCCGTCCCGATTGGGGTCGTCCACATAGAGTCCAGGGCCGTCCTCGATGTACGACGACGTGTAAAAGAGCTGGGTCGCATAGTCGAGGTCCCAGTTCCCCTCCAGCCGCGAGAGTGTGTAAGACACGTCGAGCGACCAGTCGTCCCGGAAGGCCTTGCGGGCCTCCAGCGTGACTGCCCGGTACTTGCGGTAACCCGGGATGTTTCCATAGCGGAAACCCGAAGCGGTGGCGCGATCCACGCCCGGGAAATCCTCGATGATGTCGTCGGTCTTCCGATACATGCCCCAGACCTCCGCCGACCATCCGCCTCCCAGCGGACGCGCATACCCGGTGATGACCTCGTCGGTCTTCGTCGGGTCGATGTTCTCGAGAACGCGCTTGTTGGTGTTGTTGCTCCGGACAACCGACGTGATGAGCGCTCCGGTCGTCCTGTCGAAGAAGGCGTCGACCCGGAATAACCGCCGAGGCGCCGCGGAGCGGGCAAAAGACTGGTTGTCCATGTTGGAGTAGCGGCCGAAGTTGGCGTAGACCTTGTCCCCCACGGTCTTGTCGAGCACGTAGGCAATCCCCACGCGCGGCTGGATTTGCTCGTCGAAATCGAAGACCTTGTTGGCTTTGTAAGTACACGCAGGAGCCCCCGCGGGGGCCAATGCACATGTCGGGATGTCCGCGTTGGGGATCGTGAAGTCGCCCCGCAGTGTGTCGAACCCGAGGCCTTCGTTGGGGATGAACTCGTCGCGATTTGCCAGGACGCCGAGGTTGAGCGTGAGCCGATCCCACGTGACGCGGTCCTGAAGGAAGACTCCCCAGGTCTCCCCCTCCGAGATCTGGGCGTCCTGGGCCTGCCAGTAGCGAGCGCGGTAGCAGGGACGCGCGCTCACCGGGCCGCACGACGACGAGGTGGTCTGGATGATAGATCCCCAGCCGTTGCCGATCCGGAAGAGCTCTTCGCGGTTGTCGCTGAAGGAGACGCCCGCCCGGATGTCGTGGGTTCCTCCGAAGAGGCTGGCGAGATAAGAGGTGGAGAAGCGGTACTCGTCGCGGAAATAGTCCTGGTTCTGAATGAAGTCGTCGCTCCCTCGCACCAGGAGCCCGTCGTCGTACCGGCCGACCATGGCTGGGTTCGCCGCGTCGAAGGGGGGCTGGTATCCGAACTGGATCGTCGGGAGAGACGCGTTGCGGTTCTCGTTGTGATTGAACTTGGCCTCGAAGGTCAACTGGGGAGTCGGAGTCCATAGAGCGGAAATCACCGCGACCCGGTCTTTGATCTCGGAGGTCGAGCTGACGGTTCCCTCCTCGCGGGCAGAAATACCGTCGAAGTTGATGTCCGAATCCCGCCACCGATAGGAAGCGTCGAAGAGAAGGCTCGAGATCGGGTTGAAAGTCAGCTTCCCAAAAAGCTCGTTTTGGTCGAACTCCGAGTCCGGTACCGGCCCGAAATTGTTGACCCTCTCCTCTTCGACCTGGCGGTAAAGATTGGCCGAGGCATAGAAGAAGAGATGGTCCGGGACGATCTTCCCGCCGAGCGCAGCGCCCGGGCGCAGCTTGTCGATCTTGCGCTCGAGGGTTGGGTCGGTGCTGTCCGCGGTGAGCGAAGTTGGTTGCCACTCCAACCGGGCTTCACCGTGAAACTCGTTGCCTCCCGACCGCGTGACCCCGTTGACGAGGAAGCCTCCGGTGCGTCCGAACTCGGCGGAGATGCCGCCCCGGGTGATGTTGACTTCCTGAATATCGAGCTCAGCGAAATCCTGATACGCGTCGCCGAAGAAGGGGTTCGTGACGTTGACGCCGTCGTAGAGATAGGTGTTGTCCTGGCGTCCTCCCCCTGCGTTGACCCCGGCATTGGTCGGCCCGATCGAGACTCCGGTTTCGGCGACTCCGGGCGCGAGCTGGAATGTTCCGGTGAACGTCCGAGCCAGGGGAAGCTTCTCGAGCGTCTCTTTGGTCGTCACCTCGGAGATGTCCGTCGATTTGGTGTCCACGATGGGCGCCGCGGCCGTTACTTCCACCGCGGCAGTCGCGGTCGCCTGGATGCGCGGCTGGACCTGCGTGTCCTTACCGAGCTGGACGATGACCGCGCGTTCGTAGCTTCCCATCCCGGTGAGCTCCGCTCGGACGCGGTACTCGCCCGGGGTCAGCCCGAGGAACCGAAAGCTCCCGTCCGAAAGCGTCCCGGCCGAGCGGCCGAGCGGCAGCGGGTCGCCCGCGATCGTCACGGTCACGCCGGGCAGAGGGGTGCCGCCCTCATCCGTCACGACGCCGCTGACGGACCCGGTGGTCTGGCCGAGGGCGATCGGCACGGCCAGGAGAACAAGAGCGACGAACGCGAGTAGGTGGCGATAGCGCATGCCTCACTCCTTCCGGTGTCCCGGAAAAAAGCTCCGCAGCGGGAGGGCCCCGCCGGAGAGACCATATAAAGTTTGAAACACCTCGTCCTGCTCCAGGGGGATTTTATCCCCCTATGAGGTAGAGCGGTTTCAGGCTTCCAGGCGGGTCAGGTCCTCGAAGGTCTCGCGGCGGCGGATCACCCGATAGGCGTCGCCTTCGACCAGGACCTCCGCCGCCCGCGGCCGGAAGTTGTAGTTGGACGACATGGCGAAGCCGTACGCCCCGGTATCCCGGATGGCCACCAGGTCGCCTTCCACGACGCGGCCGATCTCGCGATCGCGGGCGAAGAAGTCGCTCGTTTCGCAGACCGGGCCGACGACGTCCACCGTCATCGTGCCCTCGCGGGGCGCGACCGATTCAATGCCATGGATCGCGTCGTAGAGCGCCGGGCGGAGCAGGTCGTTCATGCCCGCGTCGGTGATGACGAACTTTTTCTCGGGATTCTCCTTGACGTACAGGACCCGGGTGATCAGGGCACCGGCGGGTCCCACGATCGCGCGTCCGGGCTCGATCAAGATTTTGAACGGGAGGGCGCTCAGGTGTGGCAGCACCGCCGCCGCGTACTCTTCCGGTCCCGGCGCCCGGGAACCGGCCGGAGCGATGCCGAGCCCGCCCCCGATGTCGAGGGTCTCGATGGGGAAACCGTCCTCCGAGAGCGACAGGGCCAGCCGGGCGAGCTCTCCGGCGCTCTGTGCGAGGGGCTCGAGATCGAGGATCTGGCTGCCGATGTGGGCCTGGATGCCGGTCATCTCCACGTGGGAGAGCGAGCGGGCCTTGGCGAAGATCTCGCGGGCGCGGGCGATGTCGACCCCGAACTTGTTGTGTTTGCGGCCGGTCGAAATGTAGGGGTGCGATTTCGCGTCGATGTCCGGGTTGACCCGCAGGGCCACACGCGCGGGATAGTCGATCGTCCGGGCCTCCCGTTGGATGAGGGCGATCTCGCTCTCCGACTCCGCATTGATCGCCAACAAGGAGCTGTCCACGGCGAACCGGATCTCGTCCACCGTCTTCCCGACCCCCGAGAAAACGATGCGTTCGTGCGAGAACCCGGTCGCGTGGGCCGCGCGCAGCTCTCCTCCGGAGACGACGTCGGCTCCCGCGCCGAGGGCCGCGAGTATCCGAAGGATCGTCAGGTTGGAATTGGCCTTCGTCGCGTAGCAGACCAGGTGCGGGACGGGCGCGAAGGCCGCATCGAAGCGGCGGTAGCTCTCCTCGATCAGCGCCCGGCTGTAGACGTAGACCGGGGTCCCGACGTCGCGCGCGATGTCCGAAAGCCGCACGCCGTCGCAAAACAGCTCGCCGTCCACACGTTGGAATCCGTGCACGCCGCGCGACGATAGCGGAGCGCGGTCCCCGGCTCAATCCCGGACGGCTCGCTCGGAGACCGCCTCGAAGATCTCCGCCAAAGAGAGTGCTTCGGCGCGCGCCTCGCGGACGCCGTCCATCGCGCGAAATCGCGCGAACTTCTCTTCCTCGAAGTCCGAGACGGTCGCCTCGATCCCCCAGCCGCGAGCCCTCACGCGGACCGCGTCGAACGCGTCGAGCTCGCTGCCGTACTCGCTCCGCGTCTCGGTCATCTCGTTCGAGTAGCGGATGCGGCGGAAAGCGTGCTTCAGACGCATGAGCTCCTCATCCAGAACGAGGCGGCCGCCCGCCAGTATCCCGACGCGGTGAGCGAGGAGCTCGACGCGGGCCGGGTCGGACGCCGCGAAGAAAACGGTCCGGCCCTGCCGCACCGCTTCGGCGAGGACCTGCGGCGCCGGGCCCCGGTCCGCGAAGGCGGGATCGTCGAGCAGCAGAAGATCGGCGCCCCGCGCGACGGCCGCCGCGAGAGCCTCCTCGGGGAGGGGCACGGTGCGCGGGAAGCCCCAGCGGCGTCGCGTTTTTCCGCCGACGCGGGCGATCCGCCTCCTCGCCCCGCGCGGCTCCTGCCCGAAGACGAGCGCGCGGCCTTCCACCGGCCGGGTCTGTCCCCAAAGGCAGCGGATGAGGGCCGTCCGGCATTCGACCGGCTTCCCGAGGAGCGCGTAGACGGTCCCGGCCGGAACCGATAGGGACACGGAGCGGCAGAGGACCGCGCCCCGCTCCCGGACCGTGACCTGCTCGAGACGGATGGCTTCGACGACGGCCTAGGATACGGCGTTTGCGCGGGAGACGTGGAAGGACGGGCGGCCGAGGAGAAAGCCCTGTCCGTACGGGATCGCCAGATCCACGAGCGCCTGCCGCTCCTCGTCCCGCTCGATGCCCTCGGCGATCAGGGTCGCGCCGACGCGCTGGCCAATCGCGGCGAGGCTCGCGATGATCTCCCGCTTGATCGGATCCCCCTCGAGGTTGCGGACGAGTGAGTCGGCCACCTTGATGTAGTCGGGGCGCAGGTAGAGGATCGTCTCCAGGCCGGAGTAGCCGGACCCGGCGTCGTCGATCGCGATCTTCAGCTTCGAGGCGCGGATCCTGTCCAGGATCTCCGCGAAGGAGGAGTAGTCGCCGACCATCTCCTTCTCCGAGATCTCCACGACGACGTCCGCGTGGCTGCGGTTGATGGCTTTCAGGTTGCGCTCGTCGAGGAAGACGGGATGCCGCAACAGCGTCGAAGAGGCGTTGACGAAGAGCTGGCGCGCGCCGACCGGCCGCGGCAGCCGGGCGAAGATCGTCTCCAGGCAGAGCGTCTCCAGCTCCACGTCCATGTCATTCTCGTGCGCGACGGCGAAGAGGGCGTTCGCCTGCTCGAGCGAGGTCCCGCGGGGACCGCGGATCAGGGCCTCGTAGCCGAGGACGCCGCCGCCGGGCAGGTGGCACACCGGCTGGAACGCGGCCTTCAGTTTCCGCGTCCCGATGACGCCCTTCAGCGCCGCGCACAGGTCGAGCTTCTCCCGCGTCTGACGCTGCGTCACGATGTGCGCCGCTTCCTGGAGGTTGCGCGCGAGATGCCGCGACGGGCGAACCTGGGGGTTGTCGCGCGCCCGGTGCGTCGCGACGTGGACGCTCATGAGGTCCACCGTCGTCCCGCCGAAAGCGTGGCGGAGACGGCGGACGGTGTTCGCCTGGATGCGCGCCCCCTCTTCGTCGAGCGAGGGAACCGGCCTCCCGCGCGCCGGCGGAGGCAGGTCGAAGAGGAGGTAGAAGCCGTCGGTGCCCGAGTAGCGCAGTGAGACGAAGAAGGGAGCCAGCGGCGATGCGGCGAGGTCCTCCCGCAACCCCGTGGAGACGCAGACGAGGACCCGGTCGTAGACCTCCCACCCGTAGAGCTCCTCGAAGCCGAAGAACTTTCCGATCTGGATGTAGATGACCCCCAGCCGCTCGATGCGCTCGATCGCCGCCGCGCGCGCCGGGTCTTCGAAGGGATGGATGGGAAGCCCCGTGACGCCGTCGTAGACGATGTTCTCCTGTCGCAGCCGATCGACGGCATCGGGGGTCAGCTCCCGGGCGGGACCCGGCGGGTCCGGGCGGAGAGGGGCGCGGCGGCTCGAGCTCATCCCCGCGGGCCCTCCCCGGCCTCCTCGACGAGCGCCCGGACCTTCCGCCGCAGGTCCTCCGCGCCGAACGGCTTGGAGAGGTAGTCGGAGCCGCCGAGCTGCATCGCGGTGATCCGGTCCTTCACTTCCTGCCGGCCCGTCAGGAAGAGGATCGGCACGCGCTTCGTGGCGGATTGACGCCGCAGGATCGAGCAGAGCTCCCAGCCGGTCATTCCCGGCATGTTGACGTCGAGGATGACGAGGTCCGGCGTCTCGCGCAGCAGCTCCGGGAGCGCTGCGGCGGCGTCCCCGGGCGCGTCCACGGTGAAGCCGTCTTCCGCGAGGACGTCGCGGATCGCCCAGCCGACGGCCTCTTCGTCGTCCACGACCACGATCCGGGCCGCGGATCGCCGCGACGCGCGACGGCGTGGATCAGCCACGATCGCCTCTCCGGAACGGAATCAGGATCGTCACTTCGGAGCCGAAGCCCGCTTCCGAGGAGAGGCTGATCCGGCCGCCGTTGGCCTCGAGGATCTCCTTGGTCAGCGCGAGGCCGATCCCCTTGCCGGGCTGACCCGTCGCCACCGCGCCCGACCCCCGGAACGCGTAATCGAAAGCCCGGGCCCGCTCCTCCGCGCTCATCCCGATGCCCGTGTCCTTGACGACGACGAAGGCGTGCGCGCCGGCGGCTCCGGCGCGGATGCGGATCTCGCCCCCTTCCGCCGTGTACTTGATCGCGTTTTCGATCACGTTGCGCAACGCGCGCTGCAGGGCGACCGGCTCGGCGGCGACCGGGAGCTGCGGCCGCTCCGCGATGAACTCGATCCGCCGGCTCCCGGCCCGTGAGAGCCGATAGGCCGTCGCGAGAGAGCCGAGGATCTCGACGAGGTCCGCCGTCGCCGCCGGTTGCGGCGGAGCCTCGGCGGGAGGCACCGGCGCTTTCGGGGCGACGTGGCCCGCGCCGGCTGTCCCGCTCGCGCCCTCGACGAGCTGCTCGGCGAGATCCACCTCGCGCTTGAGGTTCGCCAGGTGCTCCGCGTTGGGCAGCTCGCCGCGCCGGGCCCTTTCGGCGATCAGGTCCGTGTACACGCGGATCACCGAGAGCGGAGAACGCAGATCGTGGAGGATCTCCTCGTCCGCCCGCGCGCGAGGAGCGGCCGGGACGCCCCCCGCCGGGGCCGCCGAGGCAACGCCGGCCGGGCTTGCGGCCGTCACCGTGGGCCGCCCTCCGGCCGCGGCCTCCAGCGCCGCGAGCAGCGCCGGGCCGGTCAGCACGAGGGCGAGAAGCGGAAACCGGCCGGCCGGGTCGTCGAGCGACACGATCCCGAGGAGGAGCGCGCCGGCGGCGAGCACCGAGAGCGCCGCGTAGAACCGGGCCGCCGCGCGTCCTTCCAGGCTCCAGGCCATCGCCAGGCCCGCGGGCAGCAGCAGGGCGTACGGGCTGCGCGCGCCGCCGGCGATCGACATCCCGGCGACCAGGAGGCACATATCGAGGAGCATCGCCAGGGGCGAGGCGAAGGGGCCGAGCCCGCGTCGCACGCCCGGCCGCGAAAAGATCCAGAGGGAGGCGAGAGAGACGGCGGCGGCGGCCGAGATCGCGCGCGGGTCGGCGAAGCCGAAGGCCGCGACGAGAAGCGAGAAGAGAACGAAGAGCCCCGACGCCGCTGCCCGGTGGGCGGCGAAGGACGGTCGATCACCCGGCTCTCCGGCGGCCGCGCCTCCCCCGAGCGGGGCGCTCAGACGTAAGCGCACCCCACGCGCTGCTCCCCCCCGGGCAGCGGCGCCCAGTGAAGCGCCTTCAGGCGCACGACCTGGCGCTCCGGTCCCGAACGCCGCTGCAGCTCGACGCTCCAGCGGGAACGCCATTTCGTCCCCTTCGGCGCGCGCAGCGCGAGGCCTCCGTAGCCGACGTCGAGCACCGGCGCGGTCCACCCCCGCCCCGCCTCCGGGTCGGCCTGCGCCGTCATCTCTTCCGGCGTGAACCGGGGGTGGTGGCGCCGCTCCTGCCCGCTGAAATGGGACTGCTCTCTGCACTGGTAGAGGCGCAGGTCGGCCGTCTTCAGGAGGAAGTCGCCGGTCTTGCCGTCCGCCGGGTAGGAGGCGATACCGTAGTGGAGCCCGATGCGCAGCTCCGATCGCACGTGCAACGCGAGGGATCCCACCCGGCGGCGGATCCGTTCGACTCCCGGAAACGCGGAGACCAGGTGCGTGTTGGGGAGCACCAGCACGAACTCGTCGCCCCCCCAGCGGCACCCGGCATCGACCGTCCGGAGCGTCTCGCGGATGACTCGGGCGGTCCGGACCAGCACGCTGTCGCCGACCGGATGCCCGAAGCGGTCGTTGACCGCCTTGAAATCCTTCAGGTCCATCAAGACGACCGACAGGACCCCTCCGGAGCGCTCGGCGCGCGAGATTTCGCGTGAGAGGTGCTCGAGGAGGAACCGGCGGTTGTAGAGCCCGGTCAACGGGTCCGTCATGGCGTTGACGCGCAGCACGGAGAGGTCCCGCTCGGATACGACGCGGGGCTCGTCCAGGGTGCCGAGGCGGCTGTGGAACTGGTGGATCAGGACGGTCTGGAGTCCCAGCGGCGAGCCGAGGCGCTCGCGCATCTCCGAGAAGAGCCTTTCGATCTCCCGCCAGCTCTCCGCGGCCTCCTCGGGCGTGAAATGGAGGCCGGTCCACTCCGTCAGGAGATGGCGCAGCAGCTCGTTGCGATCATTCCCGCGCGCCGCGGCCTCGAAGGCTCTCTGGAAACGTGAGAGAGAGAAGTCGCGCTGGCGTCCGAGGCGCGCGAGACGAGCCTCGAGCGCATTGGCCGGTGGTTGCGTCACGGAACCGTGCTGACCTCCCTCCGCGATGTATGCCGGAAATCCGCTCAGACGCTGCGCCTTGCCCGTCTTCCCGCCCCGGTTGCCCGCTCTTCCCGGCGCGCTTCGCGCGCCAGGCGGTTCACGGCGCCCGCCGTCTCCTCGACCGCCTCACCGAGCGCGAAGACGAGTACGAGCTGCCCCTCTTTCAACAGGTCCACGACCTCCCGGTCCGACCGCGCCCAGAGCACGCGCGACCCGACGACGAGCAGCCGCGCCCGCGCGAGGTCGCCACGGCCCTCCGCTTCCAGCCGGGAGAGCGCTTCGGCGCATCGCCGCACGCGCGCCAGGCCAATGCCCGAGGCGCGCAGCCGCGCCGCGACCCGCAGCCGGACGATGTCGTCGAAAGAATAGCGGCGCGCCGAGCCGTAACCCCGGGCCGCCGAGAGTGACGGCTTGAGGAAGCCGAGTCGGTCCCAGTGGTCGAGCTGGCGGACCGTCAGGCTCGTCAAGCGCGCCGCCTCGGCGGTGGAGAAGTCCTGCCGGACGACACCCGTGAATTTCATGGATGTATTTACCGGATCGTAACACGCAGAGGCCGATACCCGAGAGGGAAAAGGCTCCTAGGCGCTGCGTGGCCGTCTCGCCAGCACCCGCCGCATCATGCGGATGATCCAGGAGGCGAGCAGGACCGCAACGACCACCGTGAGCAGGCCGACGACGAGCGCGGCGATCGGGTGGGTGACGGCGAGCCAGATGAGCCCGAAGACGATGGCTTCTTCGGAGAAGGACGCAGCCCAGTTGCTCAGAGGTTCCGGGCTCGCGTTGATCGCGAGGCGCGAGCTCGCCTTGATGGCGTGGCTCGACAGCGCGATCGTCCCGCAGAGCAGCGCGGCGCCGATGCGCCACGACTCGTCGACCGGACCGAACGCCGCGTAGGCCAGCACGGCGGCGGCGGGGACGCGGATGAACGTGTGGATCGAGTCCCAGACGGAGTCGAAGGCCGGGATCTTGTCGGCGACGAACTCGACGACGTAGAGGACGCCGGCGATGATGATGATCGGCAGTTCGGCCAGGCTTTCGAGGCCCGCCGGCAGGCGGAGCGCTCCCGTCCTGTGGAGCAGGCCGAGCGCCGCGACGGTTCCGTACAGACGCAGCCCCGACGCCGTCGCGACCCCCGCTGTCAGCCCGAGCTTCGCCAGCAGTTCGGCAGGCACGCCGGAATTCTATTCATGGGATAAAGGTCCCGCATGCCACCTCGCTTCTGGGCCCTTGCCTTCTGCTTCGCCACGGCCTGCGCGTCGCCGCCTCCTCCGGCGCCGGCGACGCCGCAGAGCGAGCTCGAGGCCAGGACCGCCGCGGCCGTTGCCGAGGTGTCCTCCTACCTGAAACAGCGGCTGGCGCTCTCCCCGCCGCAGGAGGAGCAAGCGCGGGCGGCCGCGGCGCGTCTGCTCGAGCGCAACGCCCGGCTCGTCGAATCGGCGCGCTCCGGCAAGGCGCGGATCCTCGAATCGCTCCGCCAGAGCCACGCCCGCTTCGACGCCGAGATCGTCGCCATCCTCCCGCCGGACCAGGCGAGCCGATATTTCCAGCTCAAACGCAGCCTCCAGCAGCAGACGGCGCTCGGCCGGGCGCCGTTCGCGCCGCCGTCCTCCCGCCTTCCCCCGCGGAGCGCGAGCCCGCCGGTGACGCCATGACCGCGGCGCGTGCGACCGTGTTGGCGCCCCAACCCCCGCCGAAAGGAGCAGTCATGCGCGTGCGCTTGCGTCTCTTCGCGGTTCTGATCGCCGGCGTTCTCCTCGCCGGGTGCGCATCCCGCTCCCGGGACGGCTGGGTTCTCCTGGGGGAACGCACGGTGAACGATCGCGCCGAGACCGACGAGATCCTCGTCGGTCCGGGACGGGGCGGCTTCGACGCCCTCCGCGTGGAGGTGCGGCGGGCCCCCATCCGCTTCTACGACATGAAGGTCCATTACGGGAACGGAGCGGTCCAGGACGTCGAGCTGCGCGACGTGCTCAACGCCGGGGGCTACTCGCGGGTCATCGATCTGAGGGGCGACGAACGGACGATCCGGAGAGTCGTGTTTCGTTACGAGACGCGAAGCCCGGGTGGACGGCGGGCCGTGATCCGGTTATATGGGAGAAAATAGTCCTTTCGGTACAACGCAATGAAACGTTTCTGGCTCGTCGTTCTCCCCGCTCTTTTCGGGCTCTGGACCGCTTACCTGCTCGCCCAGACCCGCCCCGGCGAGTCGCGCCGGCCGCCCCCGAGGACCGTCGATCCCCGCCCGCCCAGCGTGTCCGAGCCGGTCACTTTCAACAAGCAGGTCGTCCGGATCCTCCAGAACAATTGTCAGAAGTGCCACCGCGACGGCGGCATCGCGCCGTTCTCTCTGACGCGCTATGCGGACGCCTTCGAGAAGCGGGCTCAGATCTCCATCGCGGTGTCCGGCCGCGTCATGCCGCCATGGCACGCCGCGGCCGGCTGTTCCGACTACCGCAACGACCCGTCCCTTTCGGCTCAGGACATCGCGACCATCCAGGAATGGGTCGCCGGCGGCGGGGTCGAAGGCGATCCCCGGGACCTGCCACCCCCGCTGAGTTTCGGCGACGGCTGGTCGCTGGGACAACCGGACCTCGTGCTCGCCATGCCCGAGCCGATGCGGCCGGACTTCGCCCGCGGCGATGTCTATCGCTGCTTCGTCCTGCCGACCGGGCTCCCCGCCGACCGCTACGTCAGCGCCGTGGAAGTCGCGCCGGGCTCCGCGGCGATGGTCCATCACGTCATCCTTTTCGTCGATTCCACCGGCGCCTCGGAGCAGCTCGACGCGCAGGAGCCCGGACCGGGCTACACCTGCTTCGGAGGGCCCGGTTTCAGCATGGTCTCGACGCTGGGGGGCTGGGCGCCCGGGAATTCCCCCTCCTTCCTCCCGGACGGGGTCGGGATGCCGCTGCCCCGCGATTCCCGCGTCGTCATGCAGGTGCACTACAGCGCGCTGTCCCGGGTCAACGAGGCGGACCGGACCTCCGTGGGTCTCTATTTTTCGCGCACGCCGGTCCGCAAGCGGTTCCTCTTCGCGCCGGTCATCAACACGGACTTCGTCATCCCGCCGGGAGCCTCAGACCAGGAGGTCCGCGCGTCGATTCCGTTCATTCCTTTCGGCGTCCACGTCCACTCGATCACGCCGCACATGCACCTGCTCGGCCGGAAGATGACCGTGCGCGCGACCATGCCGGACGGCTCGTCGCTGTGTCTCGTGGACGTGCCCGACTGGGACTTCCACTGGCAGCGGAGCTACGAGTTCCGGGAACCGGTCGCGCTGCCTTTCGGAAGCCGCGTGGACCTGTCGGCGCGCTACGACAACTCGACGGAGAACCCGCAGAACCCCAACAGCCCCCCGCGGGAGGCGCGGTGGGGCGAAGCGACGACGGACGAAATGTGCATCGCCTTCCTCGGCATCACCGTGGACGCGGAGAATCTGTCCGGCGAAGCGTCCAAAGCGAGCGCCCCGTTCTCGTCCCCGCTGTGGGACGTCGCGTGGCCTTTGCCGCCGCGGGATCCCGATGCGTTAATTCCGCGGCACTGGAAGCACGAGCACTAACCGATCTCACTTCGGCAGGCCGGCCGTCCAGTCCAGGACGGCGATGACCGGCCGCGCGCCGGGCTCTTCGGCGGAGACCGCCAGGACGAACCGCTTCCCCGAGGCCACTTCGTACGAAGTCTGATTGCGGTTCCCCCACGTCCAGCGGAGGGCTTCGTGCTCGAAGAGAGGCCGCGGCTGGCCGACCTCCACGGAATCTCCAAGAGAACGAACCGCTGCTTCCATGAGCGTGCGGTCCGGCGAAATGAAGTAGATCTCTCGACCGTCGACCGACCAGCGAGGCCCCGTCCCGCCGTTGACGGAGACCTGGTGACGCGCCACGGGAGCGCCGCGGGGACACACGAAGACTTCCTCACGGCCCGACTCGCGGGAAACGTAGGCGATCCAGCGGCCATCCGGCGAAAAGCGCGCGGAGCCCTCGAGGAAGCGAGTCTGTATGAGAGGCTTGGGCTTTCCCGTCTTGACCGGGTACACCCAGACGTCGAAGCCCGTCTTCAGCTCCCACGCGGTATAGAGAAGCTCCCGGCCGTCTCGCGAGACGTCGTCCAGCCACTTATCGACGTCGCTCTTCAAGACCGTTTCCTCGGCCCCGGCGCCGCTGAAGGGCTTGCGATAGAGGTTGTAGAAGCCCTCGTGATCGGCCGTGTAGTAGATGAACCCGTCCGGCGCCCAGCGCGGCGAAAACTCGTCCGTGCGGTGCGAGGTCAGGCGGGTCCGTGTCGCCCGGACGGGGTCGAGCAGCCAGAGGTCGGCCGTTCGCAGCTCGGAGTCGGAGATCGCGACCGCCGCCATCTTCTCGTCCGGCGCGAGAGCGACGCTCCAGTACTCCACGGGCTCTCCGACTCGGGAAAGGACCCGCCCGGAAGGATCCATCCAGGTGAGCTGACGGCTCCTCGGCCCGGAGACTTCGTAGACGAGAAGGTTCGTGCCGACCGCAGCGCCCAGCTCGCTGTTGGATGGATCGATCGAGACGTTGCGCGCCAGCGCGATCGCCTCGCCGGAAAGGGCGCGCGGGGCGGGATCGAGTCGCTGAGCCAGGAGCGCGCCTTCCCGGGCGAAGAGCAGATAGCCGGCTCCGCGTAGAGCGGCCCGGCATCCGCCGCGGTGAGGAGCGTGCGCTCCGTCGAGTCCAGGGAGGCGAGGAAGATGGCGCTCTTTGCCGGGTCGGCGCTGCGAGCGTAGAAGACGAAATGCTTTCCGTCCGGAAGGAACTTGGGCCAGGCGTGCATGACTTCCTGTCGCGACGCGTCCAGCGTCGTCGCCGGTCCCGGCGAGCCGCCGGTGGCGGCGACCCGCTGAAGCGCGCTGCCGAAGGCCTGGCAATACACGATCGTGCCGGCTCGACCCCAGGACGCCCCATGGCGGTCGGCGTCCGCGAGCGTCTGAACGGCGCCGCCGTCGACCGAGATGCGTTTCAGCTTTCCCCTCGAGAAAAAGCCGATCTGGCGCCCGTCGGGGGACCAGAAAGGGTCCGCAGAGTCTTCGGTTCCCGGGAGGCGGCGGGTCTCGACCGACCCGATGGGACGCAGAAAGAGGGCGGTCTGGCCCTGGCGATCCGCGAAAGAGAGAGCGAGATTCCGGTCGTCGGGCGAGATGGCGACCGCCTGCAGCTCCGACCTCGAGTCCGGCATCAGAACGAAAGCGCGGCGCTCCGCATCCGCCGCCGGCCGCCGGAGAAGGAGGGCTCCGAACAGAATGGCGCCGGCGGCCGCGACCGCCGCCGCTCCCCATGCCAGCCGCTCGCGGCTGCGGCGCCGCGGGATCGCGGGAGCGGAAATGCCCGCCTGCGATCCGCCCTCGCCGACCCACTTCAACTCGCTCGCCACGTCGTGCGCGGACTGCCAGCGGTCCTCGGGATCTTTCGCGAGGCACTTGCGGATCACCCGGTCCAAAGCCGGCGGCGACAGCGGTTGGACCGCGGAGATGGATGGCGGGTCGGCGGACATGATCGAGGAAATCAGGGAAGCCTGGCTCGCTCCGCCGAAGGCCTTCCGGCCGGTCGCCATCTCGAACAGGACGGCGCCGAGCGCGAAGATGTCCGTCCGCGCGTCGGCGTCCTTGCCCTCGAGCTGCTCCGGCGCCATGTACTGGAAGGTCCCGAGGATCGTGCCTTCCTGGGTCAGGTGGGCCGCCGTGGGAAGCGCGGTGGTACCGGACAACGGCTGCGTCTGGAAAGCCTTGGCGAGCCCGAAGTCGAGGAGCTTGACGCCGGCGCGGGTCAGCATGACGTTGCCCGGCTTCAGGTCCCGGTGCACGATGCCCTGCCGGTGCGCGCGGTCCAGCCCCCCGGCGATCTCGACCCCGTAACGGAGGACCTGCTCGATGGCCAGAGGTCCCTTGAGAAGGCGCTCCGCCAGCGTCTCGCCTTCGAGATACTCCATGACCACGTAGTCGATCCCGTCCTGGTGGCCGACGTCATAGAGCGCGCACACGTTGGGGTGCGAGAGCTGCGAGACGGTTTTCGCCTCGCGGTCGAACCGCTCCCGTACTTCCGGGCTCTCGGACAGATGTGTCGGAAGGACTTTGATCGCGACCGTCCGCTCCAACCGCGTGTCGCGTGCCCGGTAGACCTCGCCCATGCCGCCCGCGCCGACGAGGTCCTGGATCTCGTAGGGTCCGAGGCGTGTTCCGGAAACGAGCGTCACGGGCGCACTCCCGCCGGCTCGATGCCGGGGACGCCGTCCACCTGCAGGATCGAGGAGCCCCATTCGATCTGGGCCAGGGTGACTTGCGAGCCATTCGGAGAGATCCCGAAGCTCTCCGTGTCGCGGACCGGGTCGAACCCCGCAAGCTTGCGCCGGGATGCGGCGGTGTTCCTTCCGGGCACGAAGTCCTGGATGAAGAGGCCCGTGCGGCCATCCTCGTCGCGATGAAGGAAGACGATCCTCCGGCCGTCCGGCATCCATCGGCCTCGGTTGCCGACCAGATCCGGGATCTCGAAGTTCGCGGGGGTCCCGCCCGGCAGCTCGACGACGCGAAGAAGATGCGATCCCGGAGTGTCCCGGGGGAAGAAGAGCGCGTATCTGCCGTCCGGAGAAACCTCCGGGTGGATCGAGCGGCCCTCGACGATCCGCCGCCCCCCGGATCCGTCGGCTCCGACGATCCACAGGCCGGAGTGTTTGGGGTTGCGGGAGTCGTACACGACCCACCGGCCATCCGGCGTGGCCGTCGGGTTCTCCGCGTCCACACCGTCGCGGCTCAACTGGCGCGGCGCGCTTCCGTCGGCTTCGGAGATCCAGATCTCGAACGGACCGGTCCGGTTGGAGCTCCAGACGAGCTTCCTGCCGTCCGGAGTGAATGCCGGGTCCCAGTCGTGCGCCGGGTCGTCGGTCAGGCGCCGCAAAGCGCCCGTCTTGCGGGAAACCTGCCAGAGGTCCCAGTTCCCGCTGCGGCTGGAGCTGAAGACGATCCACTCGCCGTCCGGCGAGTACGCTGGCTGCCGATCCGTCGCGCTTCCGTGCGTCAAAGAACGGGGCGGCGGCGTGCCCGAGGCGCTCACCTCCAGAAGGTTCTCGCGGGAATCGTCCGCATCAAGAACGAGGCGGCCGGGGCCGGCGACGGACAGGCCGGCTATTCCGATGGCCCGCGGGTAGGAGAGCAGGAGCCTGTGCCGGAGCTTTCGAACGTCGCACCGGAACAGGCGGCCGACGCCGCTCAGATCGGAGGTGGAGACGGCCTCCATCTGCGTGTAGAGGAGAAAGTCCCCCGAGGGATCCCACTTCACGATGCCCAGGAGCCCTCGCTCCCGCGCCGGCGCGATCCCCCGGCGTGTCCCCTCGTCCACGTCGATGACGACGAGACGCGCCGGGATCGTCGAGGCCCCGGGATCCTGATGGATCGCCGCGACACGGCGGCTGTCCGGAGACCACGTCAGGCTCGCGAGCGTTCCTCCTTCGAAGCGGGCGAGCTCCCGGGGAGATCCCGTGCCGTCGGCGGCAGCGAGGAAGAGCGCGGGCTGGCCCACGGCTCCGAGCACGGGCGGACTGGTGAAGGCGATCGTCCTGCCGTCCGGGGAGACGGCGGCGCCGTGGACGTTCTGCCGGATGCGTCGCGGCTCGCCTCCGACGACCGGGATGCGGTAGAGGCTTCTCGAGCCGTTCTCTTCGCGGAAGAAGAAAACCGACGACCCGTCGCCGGAGAAACGGACCGGGTCTTCCGCCGCGGACGTCAGCGCGACCTCGTTTCCGCCCACGAGCTCCTTCAGCCAGACTTTGTCGGTGCCATCCCTGGCCGACAGGAACGCCACGAACTTGCCGTCCGGGGACACGGACGGCCCCCAGTCGTCGCCGGAAAAAGTGAGCATGCGCACGACCGGGGCTTCCGGCGGTGCTGGACGCAGGAGTCGGGCTCCCAGGAAAGCGCCGGCGAGAGCCCCGGCCAGCGCGCCGGCGAGCAGCATGGCGATGGAGTACGAGCGCCTCCGCGCGGAAGGCCCTGGCGCCGCGGCGGCCACGGCGCCCGAGCTCGTGGTCGAAAGCGCCTCCAGATCGAAGGCCAGGTCGTGGGCGGAGTGGAACCTCTGCTCGGGGTTCTTTTCGAGGCAGTGGCGGACGATCCGGTCCAGTCCGGGCGGGACGTTCCTGTTCGTCGCCGAAATGTCCGGCGGATCTTCCCGAAGGATGGAGGACATCGTCTCGGCCGCCGAGTCGCCGTGAAACGCTCTCTTGCCCGAGAGCATCTCGTAGAGGATCGCGCCGAAAGCGAAGATGTCGCTCCTCGCGTCGGCCGGCTTGCCGCGGACCTGCTCCGGGGACATGTAGCCGAGAGTTCCCATGACGACTCCGGGCTCCGTGGCCGTCGCGGTCGGCAGGTTCGTCTGGGGGCCTCCGCCGGATTCCGACTGCGTCAGTTTCGCCAGACCGAAGTCGAGGATCTTGACGCGGCCGTCCTTCGTCACGAAGACGTTCTCGGGCTTCAGGTCCCGGTGGACGATCCCTTTCTCGTGCGCGGCGGCGAGGCCGTGGGTGAGCTGGAGGGCATAGTCCATCGCCCGGCGGACCGCCAGGGGAGATCCCGCGATCCGGGACCGCAGCGTCTCGCCTTCGAGAAGCTCGGAAACGACGTAGAGGGATCCTTCCTCCCGCCCGATGTCGTAGACGGCGGTGATGTTGGGATGGTTGAGCACGCCCGCGGCGCGCGCCTCCTGCTCGAAGCGGCGGACCCGATCCGCGTCGTTGGTGACGGCGGCCGGAAGCACTTTGATCGCGACGTCGCGTCCGAGGCGCGGGTCCCGCGCGCGATAAACCTCTCCCATCCCTCCCGAGCCGAGGAGACCGATGACCTCGTAAGGTCCGAGGCGGGAGGCGGGTGAAAGAGTCACGCGATCACCGCTCCTCTCGTTCCAGAATGCGGGTGCGCTCCAGTCCCGGAGGGCCTTGCACGATCATGAGACCGGGAGACACTTCAATGCCGGAGATCGAGAGACGGCTTCCGTCCGGGGAGATCCCCAGCGACTCGGCGTTGCCTTCCTGGCCGAATCCCGCGAGTCGTCGGCGCGTCGCGCTCGTCTCGCGGCCCGGGACGAAGTCCTGGACCATGACGCCGCTGCGATTCTTTTCGTCCACGGCCACGAACGGGATGGCGCGACCGTCCGGCATCCAGCGCGCCCTTCCGAGGGAAGCCGGGCTCATCATGAGGTCGGCCGAAATCTGGCCGCCGGGCAATTCGATCCGTATGCGGAAATCCACGGGAGCTCCATCCTCCATCCGAATCACCCGCAGCTCGGTCCATCCGGGATCGGCGAGGGTGTGGTACAGCACGAGGCTCCCGTCGGGAGAGACCTCGGGATGCAGGGCGGGGGCGGCTAGCAGGTGCACCGGCTGCGAGCCGTCATTGCGTATCTTCCAGAGGCCGCGTTTCTCGGGATTCCCGGAAGCGTAGACGATCCACTCGCCGTCGGGAGTTGCGGTCGCGTTCTCCGCGTCCACGCCGTCTCTCGTGAGCTGGCGCGCGCGCCTGCCGTCCGCATCCGCCAGCCAGATCTCGAAGTGCCCCCCCCGATTCGAGCTGAAGAGCAGCGACTTGCCGTCGCGCGTGAACCCCGGGTCCCAGTCGTCCGCGGGATCCGAGGTGAGACGCCGCACGGATTTCGTCTTGCGGTGGACCTGCCAGATGTCGATGTTGCCGCTGCGCGTCGAGGAGAAGGCAATCCACTCGCCGTCCGGTGAGTAGATCGGCTGGCGGTCGACGCTGTTGCCGCGCGTGACCCATTCCTCTGCGGCAAGGGAGGAAGGATACAGAGTCAGTTCCCGCAAGTTCTGGCGCAGCGAAATCGCGTCGAAAACGATTTCGCCGGACGCCAGGAGGTCCAGCCCCGCCACGAGGTTTGGGAGCCAGAGCAGGGTGAGCCTCTCGCC
The DNA here is from genome assembly GCA_046261875.1 of Thermoanaerobaculia bacterium. Classification (GTDB taxonomy): domain Bacteria; phylum Acidobacteriota; class Thermoanaerobaculia; order UBA5066; family Gp7-AA6; genus JBHENW01. The sequence continues at coordinate 12,660 of JBHENW010000048.1, read as the reverse complement.
GGACACGACGCGCTCCCCGGACCCGTCGGTGTTCGCGACGGCGAGCACTGATCCCAAGCGCTGGCCGCGCTCGCTCGCGCGGGTAAACGCGATCCGGGAACCATCCGGAGACCAGTCGCCCGATAACGCGTTCTCGATCATCTTTCGCGGCTCGCCTCCCATGAGCGAGACGCGGTAGAGGGAGGACCGGAGGCCTTCCGCGCGGGCGAAGAGCAGCTCGCTGCTGTCGGGAGAGAAGCGCGGCGCCGTGTCTTCCCCGGCGGTGAGGGCGACCTCGTCGCCGGTTGCCAGCTGCTCGAGCCAGATACGAGAGCGGCCGTCCCGCTGGGAGACGAATGCGACGAAGCGCCCGTCGGGCGAGGCGGCCGGATCCTTGTCGTAACCGGAGAACGTCAGGAAGCCGGTTCGGGGCGGCTCCGGGGGTTTCTCTCGCGCCGCCCGGGTCAACAGATAGGCGACCGCCGCCGCGAGCAGAAGAGAGATCGCCGCGAGGACGCGGTTGGAAATGTCCCGACGCGTGCTGGCGCGGTATGACGAGCGTCGGACTCGCCGGGGCTTCGGACAGGGCCCCGAGGTCGAAAGCCAAGTCGTGGGCCGAGTGGAAGCGCTCTTCCGGGCTCTTCTCGAGGCAGTGGCGGACGATGCGTTCCAGTCCCGGCGGGACGTTCCGGTTCGTCGTGGAGAGCTCCGGGGGCTCCTCCCGGAGAATTGCCGACATCGTGTCGGCCGCCGAGTCGCCGTGGAACGCCCTCCTGCCCGAGAGCATCTCGCAGAGAATCGCGCCGAAGGAGAAGATGTCGCTGCGGGGGTCAGCCGGCTTGCCGCGGACCTGCTCGGGCGACATGTAACCCAGCGTCCCCATCACGACGCCCGGTTCGGTGCCCGCGGTCGCCGTGGGCAGATTGGTGTGCGGACCGGCGCCTTCCTCGGGGCGCGTGAGCTTGGCGACCCCGAAGTCCAGGATCTTGACCCGGCCGTCCTTCGTGGCGAAGACGTTCTCGGGTTTCAGGTCTCGGTGGACGATCCCTTTCTCGTGGGCGGCCGCCAAGGCGAGCGCGATCTGCCGGGCCCAGTCGATCGCCTTGCGCACGGGAAGCGCGCCGCCGGCGAGCCGCGAGCGCAGGGTCTCTCCTTCCAGGAGCTCGCTGACGACGTAGAGCGAACCGTCGCTCGGATTCGTCCCGATGTCGTGGACCGCGGTGATGTTGGGGTGGTTGAGGACCCCCGCGGCGCGCGCTTCCTGCTCGAAGAGGCGGGCGCGGTCCGGGTCGCGCCGAGCGCGAAGAGATCGGAGCGATGGTCGGCTGCCTTGCCGCGCACCTGTTCGGGGGACATGTACGCGACGGTGCCGAAGATCGTGCCGGGCTGTGTCTCCTCCGTCCGGGTGGCCCGCGCGTCGGCGGAAACGTCCTCGCGCTCGGGACGGGTGAGCTTGGCGAGCCCGAAGTCGAGGATCTTTCACGCGGCCGTCCCGGGTGACGAAGAGGTTTCCGGCTTGAGGTCGCGGTGGACGATCCCCTTCTCATGGGCCGCGGCGAGCCCGTGCGCGATTCCGCCCGCGAGGTCGAGGGCCCGCCGCCGCGGCAGCGGGGCTCCCGAGAGGATCTCCCGGAGGGTGTCGCCCTCGAGGAGCTCGGAGACGACGAACGGAGTCCTCTTCGACTCCCCGACGTCGAAGATCGTCAGGATGTTGGGATGGTTGAGGGCGGAGGTCGCCCGCGCTTCCTGCTCGAACCGGCGCAGGCGCCCGGGATCGGAGGAGATCGAGTCGGGAAGGACCTTGATGGCGACTTCCCGCGCCAGCCGCGGGCCCCTTGCCCGATAGACGTCTCCCATTCCGCCCGCCCCGAGCGGGGAGAGGATGTCGTACGGGCCCAGCCGGGAGCCCGGCGGGAGAGTCATCTCTCCTCCTCCCCGGCACTTCCGAGGCGGGTCCCGCGCGATGGGGCCATGGCGTGGAAAGATTGTACCGGCCGCCCCGCCCCGCCGCGGGACGGGTTGTAGGATTGGCCGCAAACCGTTCAATGGGCGCACCACATCCCGAGGACGAGACCGGTCGCATCGAAGCCCTTCGGAGCTACGAAGTCCTCGACTCGGAGCCCGGGCAGGAATTCGACGATCTGACCCTTCTGGCGTCGCGCATCTGCGAGACGCCGATTGCGCTCATCTCGCTGGTGGACGGGGACCGCCAGTGGTTCAAGTCACGCCTGGGGATGTCCGCCGCCGAGACCTCGCGCGACATCGCGTTCTGCGCCCACGCGATCCTCGACCGGGAAGTCATGGTCGTGCCGGATACCGCCGCGGACCAGCGGTTCGCGACGAACCCGCTCGTGACGGAGAACCCCAAGATCCGGTTCTACGCGGGCGCCCCGCTGGTTACGCCGGATGGCCACGCCCTCGGAACGATCTGCGTGCTCGACGCGGTTCCGCGGGAGCTGACCGCAGAGCAGGAGTCGGCGCTCCGCGCGCTCTCGCGCCAGGTCGTCCGGCAGCTCGAGCTGCGGCGGCGAATGCTCGAAGAGCGCCGCGACTCCAAGGAGGCGCTGCGCCAGAAGGAAGTCAGCCTCCGGCTCGTCGTGGACCAGATGCCCGCCGTGCTCTGGACGACGGACCGCGATCTCCGCTTCACCTCCTCGGCCGGCGGCGGCTTGAAGGCGATGGGACAGAAGCCGAACCAGTCGGTCGGCAAGACCGTTTCCGAATACTTCCAGATCCGGGATCCCGAGTTCCCGCCGCTGGTGGCGCATCGCCGAGCGCTCATGGGGCAGTCCTCCAGCTTCGAAATCACGTGGCTCGACCGGATTTTCCAGACCCATGTCGAGCCGCTGCGGCATGCCGACGGCACGATCAAGGGAACGATCGGCGTCGCGCTCGACGTCACCGACCGGCAGCGCGCGCAGGAGGAGCTCGAGCGAACCCTCGCGCTCCAGCGGGCGACTCTCGACTCCACGGCGGACGGAATTCTCGTCGTGGACCAGGCGGGGCGTTTCGTCAGCTACAACAAGCGGTTCGTCGAGATGTTCCGACTGCCCGAGGACGCCCCGGAAGGGGACGAGAACCGGATGCTCGCGCTCGTCGTCGATCAACTGCGCGACCCGGGAAGCTTCGTCAAGAAAGTCTTGCGGCTGAACGCGCGCGCCGACTCGGAAAGCTACGACATCCTGGAGTTCAAGGACGGGCGGCTCTTCGAGCGCTACTCGCGGCCCCAGCGCGTCGGGGACGAGGTCGTCGGGAGGGTCTGGAGCTTCCGGGACGCGACGGAGCGCAAGGAGTCGGACGAGGAAGTCGAGAACACGATGTCCCTGCTGCGGGCGACGCTGGAATCCACCGCAGACGGGATCCTCGTGGTGGACTCCAACGGCAAGATCGTCAGCTTCAACCGGAAGTTCGTCGAGATGTGGCGGATCCCTGCCTCCATCGTGGCCTCGCGCGACGACAACCAGGCGCTCGCCTTCGTTCTCGACCAGCTGCGCGACCCGGAAAAGTTCGTCAAGAAGGTGCGGGACCTCTACGGCCACCCGGATTCCCAGAGTTACGACTGGCTCGAGTTCAAGGACGGCCGGGTTTTTGAGCGCTATTCGCAGCCGCAGCGCGTCTCGGGGAAGACCGTTGGGCGCGTCTGGAGCTTTCGCGACGTCACGGATCGCACGCGCATGGAAGAGATCCTCCGCCGCCAGGCACGCACGGTCCAGCACGTCTTCGACGGCGTCCTCGTGACCGACCTCGAGGGCCGCGTGACGGAGTGCAACCCCGGAGCGGAGCGCATGTTCGGCTACACGAAAGAGGAGCTCAACGGAAGGACGCCGGAGTGGCTCCATGACCCTTCCGAGCAGGGGCGCTTCGCGCAGATGATGGAGGGCATGCGGCGCAACGGGCGGTGGACGGGCGAGCTCCGCTTCGTGCGCAAGGACGGAAGCGCGGGGGAGTGCGAGGTCGCCGTCGTTCCGCTCGGCGACGAATACGGCCGCTCGGTTGGCGCGATTCACGTCCACCGGGACATCACCCGGCGCAAGCGGCTCGAAGCGGAACTCGAAGACTCCCGGAACCGGACGACGGTCGGCTCCTCCATGGCGTCCTCGTCGCCGGGCGAGCCGGAGCCCGCTTAAGCATCCCCCTGGGCGACCGACACTTCCGCGGCCCTCGCGGCGTGGCGGAAACTTTGCACCCGGGCATCTCGCGATGAACGAACGCCGAGAGTCCGGCGTCCCGCCCCGGCGGGCGATCGACCAGTCCGGCCTCATCTCCGTCAAAACTGCCTACCTGACGCGCAGCCAGGCCTTCCGGCGCGCCGGCAAGCTGTTCCGGCCGCCCCTCGCCGCCAACCTCGCGCTGCTTCTCTTGGCGCTCGCGCTGGCCGGCGCGGTCTCGCTCCACCGCCGCGCGCTCGACCGGCGTTTCGAGCGCGCCGTCCAGCAGAACGCCGCGGCGCCCTTCGAGCTCAAGCGCATCCGGCAGGATCTCGCGACAATGGAAACGGACGAGAAAACCCTGGAGCGCCTGCTCGACGCGCGGCTCAAGTACGTGAGCAACCTGCGGCGAAACGAGTTCTACATCTCCATCGACACCCGAGCGAGGAAGCTCTCCTTTCACTACGCGGACCACATCCTTCGCGACGCGCCGGTCGAAATCGGGGCAGCCCGCACGATCGAGGGGCGGAAGGGGGAGCGCTGGACGTTCGCTCCGCTGACGGGGTCCTTCAACGTCCGGCAGAAGCTGGAGGGCGCGGCTTGGCGGGTTCCCGCCTGGATGTATGCGATGAAGGGGGAGCGGCCGCCGCGTGAGGCGCCGCGGGTCCCGGCCGGCCTCGGCAAGCTCGTCCTCGTCCTCTCGGAGGACTACGTCATCCACTCACCTCCGGCGCCGGACAGCCCCCTCGATGGCCCCAAGCCCGGCTCGTTCATGGTGCCCGAGTCGGACCTCGCGGCGATCTGGAAGCGGATCGGACCCGAGACCCGCGTGTACATCTTCTGATCCAGCCATGAGGAGGTCCGCGTGAAGTTCCGCCTCGGTTTTCTCGGAGCGTGGGGGCTCTTCGTGATCGCTCTGGGGTTCGCGGCCATCTCGATCGCCGCGGGCTTCGAGAACGCGCGCGATGCGACGCGCCTGCGCCGCCTCGAGAAGATCGACGCGCTCATCGCCGGGCGCATGGAGGAACGTCTCGAGTCCCTGCGGGAAACGGCGGAGGAGCGCGAGGAGAGGCTGCGGCGACTGCGGTCGGACGTGCAGGACGCCGAGATCCGCTTCGAAGAGGGGACCGACACGAGGCAGACCATCATCGTCTCGACCGCCGAGAACAAGGTTTACGTCCGCCGGGACGGCCAGACGATCTTCGAAGCCGTCTGCTCGACCGGGAAGGGGACGACGCTCGTCGAAGCCGGGCGGACGATGAAGTTCGAGACGCCGACGGGTCGGTTCCGCATTGTCTCGAAGGAGGTAAACCCCGTCTGGGTCCCGCCCGACTGGCACTTCATCGAGGAGGCGCGGAAGAAGAAGAAAAAGGTCGTGCACCTGGCGCCGGGGGCGGCGATCGAAGTGGCCACGGGCAATCCCGTGGACTCTGGCGGCACGGGAGGCGGCGTCTGGTCCCTGCTGCGGGGATCACAGAAGCCGGCCGGCCGCGTCCTCCAGCTGAAAGGCAAAACGGTCGTCGAGGTCCTGCCGGACGGCACGGAGCGCGAGCTGCCGCACGGCGAGGTCATCGAGACGGGCAACGCCGTCATCGTGCCGCCCGTGACGGCACCGCAACGGCGCTTCGAAAAGGTCCTCGGCAGCCACCGCCTCAACATCGGGAGCGGCTACGCGCTCCACGGGACCCTGGCCGTCGATCAGCTCGGCCGGAGCGTCTCCCACGGGTGCGTGCGCCTGGGAGACGCGGACATCCGGAAGCTCTACGACATGGCCTCGGTGGGGGACCAGGTCATCATCTACTGACCGGCGGGTCCCGCGTCAGGAACCTCCGGACCCAGAACAGGAAGCCGGTCCACACGGCGGCGGCCCCGACCGTCAGGGGCAGGAGGCCGGGGCGGAGGTCGATCCGGCGCATGACGGCGAGCTCTTCGTCGCTCGCCCCCATCGCGCGCTGAAGCGCAGGCAAGTCGAGGTCGCGCAGCGTCCACAACCAGAAAGCGGCTCCTGCGATGGAGAGGACGAGTCCCGCGAGCCACGCTCCACGCGCCCCGCGGTAGAGGCCCCAGCCGATCGCCACGCACCCGAGGGCGACAGCGAGGACCACCGCCCGCGCCGTGTCTCCCGTGAGGATGGCGCCCGGCACCGGAATCACCGGCGTCCAGAGCGCGGAGAGCCACCCCACCCCCATCGAGCCGAAGAGGACGGCCGCGGCCACGACGGGAAGGGGCCGTCTGTCGGTCCAACCCGGCTCCGGATCGAGCCGCTCGACGGTCGCGCGGACGTCCCGCCGCGCGTAAAAAAGCACGAATGCAAGGGGCAGAAGGATCATCAGAAAGAGGATCAAGACGAGGGGAGCCAGAACGACCCATCCGAAGGAATGTCCGTGTCCCGAGAGGCTCGGCTCGGCCGCCAGGAACCGCGAGACCATCCAGACGAGGAAGGGCGCCACGAGCAACCCGAATGCGACCGCGGCCGCGTTTGCGACGATCGTCAGCGCCCACGCCCACCGCCGGCCCCGCACCGAGCCGATTCCGAGAGTGATCAGGGCCGCGGAGAGGATGACGTAGAGAGTCACCGGCTCTGCCGTCTGACCTCGCGAGATGAACCGGCCGGCGAGGACGACAAAGGACAGGCCGGCGAAGAGGGCTCCCGCGGCAAATTGGATGCCGCCGAAGACGCGCAGTCCCCTGGAGCGGTCTCGAGCAGATCAGGGGTCAATCGTGCATTCCTGCATTTTTCGACTCGGAATATGCAATATGCACGAACGACCCCTCAAGAATTAAGATCGAGGTTCTTTCATTCAGGAGGCATCCAGTGAAGACAGCCGTTGCAACCGCAGTCCTTCTTTTGGGCAGCTCTCTGGCGCTGGGCACCGGCGACGGAAAGCACGATCACGGCGCGGTGGACCCGACGCGGCTCGGAAAAGTCCATTTCCCGATCTCCTGTTCACCGGATGCGCAGAAGCAGTTCGACACCGCCACCGCGATGATGCACTCGTTCTGGTACGCCGAGGCCACGAAGGCTTACGAGAAGGTTGCGCAGATCGATCCGAAGTGCGCGATGGCGCACTGGGGCGTCGCGATGTCGCTATACGAGCCGATCTGGGAGCCGCCGGATGCGGGCCGGTTGAAGAGAGGGCGCGACGCCGTCGCTCGCGCGAAAGCGCTCGGACCCTCCGGGCGCGAGGCGGACTACGTGGCCGCGATCGAGACCTACTATCGCGATTACGAGACGGTCGACCACCGGACCCGGGCGCTCGCCTACGAGAAAAGGATGGAGGAGTTGTCGCGGCGGCACCCGGAGGACCGCGAGGCGGCTCTCTTCTATGCCATCCACCTCGTCGGGACGGCGCTCCCGACCGACAAGAGCTATGCGAATCAGAAAAGGGCGGGAGCCATACTGGAGAAGATCTTCCCGGCAGAGCCGAATCATCCCGGCATCGCGCACTACATCATCCACGCCTACGACTATCCGCCTCTGGCTCACCGCGCCACGGAAGCCGCGCGGAAGTACTCCAGGATCGCGCCGGACTCCCCGCACGCCCTCCACATGCCTTCCCACATCTTCACGCGTCTGGGCCTCTGGAACGATTCGATCGCATCGAACATCGCATCGGCGGAGTCCGCGTTGCGTCACGTGCGGAAAACCGACCCGGAGAGCGGATCGTTCGATCAGGCGCATGCCCTGGACTACCTGATGTACGCGTACCTCCAGCAGGGACGGGAGAAAGACGCGCGCAAAGCGCAGGAGGAGCTGCGCGGGATCGGCAAGCTCGATCGGCAGAACTTCGCGGCGGCATACGCCCTGGCCGCCGCGCCCGTCCGGTGGGCGCTCGAGCGGCGGAGCTGGTCCGAGGCGGCATCCCTGACGCTCTCACCGGACTGGTTCGACTGGAACAAGTACCCGTGGGCGGAAGGGCTGGTGCGGTTGGGCCGCGGCATCGGCCTCGCCCGCATCGGAAAGGCGGCCGCTGCGAACGTGGAAGTCGCGGCGCTGACCGAGATCCGGGATGTGCTGAAAGAAGCGAAAAACGCCTACTGGTCTGGCCAGGTGGAAATCTGGCGCCTCGAGGCCGCCGGGTGGACCGCTCAGGCAGAAGGCAAACCGGACGAGGCCCGGAAGCTCCTGGCCAGCGCCGCGAAGCTCGAGGACTCCACGGAAAAGCATCCCGTCACGCCGGGGCCGATCCAGCCCGCCCGCGAGATGCTCGCCGACCTGCTCCTCGAGCAGAAGCAGCCGGACGCAGCCCTCGCGGAATACGAAGCGGTCCTGAAGGGCTCGCCCGCCCGGTTCAACGCGCTCTACGGAGCGGCGCGCGGAGCGGAGCAGGCGGGGAAGGAGGAGCAGGCGCGGGCGCACTTCGCCTCCCTGATGGAGCTGGCCGGGAAGAACGGATCGGAGCGGCGCGAGCTGGGGGAGGCGCGCGCTTACCTGGCGCGGACGACGGTCTCGCGGCGCTAGCCGTTCGAATCCCGAATCAGAGCGTGGCCCGGTAGCGCTCCCAGTCGGCCTTCATCTTCCGCATGAGTGACTGGTAGGCCGGGTCGCTGCGCAGCGAGATCAGGTTCGGATCCGAGGCGAAGAGCGGGTAGCACGGGAATCCGTTGTTTGCCGCCTTCATCAGCCACTCCACTGCTAGCCGCGGCTTCCCCATCAGCGCGTACGCACACGCGATGTTGTACTCGCTGTGGTGAAAGTGGCCGAGGCCCGGTCGGCCTCGATCGCCCGCGCGATGTACTGTTCCGATTTCCTGTGGTCGCCGGCTCGCGCGAGAAGGACCGCGTAAACGCCTAGAGCGCTCTCCCACATTTCCCGCTGGAATGCGGGATGCTTCGAGATGTCGTCCTGAAGCGCGAACACGTCCTCCAGGCTTCGGTCGTACCGGTTGGCCCACAGGTGAAACCCGGACTCGACATCGATTAACTGGGCGTGGATCCGGAGAGAATTGAAAAACCCGAAAAGAGCATGCTTCGTGGCCGCATAGCCGGTCCGCGTCGGGACGCCCGTCATGCCCGCCAGGCTCGAGACGACCGCGATCCGGCCGCGGGACTTCTTCAGATGCGGCAATGCGTAAAACGCCGGATACACCGCGCCGAGGAAGTTGACCCGCATCAGCTTCTCGTAGAGGGAGAGGTCTTTCATGTCCTCGAAGGACGACCACATCCGTAATGCCTGCATTGGCGACGAGGACATCGATGCCGCCGAAGCGCCCGACCGCCTCTTCGATGAGCTTCCGGCAGGCCACTTCCGAAACGACGTCGGTGGGAACGGCGAGGGCCTCCGCGCCCCGCGACCGGCACTCGGCGGCCACTGCGTGAAGCGCCGCCTCCTCGCGCGCCAGGACGAGACGGGGTTTCTGAGGGGCGAGTTCGATGCAGAGGGCGCGCCCGATCCCGGAAGAGGCGCCGGTGACGACGACGACCTGACCGGCGAAAGTCACGTGAGACCGTCGATGAGCGACAAGGCCCGGAGACCCGGAAGGGGGGGTGAGGGTCTCGCCGCCGATCACTCCGGCAACTGGACGAAGCGTCCGTCTGAGGCGCGGTCCTGACGCCCTCGCTGAGGCGGACCCTTCGGTCAGGAAGCCTTCTTCGCCTCGCTCACTCCGAGCTCACGCAGGATGAAGGCGTAGTCGAAGGCCGCCTCCTTCAGCTTGTCGTACCGGCCGGAGGACCCGCCGTGGCCCCCCGCCATGTTGACCTTGAAGATCAGTGGGTTCTTGTCGGTCTTGGTCGCACGCAGTCGAGCGACGTACTTCGCCGGCTCCCAGTACATGACCTGGCTGTCGTTGAAGGACGTCTTGACGAGCATCGAGGGATAGTCCTTCGCCGCGAGGTTGTCGTAGGGGCTGTAGCTCTTCATGTAGGCGTACTGCTCGGCGACCTTGGGATTGCCCCACTCCTCGAACTCCGGAACCGTCAGCGGGATCGTCTCGTCCATCATCGTGTTGATCACGTCCACGAACGGGACCCGGGAGATGACCGCTTTGAAGAGGTCGGGGCGCATGTTGACGACCGCGCCCATGAGCAGCCCGCCGGCGCTGCCCCCCTCGATCGCCAGGCGGTCCTTGCCGGTGTACTTCTCGGCGATGAGGTGCTCGGAGACGCCGATGAAGTCGGTGAAGCTGTTCTTCTTCGACATCATCCGGCCGGAGTCGTGCCACTGCTTGCCCATCTCGCCTCCACCCCGGATGTGGGCGATGGCGAAGAGGACCCCGCGGTCGAGGAGACTGAACCGGTTGGAATTGAAATCAGCGGAGTTCGTCGCGCCGTAGGACCCGTAGCCGCTCAAGAGCATCGGGTTGCGCCCGTCGCGCCGCGTCCCCTTCCTCTGCACGAGGGAGATCGGGATCTTCGTGCCGTCGGCCGCTCTCGCAAAGAGGCGGTGCGACTCGTAACGCGCGGGGTCGTACCCCCCAAGGACCTCCGTCCGCTTCAGGAGGACGGCTTTTCGGGAGCCCATGTCGTAGTCGTAAACCGACTCCGGGGTCGTGAAGGATTCGTACTCGTAGCGGAGCAGGCGAGTCGTGAACTCCGGGTTGTTGCCCAGGGAGACGGAGTACACCGGCTCGGGGAAGGCGATCGAATGGGACTTGCCCCCCTCGGTCATGTCCAGCACCGTCAGCCGCGGGAACCCTTCGGCCCATTCCGACAGGACGAGGTGGCCGGCGAAGGCGTCCACGGACTCGACCATGACCTCGGGCCGGTGCGGCACGATTTCCTTCCAGCCCGCGGCCGAGGGATCGGAGACCGGCGCGGAGACGACCCGGAAGTTGCGCCCCTTGTCGTTGACGCGGACGTAGAAGAAGTCGCCGCGGTGGTCCACGTCGTGCTCCCGGTCCTTGGCGCGCTCGAGCAGCATTCGGAACTCCCCGCCCGGATCGTCGGCCCGAAGGAACTTCGTCTCGCTCGCCGTGTGGCTGGCGGAGCCTGCGAAGAGGTACGCCTGGCTGCGCGAGCGCCACACGAACGCGCGGTACATCTCGTCCTTTTCCTCGAAAACGAGCTGGTCCGAAGCCGGGTCCGTCCCGACGCGGTGGCGCCACAGCCTGTAGGGGCGCTTGGCGTGATCCTCCGTCGTATAGAAGACCGTCTTGTTGTCGGCGGCCCACGCGGACCCCCAGACGCGCGGGATGCGCTCGGCGGAGATTGCCCCGGTGCGGAGATCCTTGAAGGCCAGGGTGTACTCGCGGAATCCCGTCAGGTCGATCGAGTAAGCGAGCCAGTTCGCGTCGTCGCTGACCTGGTACGTTCCGAGGCCGACGAACGGCGCGTCCTTGGCGAACGCGTTCAAATCCAGGGTCACCTCCTCCGCCGCCTCGAGACTCCCCTTCTTCCGGCAGTAAATGCGGTACTGCTTTCCCTTCTCCGTGCGGAAGTAATGGAAGTAGTCCCCCTTGCGGTAGGGGACCGACAGGTCGGTCTCCTTGATGCGCGCGAGCATCTCGTCGTAAAGCTTCTTCTGGAGCCCCTCGGTCTCCTTCATGACCGCATCGGTGTATGCGTTTTCGGAGTCCAGGTACGCCTTGACCTCCGGGGCTTCCTTGTCCCGTAGCCAGTGGTAGTCGTCCCGGAGCGTCTCCCCATGGAGCGTGACGACCTTCGAAGTTTTCTTGGCCATAGGCGGGTCGGCTTTCCTTGCGGTCTCCTGCGCCAGAAGGGTCGAAGCGGCCAAGGCGACAGCCCCGCCCGCCAGCGTCATGCGTTGGATCGGATTGCTCATAAGCCGGCGATCTTAGCAGCGGTATATCGTTGCGGCGCTTCCGATCCTTTCGAGATCCGCCGTGCCGACCGTGGCCGCTTTTTCGATCCTGGCGTTGACCGTGTGCCTGTCCCTGGTCCGCCCGCGCATCGGGCGCTGGCGGGTCCGCCACGCGCAGGCGGCCGTCATCGGGGCTCTCCTGACCGTCGTGACCGGCCTGCTCCCCCCCGATCTCCTCCTCGTGGCCGGACGGATGCTCGCCCTTCCCGTCCTGACGATCGCCAGCTTGATGGTGATCACGCTCGTCGCCGAGCGGGCCGGGCTCTTCGCAATCCTCGCCTCGCGCCTCGCGCGGTCCTCACGCGGCAGCGGCCGCATCCTGTTCGCGGCGCTCTTCTTCACCGGGACGCTCGTCGGGACTCTCTTCACCAACGACGCGGCCGTGCTGATCTTCACGCCGCTCGTCTTCCATCTCATCGAGCGGATCGCGGGCGAAGACTGGGGGATCGAACAGAAGCTGCCCTTCTACTTCGCGGTGCTCTACGTGGCCAACCTCGTCGGCGGCCTTGTGATCTCCAACCCGATCAACATCGTCGTCTCGAGCCTGTTCCGCATCGGGTTCGTCGAGTACGCCCGCTGGATGCTTCTGCCCGCCGCCGTGAGCATCGTCGTGAGCTACGCCGGGCTTCTCGCCTTCTTCGGAAAGTCGATCCCGCGGCGCTTCGAGCTGCCCGCGGACATGCGCGCGCCGCGGCGTCTGAACGGCGTCCAGCTCGCGTGCGCCGGAGTTCTGTTCCTGGTACTCGCAGCGTTCTTCGCGGAAGCGTGGTC